>JAJRTU010000252.1 GCA_024278135.1 Gammaproteobacteria bacterium
GAACATGCCTGGGAGAATAAAGACGTCAGCGCATGGACAACAGTACTTTCCGGGCCGGATCTGAAGCTATCTGATTTTAAATTCGAGCGCGTCGATTTCAACCATCCGCTGTGGATTTTATATTCCTCCGGAACCACGGGCAAACCGAAAGGCATCGTGCACTCTCACGGCGGCATTCTTCTCGAGAGTTTCAAACTGTCTGCTTTTCATTGTGATTTGGGTCCGGGTTCAAATTGTTTCTGGATGACGACGACCGGCTGGATGTTATGGAATGCATTGCATGGTGGGCTGCTGGCGGGCAGCACCATCATTGTCTACGACGGGCACCCCTCTTATCCCGGGCCGGATATTCTCTGGTCGGTTGTGGCTGATACCGGTGCCACTTTTTTCGGCTGCAGCGCCGCCTACATCAACGCTCTGTCCCAAACTGCGTTGTTGCCGTCGGAGAATCATGACTTGAGTCGTTTGACTTCGATTGCGGTCACCGGCTCGCCGCTCAGTGCCGAAGGGTTCACCTGGATATATCAGGCGGTCAAAAAAGATATCTGGCTGAGTTCGGTCAGCGGTGGCACGGATATTTGCAGCGGCTTTGTCGGCGGCGTGCCGACATTGCCGGTGTATGCCGGTGAAATTCAGGCCAGGCTGCTGGGCGTCGCCGCCTGTGCTTATGATGAAAATGGAGAAGCCGTAAGGGATTCGGTCGGAGAACTGGTGATAAGCGAACCCATGCCGTCGATGCCCATATTTTTCTGGGATGATCCGGATATGGAAAAATATAAACAGAGTTATTTCGAAGTCTATCCGGGCCTCTGGCGGCATGGAGATTTTATCGAAATCTCGAAAGCAGGCAGTTGTATCATTAGCGGTCGTTCCGATTCCACGTTGAACCGCTTTGGAATCAGGATAGGGACTGCAGAAATATACCGGGTGCTGGACAAGATGGAGGAAGTTCAGGATGCGCTGATTGTCAATCTGGATCTGCCGGACGGAAAATTTTTCATGCCCTTGTTTGTGGTATTAAATGAGGATCTCAGTCTGGATGCATCTTTAAAAGATCGTATCTGCACAGCATTGAGAAAGGAATATTCGCCAAGACATGTGCCTGATGAGATTTATGCTGTTGAACAGATACCGGTGACCTTGACAGGTAAAAAACTGGAAGTGCCGGTGAAAAGGATACTGATGGGTATGCCCGCCGAAAAGGCTGCCAACCGCGGCGCGATGGCCAACCCGGAGTCACTGGATTATTTTATTCGTTTCGCCAGGGAAAAACCGCTGTCGAGTTGAACATGGTTTTCACTTGTTTATCCGATCCGCTTATCTGCCCACGCCCGGGTACGGGAATTCGGCACTTTCAATTATATACTACCCGGAAATGAGCGCGTTGTTCCGGGCACATCAGGCGGCAGGTTGATTTTTTACCAATGCACTGAGTTCCGGAATGCAGGAACCACACCGGGTGCCGGCCTGAAGCTGTTTGCCAATGTCCTCTACGGATATTGCCTCACCTTTTTCAAGGCATGTCATGATTTGGTTTCTGCCGACGCCGAAACAGGAGCAAAGCACACCGCCGATATCCTCCTCCGCAACAGCCGGTCTGCCTGCCAGCAGGTGGATACGTACAGCCGGATCCAGTTCAGCCTGTTCAAACAGCCCACCTAACCAGCTGCGGCCGGGTAGTTGTGCATGCGATGGCGCGATGAACAGGCACTTTTCGAGCTGTTTGTCTTTGAACCAGGCAAAGCGGTAAATTTGCAGAGAAGGATCAGCGTATTCAATACGCTCAATACCCTCGGTTTCTTTTCCGGACAATGACATGATCCAGTCTTCCCAGTGATCTGGACAGTTGCTGCCTGCCAGTTCATATTGCCAGTGCCCGCGACCCCTTGCCTTGATCCGGTAATCGACATGCCCTGTCAAAGTGATTTCTGCACGTGACAGTAAAAATGCCTGCCATGCCATATTAAACGGCTCGATCCTGACAGGCGTATGTTTGAATTCAGGTTGCCCTGAGAGTGGATCTGTAAAGGGGTTGACTACAGCATTGACAACGCTGTCTGAAGCATAGGGGCCGCTCCAGTGGAAGGGCATAAAGACAGAACCGGCCTGTTGATTATCGGTGATCGTTGCACGGGCAAGCGCTTCGCCCCGGGGGCTGGACACTTTCACCAGCGTATTTTCCGTAATGCAAAATGCGGATGCGTCCCGGGGATGAATTTCCAGGTAGGGTTCGGGTTTGTGGGCGGACAGTTTCGCCGATCTGCCGGTACGTGTCATCGTATGCCAGTGATCACGAGTCCGGCCGCTGTTCAAGATCAATGGAAAAATGTCGTCGGGCGCTTGCCCGGGCGGTGAGGGTGTTACGGCTGTCAGTCTTGCTTTCCCGTCGGGGTGATAAAATATGCCCCGGCTGAACAGGCGATCAGGCTCGGATTGAACACGCGTTTTAAGGGGCCACTGCAGCGGCTGCAATTGCGCGTACTCAGTATCGCTCAAATGCTGAAGCGCATGAATGTCGAAGTCGCGTCTGCCCCCGTTCTCAACGCCGGACAAGGCCGCGTGTTCACGCCAGATTTGCGCCGGGTTCCGGTAGTGAAATGCTTTGCCGAAGCCCATACGGCGGGCGATCTGACTGATGATCCACCAGTCCGCCCGGGCTGCGCCCGGTGCGTCCATAAAGGCCCGTTGACGGGAAATACAACGTTCGGAGTTGGTGACCGTGCCGTTTTTTTCTCCCCAGGTTGTCGCTGGCAACAATACATCTGCCAGCGAGGCTGTATCTGTTTCACGCATACAATCGGATAGCACCACCAGCTCACATTTTTCCAGAGCCGCTCTCACGCGATGTGTATCGGGCAGGCTCACCGCTGGATTCGTCGCCATGATCCAGACGGCTTTCACTTCGCCGCGGTCAATGGCCTGAAACAGTTCCAATGCTTTGAGCCCCGCGCTGTCGGCAATCAGCGGGGACTGCCAGAAGCGTTGTACGATGTCGCGATGTTCGGCATTATCGAGTTCCATATGCGCCGCCAGTTGGTTGGACAGTCCCCCCACTTCGCGCCCTCCCATGGCATTGGGTTGTCCGGTGAGGGAAAAAGGCCCCATGCCGGGTTTGCCGATTCGGCCCGTGGCCAGATGACAATTTATTATGCTGCCGGCCTTGTCAGTGCCGCTCGAGGATTGATTGATACCCTGGGAAAAAACGGTAAGGACTTTGTCTGTGCGGGCGAACAGGCGATAAAACCTTACCACATCTTCCTGGCTCAGG
The DNA here is from genome assembly GCA_024278135.1 of Gammaproteobacteria bacterium. Taxonomy (GTDB): domain Bacteria; phylum Pseudomonadota; class Gammaproteobacteria; order Eutrophobiales; family Eutrophobiaceae; genus WLWS01. Next base: position 3,269 of record JAJRTU010000252.1, read on the forward strand.
GCGCAGGCTGCGGCCACAGCGGCCGTGGAGGGCGCGGACAGGCCGGCTGCATGCAGGGTCGCGGCAAAGCCCTCGGTGTGTTGTTCCAGAAAATCTTCATCGAGTTTATCGTGATGATGC
>JAJRTU010000253.1 GCA_024278135.1 Gammaproteobacteria bacterium
CGTATCAAGACAGCACTGGATAATGTTTCCACGAATGTGATGGTGGCGGATACGGAGCTGGATATTATCTATATGAACAAAACGGTACAGGAGATGTTCAGCGAGGCGCAGGAGGATATTCGTAAGGACCTGCCAAGTTTCGATGCCAGCCAGTTGCTGGGTACCAATATCGATATTTTCCACAAGAACCCCTCACACCAGCGCAAGATGCTGGGGGCGCTGAAGGATACGTTCGAGTCGGAACTGAATATTGGCGGGCGGACATTGAAGATCGTCGCCAATCCGGTGTTTGATGATGAAGGCAGACGCCTGGGCACGGCAGTGGAATGGACGGACCGTACTCAGGAAGTGGCGATAGAAAAAGAAGTGGAATCCATCGTCAATGCAGCGAAGGCAGGCAATCTGGGTGAACGTATTTCGCTGGCAGGCAAGGCGGGTTTTTTCCAGTCGTTGTCGAGCGGGATCAACGAGATGGTGGATGTTTGCGAGAAGGTGATTGATGACACGGTACGGGTGTTCGGTGCGATGGCCGAGGGCGGTCTGACGGAAACGATTGAGACGAACTATGCGGGTTCATTTGATCAACTGAAACAGGATGCCAATGCGACGGTCAGCAAGTTGACCGAGGTGATCAATGAGATCAAACGTTCCGGCGATGAAATCAAGACGGCGGCAACGGAAATCAGCCAGGGCAATACGGATCTGAGTCAGCGCACGGAAGAGCAGGCGGCGAACCTGGAGGAGACGGCGTCGAGTATGGAAGAGTTGACCGGCACGGTGAAACAGAATGCGGACAATGCACAGCAGGCGAATCAGCTGGCGAGCGGTGCGCGGGAGCAGGCGGAGAAAGGCGGCAGCGTGGTCAGTGATGCGGTGGCGGCGATGGCGGAGATCAACACGGCGAGCGGCAAGATTGCCGACATTATCGGGGTGATAGATGAGATTGCCTTTCAGACGAATCTGCTGGCTTTGAATGCGGCGGTGGAAGCGGCGCGCGCGGGTGAACAGGGCCGTGGGTTTGCGGTGGTGGCCAGTGAGGTACGCAATCTGGCACAACGCAGTGCCGAGGCGGCGAAGGAAATCAAGATCCTGATTAATGACAGTGTAAACAAGGTAGATGAGGGTTCGAAGCTGGTGGATGAATCGGGCCAGACGCTGGAAGAGATTGTGCTGTCGGTGAAGAAGGTGAGTGACATCATTGCCGAGATTGCGGCGGCGAGTGAAGAGCAGTCTTCGGGGATAGAGCAGGTGAACAAGGCGGTGGCGCAGATGGATGAGATGACGCAACAGAATGCGGCGCTGGTGGAAGAGGCGGCGGCGGCTTCGGAGTCGATGGATGAGCAGGCACAGAATCTGGGGCAGATGATGTCATTTTTCAATACGGGAGATGGTGCCGGGTCAGGGACAGGTCAGCAGAGTGAGCGGGTGGCGGAACGGCGCACGGAAGACCGCCCCTGGACGGAGACAGCCGCCTCACCGACCAGACCGGTAGTGAAGAAGTCACCGAAAAGAGCGGCAGCAGGTGGTGGTGCCGATGGTGAGTGGGAAGAGTTTTAGAACAGTCATTGGTGAATAAAGGGAATGTTGAAATGACAGGTAATAATCAACCATGAGAACGATCGCGGTCATCAATCAGAAAGGTGGAGTAGGTAAAACCACGACCACTGTTAATTTGGCTCATGCTCTTACCTTGAAGGGCTTCAAGGTCACTGTTGTTGATCTGGATCCGCAGGGTCACTTAAGTGTCAGCCTGGGAGTGCATCGGACGGAGACAAGAGGTATCGACGAAGTACTTCTGAATGGTGTGTCGATAGCAGATTGTGCTGTTGAGGTCAGGGAAGGTTTACAACTGATCCATCCAGGCGATGATCTTGTTCGACTGGAACAGGTGAGCAGTGACAAGTTGAAACACGGCGTATTGTTACGTGATGCCTTGCAGGGTCAGTTCGGAGATCAGGATTTTATTCTGATCGACTGTCCCCCGGCTTCGGGTCTGCCGGCCGTCAATGCCCTGCTCGCCGCGGGTGAGGTGCTGGTGCCGGTCGTCGGTGATTATCTGTCATTACAGGGGCTTGCGTATTTAATACGGACTTTCCGTCATTTCCAGCAAAAGCTCGGCTATCAGTTGCAGGAATGGTTTGTGATGACGCGTTATCACAGCCGTCGCCGTTTGCCTGATGAGATAATGCGAAGATTACAGAAGTATTTTCCGGAACGGGTGTTTGCCACCCGGATCCGGGAAGTCGCTGCACTGGCCGAGTGCCCGAGTTTCGGCAAGACCATTTTCGAATACCGGCGCAACAGCAACGGTGCCCGGGATTATCACTCACTCGCCGACGATCTTGTTTGCGGCAGAACCTTATAGTCAATTCATGCAGTGATCAGGAAGACAGGATTATGACAGTTAAAAAGAAAGCGGTTAGAAAGAAGGCCACAGGTATGAAGAAAAAATTGACAGGAAAATCCGCTGTCACAGGGGACAAGTTGATAGGCACCGATCCGCTTGCTTTCATGGCGGAAGAGGAGATGCCGGCGGCACTGTCCGGTCATGAAGAGAGCACCGTTTTATCGGAGAGCGCACCGGAAGTGGAAGTTGCTGTCCCTGGGACAGTCGAAACAGACGGACAGGAACAGAACAATAAACAGGATTTGAGTGATGCCTGTGTCATCGATTTGGGTGTCAGTCTGAATATTCGTGAGGCGGAAGCACTGTACAAACAACTGGGCGAGTCGAGCGCAGATCAGTTTGTTCTTAATGCCTCTGAAATTGAAAAGGTAGATACCACGGGTCTGCAATTATTGACCGTGTTTATCCGACATGTTGAAAAGGAAGGCAAGTCAGTGGAATGGTTTTCGCCTGATGAGAATTTGCGTCATGCAGCCGGCCTGCTGGGACTGAGTAAAGAGCTGCGACTGCCGTAAATACGAGTGTGACATAAATACATAACAACTATCAAGGCAGGCATAAATGGCTACTTCACAAACACAGCTGGAATCAATGGTGCAGTCATCCGAACTGGACTGGTCTCAGATACGTGAGACCGTCCGAATGTTGAATCTTGCCATTGCCCATATTACCTGGTCGATGAAAGAAGGTGATGAATCTGTTGAGACGCTGGGCAACTCATTTACTTCAATGGCGGGCGTGATCACAACCATAAAGGAAATTACCAATGATTTGCCGGACAATATGGAAAATGAAATGAAAAATACCATGACAGATAAATGTCATAATCTGTCTGAAAAAATCCAGTCCGCCATCATTGCCTTCCAGTTTTATGACAGGATCACACAGCAACTGACGCACGTCTGCAACAGCCTGTCCTCATTGGGAGAACTGATATCAGATCAGAACAAATTCTTCCATCCCTGTGAGTGGCAGGCCCTGCAAACGCAGATTCGTTCGAAATATTCGATGGAAAGTGAAAAGGCCATGTTTGATGCGCTGATGAAGGGCGGGAGTATAGAGGATGTGCTGCGTCTGGCGATGGCAAATGACATGGAATCAAAAACCAATGATGATATTGAACTGTTTTAAAAGGAGATAATGTGGAAGCTGCCCGCGATTTTGATTTTACGGATCGACATTTTGATAACTTTCGCAAAATGGTCTCCGAACATACCGGTATCGCTCTGTCGGATGCCAAGAGGGAACTGGTTTACGGTCGTTTGACGCGACGACTGAGAAAACTGAGTCTGGATAATTTCGATGACTATACCAACTATATTCTTGAAAACTCGGAAGATGAACTGAGTAATTTCATCAATGCCGTCACCACCAACCTGACATCTTTTTTCCGCGAAGATCACCATTTCAGGTATCTGGCAGACAAGCTGATTCCCGAACTGCTTCACCGGAATCGGGCTTCGCGCAGAATCCGGGTCTGGTCGGCAGGTTGTTCAACCGGTGAAGAACCTTACAGCATCGCCATCACGCTCAGGGAGTCCATACCTGATATTGATAACTGGGATGTTCGGATACTGGCAACGGATATTGATACCAATGTCATCAGCAAAGGGGAGAACGGTATTTATGATGAGGAAAGAATTACCGGTTTATCTTCCGGGAGAATTAAACAATGGTTCTTCAAGGGCAGCAATAAACAGGCGGGCAAAGTCAGGGTGAAACCTGAGTTGCAGCAGATGATTACGTTCAAACAACTGAATCTGATGACGGAATGGCCGATGAAAGGCCTGTTTGACATCCTGTTTTGCCGAAATGTCGTTATTTATTTTGATAAACCGACGCAGAAGGTGTTGTTCGAACGCTTTACCGGGCAATTGACAGAGGATGCGCATATGTTTATTGGCCATTCGGAAACACTGTACAACGTTTCTGAGCGGTTTCAGTTGCTTGGTAAAACTATTTACAGGCGAATCAGGTGAAAAAAGCAATGCGGCCTGAAATACCGGGAGCTTTTCCTGGCTTTGAACATGTCAATCGTTACTGGGACAGAAGACATGAGTTTTATGCCGCTAAAATATTACCTGGAGAATACTATGTCACGTCACATGATGAAGGTATCGTCACTGTGCTGGGTTCCTGTGTTTCAGCCTGTATCCGGGATCGGGTTACCGGCGTTGGGGGAATGAATCATTTTATGTTGCCCCAGGTAAATAACGCATCAGCTGCAGATTTGTCCAGTACGGGCATCAATGCGGCAACACGCTATGGCAGCTACGCTATGGAGCACATGATCAATGATATTTTGAAATTTGGCGGTCGCCGGGAAAATCTCGAAATCAAGATCGCCGGTGGTGGCAAGATCCTGCGAAACATGGGTGATGTGGGCGAGAAAAACATCAGGTTTGTAAGAGTTTATCTGGCGACAGAGAAACTGAGAATATTGAGTGAGGATGTGGGTGATGTCTATCCTCGAAAAGTTCAGTATTTTCCGGAGACAGGACAATTACGCATCAAAAAATTACGATCACTGCATAACGAGACTATTGTCAAGCGGGAAGAGAGCTACAAACAGGAAATCGAAAACAATCCGGTGGCAGGTGAGGTGGAGTTGTTTTGAAAAGCCTGGAAAGTTGGATGAGGAAATATTTGAAAGTATCGTGTTTATACCTCGAACCTTGCACTGGATAAATGCTGAAGATCAATCGGAAACAGGATGAATAATGAAAAAAATTAAGGTATTGATTATCGACGACTCGGCTCTGGTCAGGAAAATGTTGACTGAGTTTCTGGATCAGGATGATGCCATAGAGGTGGTGGGGTCTGCGGCTGATCCGCACATGGCAAGAGAAAAGATCAAAAAACTGAATCCGGATGTGCTGACGCTTGATGTCGAGATGCCGAAAATGGACGGGATCACTTTTTTATCAAACCTGATGCGTTTGCGGCCGATGCCGGTGGTGATGGTCTCCACGCTGACCGAGAAGGGAGCTGATGTGACTTTTGAGGCACTGGAACTTGGGGCCATCGATTTTATTACCAAGCCCAAACTGGATTTTGCCAATACCATTCAGGATTATACCCGTGAACTGATCGAAAAGGTGAAAGTGGCTGCAAATGCACGTGTCCGCGTGCAGAGGAATCCTGCCCGCAAACCCATTCCCAAAAAACATTCGGCGGACACAATACTCAAGCACAGTACAAAAAAATCACACTTCAGGACCACGGATACGATTATTGCCATTGGCGCGTCCACCGGTGGAACCGAGGCCATCAAGGAAGTGCTTCAGGCCCTGCCGCCTGATACACCGGGTATCGTCATCACACAGCATATACCGGAAGGGTTCAGTACCAGTTTTGCCAGGCGGATGGATACGCTGTCAGCGATGACGGTGCATGAGGCCAGTGACAGGCAGCAAATCCTGCCGGGTCATGTTTATATCGCACCGGGCAGTCATCACCTGCTCGTTGCTCGTGACGGTGCCCGTTATATCTGCCGCTTAAATGACGGCCCGCCTGTTAACCGACATCGGCCTTCTGTAGATGTCCTGTTCCGCTCGGTCTCGCAAAATGCCGGTAAAAATGCAGTGGGCATCATTCTTACCGGTATGGGTAATGACGGGGCTGCCGGTCTGAAGGAAATGATGGAAAGCGGGGCCAGGACTTTCGCTCAGGATGAAAAAAGCAGCGTGGTCTGGGGCATGCCCGGGGAAGCGGTAAAACTGGGTGCGGCCGACAGTATTCTACCGCTCAACCAGGTGGCGGACAGGATCATAATGTTAAGTAATGATATGGCGGCGTGAGCCTAAAGAAATGCATGAGCATGACGATAACTACATACGTAGACAATCGGAAATCATGTGTATCAATACGGTAAAGACAGGCAGTGGAAAAAGTAGATATTAAAGTTTATTCGGGACCATTGGTGATCAGCATACTGTTTGCCGGGTTTGTTCTATTTGTACTGAAATCGGTTTTTGTTGCCGCCGGTTTGACAGCACTGACATGTGCATGGCTAATCGCCATCCTGTTGCGTGAGAAAAGAATAAGCCAGATGCAATACGACATTCTGGACAAGGCGGATAAAAACATTATCCATGAACCTAAAGCGCTGAGAATACTCGTCTCGGATGTGAATGGCGTGGTCGCAGAAGGTATCAATTCCGTAAAGGAAGAAATGTTGCAGGTACGTACCATTATTTCCGAATCCATCGGCAATCTGAATCACAGTTTCAGTACAGTCAGTGAAGATGTCAGCAAACAACATGGATTGATGGGGAGTCTGGCGGGACAAATGAAACAGGACTACACGGAAGAGACGGAGGGTTCGGAGGAAGACGCACAGAAACGGGAAGAAAGTATTTCCATTGATAAATTTATTTCACACACCAATACCACGCTGAAGGGTTTTGTGGATATTCTGACCCAGAACAGCAAGCATGGAATGGATGTGGTCAGCATGATCGACGATATGTCCGAGCAGATGGATGAAATATTCAAGGTCCTGGGCGATATTAAATCCATTGCCGATCAAACCAATTTACTGGCCCTGAACGCGGCCATTGAAGCCGCTCGGGCCGGTGAGGCCGGGCGCGGATTCTCTGTTGTTGCAGATGAAGTAAGAACGCTGTCACATAACTCCAACAACCTGAATGAACATATAAAGGGATGCGTGGAAAAAGCACAGGGAACAATTGAAAAGACACGCAAACTGGTGGGTGAATCCGCTTCGCAGGATCTGTCTTTTGTCTTTTCCGCCAAATCCAAGGTCGACAAGATGACCAGTTCAATGCAGGAGCTTGACGAGTCAATTAACCTGACGCTGGAACAGGCTGCGGTTATCAATCAGCAAATCGGTCGTGAGACGGCGACAGCGATAACCAACCTGCAGTTTGAAGATATTGTCAGGCAGATATCCGAGCATGCCGATAAGAAAATTGACACATTGAAAAATTTTATTGAGCACATCACATCGGAAATTTGCCTGCTGGAGGAGACGGATAATGAAAATGAGTACAATAAAAAAATCGAAAACCTGCGATCCGGCTTAACACACTTTCTGACGGAACTGACCGCGATGCCGGCAACGAAAGCTGTAAATCAGAGTTCCATGGATGAAGGAGAGGTGGAGCTTTTTTAGTGTTGGCTGATTTGATACATCTTACATAAACAAAACGGGAGAAGACACAATATGGGATTTCAGACAAGATTATCTCAGGATGGTCGCGAAGTCACACTGGAGATGCCGGAGCGATTTGATTTCAGCGTCCACACTGAATTTCGCAAGGCCTACGAAAATAACAATAGCGCAAGAAAATACATCATCAATCTGGGACGTACGAGATATATGGACAGCTCCGGTCTGGGCATGTTGCTGCAATTGCGCGAGTATCTGGGTGGCGATACTTCATCCATTCGAATAAAAAACGGAGATGAAAATATTAAAGAAATATTGGCTATCGCCAATTTCGATAAAATGATGCAGATAGATTAAGTCATCATTGATGTATCTTCGACAATGCAAGCAGAAAAAAACACCATTGAAGAATCGTATGGGGAAAATCATAAAATCAAGGCATTGATTGTTGAAGACGTGCTGAGCAGTCGTTTTCTGTTGAGGAAAATCCTGGAAAAAATGGGTCTTGCTGTAATTGAGGCGGAGAATGGTAAACAGGCAATAACCCAGTATCGAAAAGAATTACCGGATATTATTTTCATGGATATAGAGATGCCGGTGATGGATGGCATGGAGGCAACAAAAAAAATAAGGAAACTGGCCGGGGATAATTTCATTCCGATTATTTTTCTTACTGCCAGCACCGAAGACAAGGTGTTTGCCAGTTGTCTTGATTCCGGTGGTGATGATTTTCTCGGGAAACCCTACAGTCCGGTCATTCTTAAGGCCAAAATCAAAACTTTACTGCGATTCAAGGACATGCAGGACAGTATCAGACAAAAAAATGATTTGCTTCTGGAACAGAAGAAAGAGAAGGTCCTTGAAATGGAGTTGGGGGCAAAAATCATATCCAATATAACCGAACACTTTACTCTGGACGTGGGCAATGTGAATTACTGCATCAGCCCGATGGACATATTAAATGGTGACGTGTTGTTATCCGCATTCCGGCCGACCGGTGAACAGGTGTTTTTGCTGGGTGATTTTACCGGACATGGCATTGCTTCCGCTATCGGTTCGATGACCGTTTATGATGTTTTTTTCTCCATGGTCGGCAAAGGCTTTCCTTTGGAGGCGGTGGCGAAGGAGATCAATTCAAAACTGAAACGTATCCTTCCTGTCGGGCGATTCCTGTCTTCGAGCTTGATTGAATTTAACGGTAACGAAAATGAAGTCAAGATTCTCAATGCCGGGTTGCCGGATATATTGGTCAGGGGTAAGGAACCGGGTGTAAAGTACCGCATAAGCTCACAGCACCTGCCGTTGGGTATCGTGAATACCGACGAAATCAGTTTTAATATAGAAATAATAGCCGTTGATAAAGGTGATCGTGTGTTTGTGTATTCAGACGGCCTGATAGAAGCGGAAAGTGAGGAAAATAATTTTTACAAGCAGGAGCGTGTCGAAAACCACATCAGGACAGTCAGCGACCCGGATGATTTATATCAGACATTGCTGGATGATTTGCATGCATTCGTTGGAACCGCAGCGCAAACTGATGATATCACCATTCTGGAACTGATTTGTGACAACAGCCTGGTGAATGAGGCTGATATACCGCATAACAAAGATAAATCCTTGCCACCGGCGGTATGGGATTTATCGCTGAATATTGATGCTGAAGTGATGAGGAACGTCAATCCCCTGCCCATATTGATGAACATGGTCTCTGACTTGCAGGGCCTGGAAGACCATCATGGCAATCTGTTTACCGTCCTCGCTGAAATGTATTCCAATGCACTGGAACATGGCCTGCTGGATCTGGACTCCGGACTGAAAAAAGATGCAAAAGGGTTTGCACAGTATTATGAATTGCGTCAACAAAGACTGGATGAACTGAAAGATGCCCGCATTTCCTTTACTTTCCACCATGAAGTTGATAAGGATCAGGGGAAGTTGAATATGTGTCTAAAACACAATGGCCTGGGCTTTGATCATGAGAGAATAGAGACCAATTTGATCGAGAATGAGACGGCCAGCGGCAGAGGCATCAGTCTGATAAGATCGATCTGTGACGAAGTGAATTATACGGATGGGGGAAACCGGCTGGAGGTCAGCTACAAACGGTAAACCGGCATTAGCCCTTGATCCGTGCGGGGCGTCAGCGCGATATTATGTATGTCACAATACCCGCAAACCGGATATAATCCTCGACTGGTGTCAGGTCTCACGATGCCACATGGATGGAAAAAGACCTAATTCCTGCAAATATTCCAGAGTTTATTTTGCCTGGTGCGTTGCGGTGTGCAAAGCAGCCCCGCCGCTACTTCGTCAATATCATTCTCTGGAAGGACAGCAGGTATATTCTTCTGGAGAGGTGGCCGAGTGGCTGAAGGCGCACGCCTGGAAAGTGTGTATACGTTAATCGCGTATCGAGGGTTCGAATCCCTCTCTCTCCGCCAACATTTTGAGGGTATGTACCGGGCACCGTTGAGTCGGATTTATTTATAAACCAGGTACCTCACTTGATAAGTGACTAACAATAATATTGTCGTATTCATCATTTACATCATCTCGTAATTTTTTTGGTAATCCTTTCAAACTTGATCCAAAGGTTTGATAATTTGGAAGGTATTCTTTGATTAATTGTAAAACAGCACGTGCTTGCTTTTGATCTCTGCTTTTTTTCTGAGGATCACGCCTGTCTTGTTTTGATAACCATAATTTGTAGGCTGAAAATACCCTTGGGTCGGGAACATCAAAAATGACGGGGAAACCATCGTTGCCGATGACGGTTGACTGTATAGGTGGTGCCGCGTACAACCAGTCCAAATTCTCAATTTCAGCTGCAATGAGATCATTCTTATTTTGGGTAATGGATGGTTTGGTTAATTTGCAGGGAGGTGATGGCATAGGCTTTATTAAATCGACTAAATAGCCTTTTTCATTCGCTGCCCGATAAGTGGCTTTTGATTGTCTTTCGAAAGTTTTGTCCACCTTTTTTAACAAGTCCAATAGTCCTTCATTTGGTTTTAATCCGACTAGTTCCAACTTTCGTTTTGCGTCCCACATGAGATCTATATCTCCAGTCGCCAGGAGCTCAGTATTAAAGGTGATGCCAGCCATACTTTCATAAGCAAATAAGGCATGAGTACCTACAATGATAATGGCATTAGTATTTGATTTTGCCTGTTGGATGACTCGAATTACATCCGCTGCGATTTTTGGGACACGATTAATATTTGCAGCAACACAGAACTTGCTCTGACTCTCTAACTCAGCAAGTAACGACTTTCGTTTTTCGACTAATTCTATTTTTTCAGCATGAAATCGTTCGTACTGTTCCTCAGTGTTTTTGCTTCTTATCCCTAAGCTTTTACCATCACCGCGGTTGTTTCTTTGTCTGAATAAGTATTCCTTCTCTCCTCTTTTTATCCATTTCATCCCCCCCTGGAATTTCTTCATTTTCTCGACTATGTTTAGATAGGCCTCATATTGTTGAGTAATATCAATATAGATCCGCCTTGCGTTATTATTTAATATACTGAAATACATAACTTTTACCTTGAAAAGGTGGCAAATAAATATTATAAGGTAAAAATCAATAAAAACAAGTAAATAAAAGAGACTCACTTGGTCTCTTTAGTTTAAATGTCTGGCGTTGTATCGAAAGTATTCGGGGGCAAGTATGGGGACAACAATTTCCAGCTAAATTAGAAAACCGTATTAAAATAGTGTGTTAGAACTCTATTGCGAATCGCTCTCTCTCCGCCATTCTAAACAGATCCATAGCGTTCAAACGCCAGGGCTATTTACCCTGGCAGATTTCTTCTAATGCATAAAGTGTTTTCTGCGGGAAGCGTTCCAGGGGATAATACCGGGCAATGATATCAGTAGCCGTGCTATAGTCACTGATGTTCAGATAACGCAATAGATATTGAATATCATCGATATCGTGAAATTCTTCACCGATACGCATGGACAGACATTTCATTGCCAGCAAATATTCAGCTTGCGCCACCATGACTTTCAGGTGACTCAATTCCAGGTAGGATATAAAAGATCCCATGTCACTTAAGTACCCTTTCACGCCATCATTGAGCCAGTGCTCATCCATACCGAGTTTCAGTGCCGCCCGTGCAGCCGCTTCACGCACTTTTCTAGCGGGTTTGAACAGGGCATCGACATCGTGTGTCGATACCCGGGCATCATAGACGAGACACATTACTGCACCACCCATCAGGTAAAGCTCACCTTTGGTGTCTTCTTGCCGCAGTTCGGTATTTAATGCCGCGAATAATTTTTCTATTTGATTTTTACTAAGACCCGCAATCATCAGACCCGGTCTCCCAGGGTGGCATCGATGAATATATTTCGATATCGAAATACGGCAGGCGAATGTATCAGCAAGTGCAAACGCAAACTATTAAGAGTCGTGGCAAAGTAGGGTGTCGCCAGGGGTTTGATGTCTCTGGTCCATGCCGGTGGCGCGATCCCTTTTTGGGCTGCGGCCATCTCGATCATGGCAGTCAGATAATTCCATGCGAAGCTCGACAGCTTTTGAATCGGCTTGTACTCCAGTACTTCGCTGAACAAGGCAGGGGATAACTCCGTCAGCAGGTCGTTCAGTTCAGCGTAACTATTGCGTTCGTGTTCATTTGCCTGAAGCGCAGTGACGAGTTGTTGAAACGTTAACTGTTGTGATGGTAAGGCCCGGGACAACAACCACGCCGACATGGACATACCGCTCCGTTTTGCGGCACGAGCAATCATCGCCTTTTCTGTGGGCGATACTCGGATTTGCAGCTGTGTGTCTTTGTTCGATTCAGTCATTTCAACATTGTGTGACGAGCTGGTAAAAATGTCAATACAACCGTCATGACATAAATACAGGTGGTGAATTCCTGCAAGGGCAGCGTTAAAAAAGCTGATTTTCCATTGTGTTTTTCAGTTGGGCGAAGGCCTGTTGCAAAGCAGGCATTCTCTGTAGAATGCTCGCCGTGTCGCCGGCCTTGCCGGCCTGCTCCATGTCGGCGGCCAGGGCGCTGAGTGCCATGCCTCCCACGTTTGCCGCTGCCCCCTTGATCTTGTGCGATTGTCTGGCCGCCTGTTGGGAATCCGAATCTGCTGCTGAACTGAGCTGTTCAATTTGTTCCTGCATATCATCCAGAAAAGTCATGGCCACGCTGCGGATCAGTTCTTCATCACCCATCAGGCAGGTATTCATGACATCATGGTCAAATACCGGTTTATCGGGAGTTGCTTGAGCGGCATCCATTTCGTCGGGCAGGACAGCGGTTGCCGGCGCGGGTATGTCCTGTTCCACGGTTGCAGTCGAGGCGACGACATTTTTGCAGCGATCAGGCAACCACTGCTCCAGCGTCCAGGTCAGCGTACTGGGATCGACGGGTTTGGCGATATGATCATCCATGCCCACCGAGAGGCAGTATTCACGATCGCCTATCATGGCATTGGCGGTCATGGCGATCACCGGGATGGCGTGGTCTTTGACCTTGGAGTGCGGGTCACGGATGTGCCGGGTGGCTTCGTAGCCATCCATCACCGGCATCTGGCAGTCCATAAATACCAGGTCATAGGCCAGGTGTTCAAGGGCATTGATGGCCTCTTTTCCGTTGCTGGAGATGTCAATGTGGATTCCGAATTTCTCCAGCATGCCCCGGGCCACGATCTGGTTGGTAATATTGTCTTCCACCACCAGCACCCGGGCATTGAATTGCTGTATCTCACGGGAACGCCGTCGCTTGTCGGCCTTGTTGATGTCGGCTGCCTCCAGCAGTGCGTTATAGAGCTGGGATGGTTGAATGGGTTTGCTCAGGCAGGCATCGAATCCCTTGTCGCGTATCTTTTCGGCATCGCCACGTCGTCCCCCCTGGCTGGTGAACAAAACCCGGCGCGTGGCGGCCAGTTGCACATCGCCCCGGATCAGCGTGCCCAGTTGAATACCGTCCATCTCCGGCATCTGCAGGTCAAGCAATACAATGGTGTAAGGTTTGCCGGCCAGCACCGCCTCTCGCAGGATCGTCAGCGCCGTCCGGCCATTGTCTGCCAGTGCATGTTCCAGGCCCCAGGCCTCCAGCACCTGACTGAGGAAACGTCGTTGAGTGAAATTATCGTCCACGATCAGCACTTTGTGCTGTTGCAATTCATTCGTCCTGTTCGGGGATGATGGTTGCCTGTCGACATTCGTCAGTTTGAGGGTAAACCAGAAGGAGGCGCCTTCGCCCATAACGCTGTCAAGGCCGATTTCCCCGCCCATGATCTCCACCAGTTGTTTACAGATGGACAGACCGAGACCGGTGCCACCGAACTTGCGTGTGGTGGAATTGTCCGCCTGGGTGAATTTCTCAAACAGCGTCAGGCGTTGATCCATGTCCAGACCAATACCGGTATCCGTCACCGTAAAGCGCAGCAGGCTGTGATCTCCCCCTTCGCTTATCTGTTCATAACCCACCGTCACCTCGCCATGTTCGGTGAACTTGATGGCATTGCTGACCAGATTTATCAATATTTGCCGGATCCGTACCGGGTCGCCCCTGAACCATTGATCTGCTACCAGGTGGGTGGGGCAGATAAATTCCAGTCCTTTTTCCTCGGCCTGGTAGGTGAGGCTGGCGGCGACATCGGCCAGCAGGGTCGCCAGATTAAAATCGATCAGTTCCAGATCCAGTTTGCCCGCCTCGATTTTGGAGAAATCGAGGATGTCGTTGATGATGGCGAGCAGGGATTCGCCGCTGCGTTTGATGATACGGGCGCGTTCGTGCTGCTCGTCATCAAGCTTGCTGTCCAGTAACAGGTTGGTCATACCGATCACACCGTTCATCGGCGTGCGGATTTCGTGACTCATGTTGGCGAGAAATTCGCTTTTACTGCGGGTGGCTCTCTCGGCTTCTTCTTTTGCGTGGTGCAGTGCTTTTTCGGCACGCCGGCGTTCGATCACGCGACCGATTTGCGCACCGACATTTTCTATGACCTCAATATAGTTGGCGTCAGGCTCAATAGTTTCGGGAGAGAAAAATTCAAGTACTGCGACGACGGTTTTATGGGCGAGTACCGGGATGGCAAAGCCGGTTCTGAGACCGAAGTCTTCAGCACATTTTGCACGGGGTGAGTTTATATCCTTGTTGATGTGCATGTTGACGAGCCATTCGGATTTGCCGCTGGCCAACACACGACCGGGCAGGCCGACTCCGGATTCAAACGTGGTTTCCTCGCTTATTTTTTTGAACGACGTGAAGGCACGGTTTTTATCGAAATACCAGATCTTCGTCGGAACCAGTTTATCGGGTTCATCTGCCGCGTTAATATAAGCATGTCCCACCGGCCAGCCAATATAGAGGCAAATAGCCTCGATACAACTTTGCAGCACTGTCTGTACATCGCTGGTATTGTTCGCCGTTGATGCTGTCTCGTGCAACAGTTGAATGGCTTTAGTCTGTTCTTTTCGGGCCAGCTCGTCGGCCTTGCTGTCGCTGATGTCCAGATAAGTGCCGATCATGCGGGTGGGCCTGCCAGCGGCGTCCCGTTCGATTACTTTTCCGGAATCCAGTACCCAGACCCAGTGACCCTGCCGGTGGCGCAGGCGCAGTTCACAGCTGTATCGATCAGTGTCACCGCGCCAGTGTTGTTTAATCCGCCTGGCGGAATGCTGAAGATCATCCGGGTGGCAATTTACCGACCACCATTCACTCATATTCACTGTTGCCAGTTCATTCAGCGTATAGCCGAGGATTTCCGCCCAGCGTTGGTTGAAGGTCATTTTGTCACTTTCCAGTTGCCAGTCCCAGATACCGACATCGGTGTTCTCCATCACCAGTTCCATCTGGGTTGTCTTCTCCACCAGTGCCAGCCTGGTCTGATAGCGTGCGGTAATGTCCAGGAAGTTCCACAGCCGTCCCTCCCACTTGCCGTCGACCATGATGGGGCGGGAGCTGCGTTCAAGTACACGGCCATCTTTGAACTCCAGCGTGTCAAATACCTTTTTTTCATGACCGGCGTGAAGATCCTTGACGCTCTGGACAAATTTTTCCGGATCGACCAGTTGATCCTTGACGTGCTCCAACATGGCTTTTTCGTCCTTGCTGTCGACGATCTCGTCAGGGATGCCCCACATCTTTTTAAAACGTTTGTTGGAACGAACTGCCACGCCGTATTTGCTGGTGATCAGGATGCCGTATTCAGTGGATTCCAGCATCGCCTCAAGCAGCGAGAGTGTTTCCAGAGTTGATCTCTCGGCCTGTTTTTGTTCGGTGATATCCGTACGGATGGCGATATAGCTGTGTGGTTTGCCGTTTTTCCCAATAAACGGCACTATGGTGCTGTTCATCCAGTAGATCTGGCCGTTTTTGCCCCGGTTACAGACCTCGCCATGCCAGGTCTTGCCTTTGGCGATGCTGCGGTACATGTCTCGCCAAAAGTCGATATCGTGGTGGCCACTGTTGACCAATCGGTGGTTCCGACCCAGCAGTTCCTCACGACTGTAGCCACTGACCTTACAAAATTTGTCATTGACGAAAGTGATGGTGCCTTTGACATCGGTGATGGCAACAATGGAATGCTGATCCAGTGCGTACTTCTGTTTGGCCAGATCAGCGAGCGCCTGTTGTGCTTCCTGTTTGCTTTGTTCCAAGGCCCGTCCGTGAGCATGCCGCACCAGCAACATGTGGTTGAACGCTTCTGCCAGTTGTCCTATCTCGTTGTTTGACTCCACCTCTACCTGTAGATCCCTTTTCCCCGCTGCCACCGCTTTGCTGGCATTGGCGAGCCGGATGACGGGCCGGGTAATGCGGCGTGCCTGATAGAAGGCCAGCAGTGCCGCCACCAGGCTGGTCACCAGCACCAGAATCAGTATTATGTTCTGTAGTCCATCAACCATGGCCATGGCATCGTCCCGGTTGATTTCACTGATCAGCACCCAGTTGATATCCCCTGGCAGGTGAATGTCCGCGTGCTGACCGAGCGCAGCGAGGCCCCCCGGTCCGATGTAACTGTAAATGCCTTCTTCGTGCTGAGCGGGATGTTGCCCCTGCTTGTCCTTTTCCTGCTGCCAGGACTGAAATTTTTCTGTGTCTATCGTCTTCACCAGCACCTCATCCTGCCGGTGCTTGCTGAGCCGGGAGCGCAGTCGGCCATCACTGCCCACCAGATAATGGATTGTGGAGCCGGTGTCGCCCTTTCCAGTGACCATTCGTTCAAACAGCCTGTCCAGTTTTAACTGGATGGCGAATACGCCGATTCTGATACCGCTCTCATCCAAAAGCGGGGCGGTGAGAAAACCGGAAATAACATCGTTGCTCGGGGCATAGCGTTCAAGATCGGAAAATTGTGACTGTCCGGTTTCCAGGCTGACCCTGACGCTGCGGGCGAAGCGTGTGTTGGCATAAGGTCCGTCAACAAGGCTGGTACCCAGATCAGATTCGCGGGCAACACTGTAGAGAATACGGCCCCTGTCATCAATCAGAAATAAATCGTAAATATAGTCATAGCGGCGTGTCAGGTTGATCAGATCCTGTTGAGCACCGTCCACCCGCCGCGCCCAGTCAAAACTCTGGACGTATTCCCTTACACTCCGGCCGCTTTGTTGCAAACCTTCAGCAAGATGCTGCAACAGGATCACGTTGTTCCGATCCTCAGCCTGACTTTGGAGATCCATAAGACGATAGTCGAACCAGGCTTTGATAAAGGCGGCATTCGCGTCGGAGGAGTACTCGAGTTGCGCTTTTACGGACTGGGACAGTGCACGGTGGGCCTGCTGATAGGTGATCCAGGTGACCAGGCCCATGGGCAGCAGGGCCAGCAGCAGAAACCACAGCACCAGCGTGCGCCCGAGGCTGCCACGGGGACCTGTCTGTGCTGTGCTACTGCTTGTTGGCGGGGTTTCGCTCATGGATGGCCAGGCTCTCTTTTTTTATTCATCTCGTTGCCGCATTTTCCGGCGTGCCAAAACGGGTATCGGCAAAGACATCGATATCCACCGGTGCCTGCAGAATACCGCCCTCTACCGCCAGATCCATGATCTGCCGGAGACCGGGTTTGTCCACATTCAGGTGCTGGTAGTTGATCACGCCCAGCTCAGGATCGAGGCTGGCGATAATGGCCTTACGTGTATGGGCGGGAATGTACTTGCGTATGATGTCAATGATGGGGTCCAGTGCATCACCACCTTCACGTCTGGCCTGTTCGATATCCTCTCCGGCTCGCTGGATGTAGTACATGACTTCCCTGATGGCTTCAAACTTGTCCGCAATGGCGCGGTCCGTCGCCAGCACGATGCACTCAACATGGCCATGGGGCCAGGGCATTACATCTTTGGAGTACCAGGCCACATGGCCGAAGCCACCCGTCTCCACCACATCCGCCCAGGGCAGGGACTGCTCAAAGGCCGCCGGCAGTGCACGGTTGCTTTTGCTCCTGAGAAAGACCGGAGATGCCGGCGGCGCTACCGCAATGGCCAGCACTTCGGCGGCAGTGCTCGGGTTCAGACTGAGGCGGCCACCCTGTTCCTTTAAATAGCGGTAAAGCACCACCGTGTGGGTGGACAGCAGGTGGGGTACGCCGATCTCCGTGGCCTGGCCGGTTTCCCGGTAACTTTGTTTTAGCGCATCGGCGACCTTTGCATCGGGTTTGCGGCTGTTGCGCAGCGGTGATAACTGCACCTGCTGGTTCAGTAGATCATTGATCGCCAGGGCATTGCCGTCACGGTGCATCAGTCCTACCCAGCGGAAAAAAGGTTTGTTGTTGTACATATCCATGGCCAGCGGACTCATCACATAGGCCATGTCGACCTCCCCGGACAGGAAGTAGGCCCGCAGCAGATCCCAGTTCTTCATCTGCTCGATCTGGAAATCGGCATGGATCATCTGTTTGTGGTAGCGCTCATAGGCCACTACAGCGGCGTAATGATCGGCGAGTGGAATGTAGAGGGCGTGAATGGTTTGTCTGTCAGCGGGGGATTCATTGCTCAGAGTGCGGGCAGCGGCCCCGATCGGTGCGATAAGCAGCAGGATCAGCCATAATCTGATGTAGATACGGTTGTAGCCCCTAACAGGCATGTTTTTCTCCCTGGTAAATGTCAGCGGTCGATAGGTGTCCTTGAATTCGCTTGTTCACGCTTGGTGTATCGGCAGATTGGCCGGAAGATTTAGTCCGGGGTGGTGTACAGGTTCTGGAGTTCGGCCCCTCAAAGGAGACACAGGGCAAGCTGGTATACAGTCAGCTTTTAATGGGGAATGATGTTGTCGATATTACAGATGATACTGTCTGGCCCGTTTTCTTTTACATGTATGCCTGCAAAGAGATTTGCATTCTCGTTGGAACGATGATGCATGCCGGTATCGGATTGCATGTCGTTTTTGTCATATTCAATAATATCGTTTATTTCATCAACGAGTATGCCAAAAGTCGGGATAGCGCCATCCTTTGTTACAAATAATATTATCGGTCGCATGATACTTTTTATTTGTTCCCGGGCCTGGTGAAACAAGGACTGCAGGCGTCGTAATGTGGTATGTCTTTCTATATGCAATCGTTCCAGTGCTTCATTCTGTTTCCCCTCGTCGCGCAATGTCAGCAATATTTCCGCCAGTGAATGAATATGTTTGTGGGGAGCATCAAACTGGGCAAGGATTTCCTGCAGGGTGTTGTCCCTTGTTTTGAAATTGTCATACCATTGTCCGAACGCGCACTGATGCGGGTCCAGTGCTTTGCTGAACGGCACTCCCTCCGCAACGCTTTTTTCCAGCGCATTCAACCAGTCGACATGATCCTTTTCCCTGGCTTCCAGGTCATCAAGAAGTGATTGCATGATCATCTGCCCTGAATCAACACCAATGAGTCTGGCGTAATCAAGAACAGGCACCACTGTATTCCGGTATTGATATACCCCGATAATGCCACGGCCTTTAACCGGTACTTTCTGCATTCGCTCAAGATCAGCATTGACAGAAAGTACATTACCCACTTCCAGAGCATAAAGCGTGTCGGAGATATAAAAGGTGAACGTAGACACCATCCTGGAGCCTGGCATCTCCGAACGATCAGAATTAGTTTGTGTTGTCTGTGCTGCACGCAAAATGATCACCCCGTGTGTTTATCCGGCGTTCCGATACGATATCGGCGGGAAATGCAGAAAATTGAGTTGTTTTCCGAAATTCAACAAAGTTCAGGGCTTTTATGAAAATTAAACAGACAAGCAACCATCGGTGCCATGCCGTCTTTTTTCATGATTTAGATCAAATGTTCCTGAATTGAATGAATGTGATAATAAAGTCATTGCCGGTACAGCCGATGTTATGTAAATAAAAACGGGAAGCTTGATTTGTCATCATTTAATTCGAATTGTTGGCACATGGGAGGATGTGTTGTTCTTCTGTCTGCGTTGATCTTCATTATTGATCTTAACCTGTCGTTGGGTGTTGCAGCCGGTGTCGCGTATATTTTGCCAGTGCTTGTTGCGTCCCGCATACCGGGCAACCAGTTCGTAATATTAACAGCGGTGGTCTGTACGGGATTAACCACAATGGGTTTATATTACTCGCCGGCAGGGGGTGAGATGTGGCAAGTTCTGCAAAATCGGGCATTGTCACTGTTTGTTATCTGGACGGCGACCTGGTTCAGAATAGCCGAGAAAAAGGCGACTACAATTATGCAGCAACAATATGCCCTGCTGTCTGCTATCAACGAGGGCACGACGGATTCCATCTCCGCAAAAGACCTGCAGGGGCGTTATACGGTAATCAATAAGGCGGGCGCCGATTACATCGGCAAGTGGGAAAACGACATCATCGGCAAGGATGACACGGCCTTGTTTCCACCGGAGATTGCACAACGACTTATGGATCTTGATCAGCGAGCCATTGAGAGTGGAAACGTCGTTGTATCCACAGAGAAATACCAGACTGGCAGTATGCCCGAATATATAGATGATGTGCGGGCACCGATACGGGATACTGCGGGGAATATTATCGGCACTTTCGGTGTGCTCAGGGATGTCACTGAACAAAGGAAAGCCGAGGAGACACTTCGCAAAAGTAAACAACAGCTGCTGGAGGCACAGCGTATCGCGCATATAGGATTCTGGGAGCGGGATCCTGTCGAGGACACGATGTTTTTTTCCGACGAGTTGCATATGATTTACGGCATCACCCCGGAGGAACTCGGCGCCATAGAATTCAGCACGCTGGAGAGAAAATTATATCACCCGGATGATTATGAGCGGGTTGTTCAACATTTTGAGACGGTAATCAGGGATAACACGACCTGTAACATCGAGTATCGTATTTTGCGCCCTGATGGTGAAGTTCGTCATGTGCATGTGCGGGGCGAAGTGCTGGGCGGCGACAGTGGAGCGCCGTTACGTTTATTCGGTACGGTTATGGACATCACCGAGCGCAAGCAGGCGGAGATAGCCATACAAAGCAGCGAGGAAAAATTTCGTCAACTTGTTGAAGATACCAATGTTTTGTCATGGGAAGCGGACATAGAAGCACTGCAGTTCAGCTATATCTCGCCTCAGGCGGAGATAATAACAGGATTCACGTCGGAGCAGTGGTGTCAACCAAACTTCTGGTTGCAGCACATACACGCTGAAGACAGGGACTGGGTCACGCGCCATTGTCAGGAATGTACAGAAAAGCTCGAAGACCATGTGTTCGAGTACCGGCTGGTCAAGTCCGATGGAGAGATCATCTGGATTCACGACAGCGTCAAAATCATTTATAACGAACAGGGCAAGGCGACAAAACTTCGTGGCGTTATGATTGATATCACCGAGCGCAGGCAGGCGGAGGGAAAATTAAAGGAGAGTGAGGAACAAACACGGTTAATACTGGAAAATTCACTCGATGCTTTTGTATCAATCAATGCCGATAATAAAGTGATTGGATGGAACAAACAGTCTGAAAATATTTTCGGCTGGACTGTAGATGAAGCCATTGGCCGCACACTCAGTGAACTGATTATTCCGGCTTCCCTGAGAAAATCACATCAACAGGGAATGAGTCAGTTTCTGGAAATGGGCATGTCAAAAATAATGAACAAGCATGTCGAGATTGATGCCTTGCATAAAGATGGCCGCGAGCTCCCAGTCGAATTGTCTATTACCACCAATGCCACATTCAACCAGAAAGAAAATGTGATTTTTCATGCTTTCATTCGAGACATCACCGAGCGCAAGCAGGCCGAGGAAGAATTACAGAAACTCTCACGTGCGGTGGAGGCCAGTTCTTCTGTCATTATGATTACCGATCTTGAGGGTAATATCGAATATGTCAATCCCAAGTTTACTGAGGTTACCGGTTACACAAGAGAAGAATCCATTGGGGAAACCCCCCGTCTGCTGAAATCAGGAGAAACCCCGGAAGGGGTCTATGTTGGTCTGTGGGAGACGATACTCGCCGGCAACGAATGGAAAGGCGAATTTCACAACCGGAAAAAGGACGGCAGTCATTACTGGAGTCGTGCCTCTATTTCAGGGGTCAGGGATGCAACAGGGGAGATCACCCATTTCATTACGATTCAGGATGATGTGACCCATGAGTATGAATTGACCGAGCGACTCAGCTACCAGGCCAGTCATGATGACCTGACGGGACTGGCCAACCGGGGTGAGTTTGGACGCCGTGCCGAGCGTTTGCTCTCGACAATAAGACAGGACAAGGACGAACATGCCCTGTGTTATATGGATCTCGATCAGTTCAAGATAGTGAACGATACCTGTGGTCACATGGCGGGGGATGAACTGTTGCGCCAGCTTGGTGCTGTACTGCAACGCGAAGTGCGCAAGCGCGACACACTGGCCCGGCTGGGGGGCGATGAGTTTGGTGTATTGATGGAACATTGTTCGCTGGGGCACGCTCAGCGGGTGGCAGACTCACTGCAAAAGGCTATCCGAGATTATCAATTCTCCTGGGATGGTCATGTCTTCAAGTTGGGAGTGAGCATAGGTCTTGTTGCCATTACCGACGCCATCCCCAACCTGAGTGAGCTGATGAAGCAGGCCGATGCCGCCTGTTACATGGCAAAAGACCTGGGTCGCAATCGTATCCATGTCTATCGCCCGGAAGACACCGAGCTGGCCCAGCGTCATGGTGAGATGCAATGGGTCGCCCGCATCCACCAGGCGCTGGAAGAAAATCGCTTTCGCCTTTACGCCCAGTCCATTGTCGCGCTTGACAGATCCGACGATGTTCATTATGAACTGTTGATCAGGATGGAAGATGAGGAAGGACAGCTCATTCCACCGGGCGCTTTTTTACCTGCCGCCGAGCGATATAACCTGATAGAGAAGCTGGATTGCTGGGTGGTTGAGCAGGCCTTTGCCTTATTGGCCGCTTATCCGGTTTTTCAAAATCAGATTAATTTCATTTCCATCAATCTTTCCGGCCAGTCATTGACAACGCCTGGCGTGCTGGATTTTATCCTCACTCAACTGGAGGTATCGGGGGTTGAAGCAGACAAGATCTGTTTTGAAATTACCGAGACTGCCGCGATTGCCCATTTGAGTACGGCAATAAAATTCATTTCCACGCTGAGAGGCCGGGGCTGTCGCTTTGCACTGGACGACTTTGGCAGTGGCCTCTCTTCCTTTGCTTATTTAAAGAACCTGTCGGTGGATTATCTGAAGATTGACGGTATGTTTGTCAGAGATATGGTTGACGATCCCATTGATCGTGCCATGGTCAAGTCCATCAACGAAATTGGTCAGGTGATGGGTATGCAGACCATTGCCGAGTTTGTGGAGAATGACGAGATTAAAGGTATGTTGAGAGAGATCGGTGTCAACTATGCTCAGGGTTATGGCATTGACAAACCTCGATCATTTGATGAATTACTGGGCAGTCCAAAGTATGCCTGCCATCAAACCGGAAATTGATACGCTCAGGCAACTGAAAAAACCGTTCAGAGTCTCAGGTCTTTGTATATCAGGATGATGTCAGTATTAAAACACCCCCGCCATATTGTCCTTGCCGTGCTTCTGACGCGCCGACTTGTGTCGGCTGTTTCCTCCTCATCTTAATGTGATAATATGCGCCTCGGTGGCTCGTGCTGGTCTCCCCGCGACGCGAAATTGTGAACCCCGTCAGGCCCGGAAGGGAGCAGCGGCAGCAGTGGATGCGGGTGCCGGGATCAGAACAGTATGGGCCGCCATTTCTCCTTGCTGCAGGGAACAGGGATACTAAAAAGCGGGCGAGGGAAGCGGATCAATATCGATTCGCACAATCCTTAATTAAATTATATTAATCAATGAGTTATCAAGTATTAGCCCGTAAGTGGCGTCCCCGAAACTTTAACGACATGGTCGGGCAGGGCCATGTGTTAAAGGCCCTGACCAATGCTCTCGATACGGATCGTATCCACCACGCCTATTTATTCAGCGGCACCCGCGGGGTCGGTAAGACCACGCTGGCCCGTATCCTGGCCAAGTGTCTGAATTGTGAGCAGGGTGTCAGCTCGCATCCCTGTGGCGAATGCAGTGCCTGCGTCGGCATAGATGAAGGTCGTTTTGTTGATCTGATCGAAGTGGACGCGGCTTCCCGCGCCAAAGTGGAAGAAACACGTGATCTGATGGATAACGTGCAATATGCGCCCAGTATGGGGCGCTACAAAGTCTATCTGATTGATGAAGTACATATGTTTTCCAACCATAGTTTTAATGCCTTGCTGAAAACCCTGGAAGAGCCGCCGCCACATGTCAAATTTCTGCTGGCCACCACGGAACCGAAGAAACTTCCCATTACCATCCTGTCTCGCTGTCTGCAATTCAATCTCAAACACCTGACGCGGGAACAAATAGCCACTCAGCTGAAAATAACGCTGGACAAGGAAGC
>JAJRTU010000254.1 GCA_024278135.1 Gammaproteobacteria bacterium
GACGCGCGAGTTGGTACTGGTGGGAATGCTCGCTGCCATGCAATGTGGTCCCGGCGTGGTTTTTCACATCCAGGGGGCTGTACATGAAGGCGCCACAGAAGAGGAAATAATGGAGGTTATTTTTCTCTCGTCTTACCAACATGGCAAAGTACAAGCGGCCGCATTGGGACAGAGTGTGGAAGAAGGACTGAAACGTGCTGCAAAGATGAGTGTCTGAAACAACACCCGTGGAAAAAAATTATTCAGATATTCATCTTTCCGTCAACACCTGCTTCGTCAGCTGTACCCGGTTATGCACACCCAGCGTTTTATAAATATGCTTTATATGGTAACGCACAGTGTTTTCACTGATGCTGAGAGACTCGGCTATCGCATAATTATGTAAACCCGTCACCAGTAACTCAAGAACCTGCCGAGTACGTAAGGGCATTCGCTGGATCGAAGCCCGTGCCAGACCGGGATTTTTCGTGGTGACCTTCAGTTTTTCAAATTCAAGGATTCGCCTGTAACTGGCGTTGAATTCGCTACACAGAAAACGCGCGACAGCAAGACTCTCCTCGCCGAAATATTGACTGCCGCCAATGGCAAAATTCAAGGTGCCCGAAATACGACCATCGTGCACCAACGGGGCCTCAATGGAATAATCCAGACCCCAACGCGACAAAAAATCATGCAGGGGTTGTCGTAACCAGTCTTTATGATTAAAGATTTCCAGCGAGTGGATGAATTTCTTTTTTTGTAACAGAAATTTAAACAGGGGGTCTTCTCTTCGAATTTTCTCATACTCTGTCAGGAATCGATGCTGAGCGTGATGTGAAATTACCGTCCGGATTTCAAGGTTATCGTCAAACAGATAAAGACCATACGCATCGGCATGGACAAATTTCGGGGCCACACTCAAAAAGGCTTTTTGCAATTCGTGCAAAGAACGACTTCGATGAATTTGCGCCGTAGCGAGTGCCAGGGGCTGTTGCATCTGGATAGATAAAGAATTCATCGTCGGTTCCCTAACCATTCAGTGAAGTAGAGAATCTGGAGTATAAGGGATAGGGCATCAGGGCGCTATTTTACACCTGTCAATCCAGTTCAGCCCGAGGCTGACACAGCGTCCTGCACGTGCTGAAGTAATAGTGAAAAGCCAGTACAGCTCGAATCAATACCTATGAAATAATGACAATAAAAACAAATAGTTAAAAATCTACTTTAACCCTATAATATTTAAGCTTAAAATAATCTTCGTGTGGGAGGCAAGACTGGCCTTGTCCGTCGAATTCACCCATGCTCCATCATAAGAATAAAGCCCAGGCCACCAGGAGATAAACATGACTGTCATTGACCTTACCCTGCCGATCAATCGTCACATGCGCGGCATCCCCGGTTTGCGTGAATATGAAGAAAACCCCACCCGTTGCGTCGCCCTGACCTGCATGGGCGAGGTGCAAAAAGAACACCTGCTTAAAAATGACATTGAAGTGGATGAGAATATTGAGTTGACCCTGCACATGATGAGCCGGCTTGAGATCCTGACCCATATCGGCACACACATCGATGCGCCCTGCCATTTCATTGCCGAAGGGGCCTGGACCGTGGATGAAATTCCACTGGCGCACACGATTGGCAAGGGGCGTATTGTGCCGCTGACGCATTTACAGGGCCGTCAGGCCATCACCGCCGATGAAATTATCCGAACCGGCGTCGAGCTGGACGACAGCGTCATCCCCGTTTTATATACAGGCTGGACTGAAAGGACCTGGGACACGGATGCATTCTGGGGAGAATCCATCTATCTGGACACCACGGCTGCGGAACTGATTGTGGAGAAAGGCTGCAAGGCGGTGGCGCTTGACTGCTTCCCGGAAGCACCGTTCTGGCTGGGCATTGAAGACGATCAGCCGCCGGGGCGAAACCACAAAACCTTTCTGGGGCGACAATGCATCATTATGCAGTTGTTGACCAATATCGGCGAGATAGGCAAACGGGACTTCACGCTCTATGGCATCCCCCTGCCGCTGCAGGGTCTGGACGGCTCGCCGGCCCGCGTCTTTGCCATCACTGACGATTAGCCGAGGCCACGCCGATGGCCGAACGCTCCTTTGCCAAAGAAGTCCAGCTGCTGAAACTCGGCCAGGGCGAAGAACTGCACGGGGAAGGGATTCTCGCCGTCACCAAGGCCCTGCTGCAATCCGGTGTGGCCTATATCGGCGGTTATCAGGGCTCGCCCATCTCCCATTTGATCGATGTCTTCGCCGATGCCGAGGAAATCCTGCAGGCACTCGGTGTCCATTTTGAACAGTCGGCCAACGAGGCCGCCGCCGCCGCCATGCTCGCCGCCTCGATCAACTATCCGCTGCGCGGTGCGGTCGCCTGGAAATCGACGGTCGGCACCAATGTCGCCTCCGATGCGCTGGCCAATATCGCCTCGGCCGGCGTCAAGGGTGGCGTACTGATCATTGTCGGGGAAGATTACGGCGAAGGGGCCTCCATCATGCAGGAACGCAGCCACGCCTTTGCCATGAAATCACAGCTCTGGCTGCTCGACCCGAAACCCCATCTGGACGACATCGCCCACATGGTGGAGCAGGGTTTTGCACTGAGCGAAGCCTCCAGTACACCGGTCATGTTGCAAATGCGTGTGCGCGCCTGCCATGTCCACGGCGTGCTGAAGACAAAGGACAATGTGCCGCCGGCATTCACGCTCAGCGAGGCGCTGGATGCACCGCAGCGCCAGGTCGACAGGATCATACTGCCGCCCTACAACTATCAGCATGAACGGGAAAAAATCGAACAACGCTGGCCCGCCGCGACAACATTCATCCGGGAGAACCGGCTGAATCAGTTCATCAATGCTGACAAGGGTGATCTCGGCATCATCGTCATGGGCGGCCTGTTCAATACGCTGAATCGGGCGATGGAGCACGCAGGCTGCTCCGATATCTACGGAAACACAGGCATCCCCCTGTACGTGATGCAGGTGGTCTATCCACTGGTGGACGAAGAGATCATTGCCTTCTGCCGGGACCGGCGGGCCATATTACTGGTGGAAGAAGGCCAGCCCGATTTTATTGAACAAAGCATCCATACGCTGCTGCGACGCCGGGACATTCAAACACCGCTACATGGCAAGGACATGTTTTCCATGGCAGGGGAATACACCTGTGAGTTGATGGAGAAAGGCATCAGAGTGTTTCTGGAAAAATACCAACCGGATGCAATCACACGTAAGCCGATTGCCCGGCCGGCGGGTATAGACGATACAGCCATCGCGGCACTGGTGCCGCAGCGCCCCTCCGGCTTGTGTACCGGCTGTCCGGAGCGACCTTTTTTTCCCGCCCTGAAATTGATTGAAAAAGAATTCGGCCGCTTGCAGGTCAGCATGGACATTGGCTGCCACTCTTTTGCCACTGCGGCCCCGTTCAACATCGGCAACACCATTATCGGCTACGGCCTGGGCCCGGCCAGCGCCTCCGCCCACATGGTCCCTCATCAAAAACGGGCCGTGAGCATTATGGGTGACGGCGGCTTCTGGCATAACGGCCTGACCACCGGCATCGGCAATGCCGTGGAAAATGAGCATGACGGCATTATTGTGGTGATCGATAACGGCTATTCGGCAGCAACCGGCGGGCAGTGGATCCCCTCTTCAAAAGCCGACGCCAAAAGACGCCAGTACCGCGTGTCGATCGTCGAGGCGCTCAGCGGCGCCGGGGTGAAGTGGATCAGAAAAGTGCGCAGCTACCATATCGATGAATCGCTGGACGCATTGCGAGAAGCCATGACGACACGGCACAAAGGCCCGAAACTGATCGTCGTCGACGGCGAATGCCAGTTGAACCGGCAACGGCGCATCAAACCACAGATTAAGGAAAGGCTGAAGCAAAAGAAAAGATATGTCCGGGAGCGTTTTGGTGTCGATGAAGATACCTGCACCGGCGATCATTCCTGTATTCGTCTGTCCGGTTGCCCTTCCCTGACCATCAGGGAGAACCCGGACCCTTTGCGGCAAGACCCGGTGGCGACCGTCGTCAACAGCTGTGTCGGTTGCGGTGTCTGTGGCGAGGTGGCCCATGCGGCGGTCCTGTGCCCCTCATTTTACCGGGCCGATATTATCTATCACCCCAGTCTGTTCGATAAAATGGCGGCAGCGATTCGAAATACCCTTATCAGCCTGTTGCAGAATTCCCGTGAGCGCAGACGGGAGAAGTATTCGTTTTAATGGCCGCCTTAAACGAACAGGAAGAAGCAATCAAAATAGCGGTTCTGGCCATGGGCGGCCAGGGCGGCGCGGTGTTGTGCAACTGGATAATACAAACAGCGGAACGCTGTCATTGTTATGCCCAGTCCACTTCCGTACCCGGTGTGGCACAGCGTACCGGCGCAACCATTTATTATATTGAAATTTTTCCTCATTCGAACAGGAACGACAGCAAACCGATGCTGGCGCTGATGCCGGTACCCGGCCGGGTCGACATGGTCGTGGCCGGTGAACTGGTCGAGTCAGGCCGGGCCATACTCCGGGGACTGGTGACGCCGGAACGAACCACGACCATCGTATCGACCCATCGCGATTATGCCATTGCCGAAAAATCATCTCCGGGCGATGGCCGGATCGACAGTGATCAACTGCTGGAACAGGCTGAAAAGCATTCAAAAGTGTTGATTGGTTTTGATATGGCCCGCCTGGCGGAAGAAAATGACAGCGTCATCTCCTCCGTCCTGCTCGGCAGCATCGCCGCAGCCGGTGTACTCCCCTTTGAAAAGACCGCCTTTGAAGCCGTCATTACCGATTCGGGTATTGCCGTCGAGGCCAACCTGAAAGGATTCAATGCAGGTTATCGTCAAGCCCGACAGCACGATTTCAAAGAGGAAGGGCTCGAAAAGACAGACAGACCGAAGGCGAACAACACGCAGGTGACGACACTGCTTGCCCGTGTTGACAGCAGCTATCCGTCCGAATGCCGCACGATCGTTGTACACGCATTGCGCAAACTGCTCGACTATCAGGATCTACCGTATGCGCAAGACTATCTGGCGCACCTGGATACTGTCCTTACACGTGATACTGCAGAGAAGGGATACCGGCTGACCACCACCGTCGCCCGCTATCTGGCGCTGTGGATGAGCTATGAAGATAGCATTCGCATCGCCGATCTGAAAACACGATCATCCCGCTTTGCCCGTGTCAGAAAAGAAGTGCAATCAGACGATGATCAAATCCTCAGGATCCATGACTACCTGCATCCGCGTCCGGAGGAAATCTGCGACACACTGCCCGCCGCGCTGGGCAGTTGGTGCCTGAAAAACCGGTTTTGCCGTCGTGTTCTGGGACACTTTTGTAAAAACGGGAAAAAGATAACAACAACCCGCCTGTCCGGATTTTTGCTGCTGTACAGCCTGGCTGGCCTGCGTCGATTTCGACGCATGACCTTGCGCCACAAGGTCGAAATGACAGCCCTCCGGCAATGGTTGGTCACAATCGACACGGTAGCGATGGACAATTACGCGCTGGCAGTGGAAGTCGCTGAATGCCAGAGGCTGGTAAAGGGATACGGCGAAACACATAAGCGGGGCATGAATAACTTTAATACGCTGATGCAGATGGTGGACAAGCTTTGCGCTGACAACAACGCTGCCGATACCATTAGAGAGTTGCGCGAAGCCGCGCTTGCGGATGAAACAGGCGGGGAATGGCAGCAGCAATCGAACAACACGAGCTGATCATACTCCGGCCTTTCCTGTTCCCCGTACGTCCTCTCACGGTATCAACCTTGCCATACTTGCAACGAATATACTCACCGCTGATTCATCTTTAATCGACCCTGTTTCCTTTTGTACCCGGGACTTTCCATGTAATATCCTGAAATCCAGACAGCCACGTGAAGCGTGTTATCGGGAAAGCTGTCTCGTCACGACCAGGAGTCCCCATGTTACGATGGCCGCTCATACTACTGTTCATACTGGCGCTGCCGCTCGCCGGTGCGAATTCGCCCTCCAAAGCTGTCTGCCCTTCCGGTAAAGACATACTCGGCTCTGCTGTGCCGAAAGGCCAGTTCGCCAAAACCGCATGGACCCTGTTTGATGTAAAAAGACGAAAAATCATGACCACAAACGATGGGCTTGATCGCAGCAATTCCATTTTGCTGTTTTCTGAAGAAACGGTCGACGCCGACAATATTCGTGTGAAAGGTTATTTCTGGTGGCGCTTGAATGGCAACATTAACGGCTGCTCACAAGTGGCCGGCGATTACGATACAAAAAACAGGGTGTTGACTTTGGAGACCTTGAAAATTTCAGCAAAACATCTGGTGGCGAATATGCGATACAAAGCCACATTATCAGACGACGGCAACACGCTGGACGGCACCATGCGCGGGTTCAATAACCAGGATTACTTTTTCTTCCAGGGAACATGGAAGGCACGCAAACTAGATCTGGAACAAGCCGTGGATGATCCGGATGACGAGTGAATCGGGAGGCTCTGTCTGGTTCTCCAAATATATTGAGAACCGAAACCCCGGCGAATCAGCATACAGTACCCGACCCGGATCAGGCATCGACGCGGTAAAACAGGGACAGAAGTGATAGTCGTGGTACTATCCAGACGGGGGTAGAACATCCAAACTGTACGGTGACAGTGCCTGCAGTATCCTGCCACCACATCAGGATGTTCGTTTCAGGCTCGCAAATATATTTCCCGGTATTTCCAAACTATACAATGGGACATTGCCATGCCAAATGGAAAGCTGGTCATAGTCGAAGATGATCGCACTACGGCATCGATAATCAGATTGTTAGCCCAAAAATGTGATTATCAGGTGATAGATATCGTCAGTACCGGCGATGACGCCATTCATTCGGTGAAAAAAAACACGCCCGATCTCGTGTTGATGGATATCAAACTCGATGGCCTTATCGACGGCATCACCGCAGCCCATACCATTATCAGCAAATTAAACGTCCCCGTGGTTTACATCACTTCCTACAACGATGACAGCATTTTACAACGCGCACGCTTAACTGACCATTCAGGGTTTATCAATAAACCTTTACGCGAAGTTGATTTAAGAACAACAATAAATTTCGCTGTTAACAACAGCAGGAAAAAACCGGAAGATCAGACAAAAAAGAAAAAACTGAGTGTCGCTGAACTGGTCAATACGCTTGAGCTGACCAAAAGTGAAAGTCATCTTGTATTGAAGCTGATCAATAATCCCGACATTGTTGCCATTTCAGACGAAAGTAACATAACGATAAACACACTGAGAACACATCTGAAACATATTTACCGGAAAACATACACGAATTCAAAAGCCGGGCTGCTGATGAAGATAGTCAATGAGTTTGATTGCAACTGACGATTGAATCTTCATCATAAAATAACCCGGTTTTTCCTTTCCTGTATCTGTCGCTCTGGTTCTGATAATGATTATCACCCAAATTGGGTACATACAAACTGCAGTGGTTTTTGCTAATCTGACATTATCTGTTCGAGTTATTCTTGTAGAACGGACGACATGCTCAGCAAGTCGCCCTGTAAACAAGCATTCTGCACACGTGGTTGATTCCCCATTGGAGATGAACTGTGGCAAAGAAAAATATAATACTGGTATTTGTACATGGATGGAGCGTTACGCACACCGAAACTTACGGCGGTTTACCTGAACGACTCAAGGCGGAAGCAAAAGCCGCAGGTATCAACATCACTGTAAAAGAAATCTATCTGGGTCGCTACATCAGTTTCCATGATGAGGTAAGAGTGGGGGATATATCGCGCGCATTCGCCACTGCAGTGGATGAGCAACTCGGCACTTTGCTGAAAAAGGGAATACGCTTTGCCTGTATCACGCATTCCACCGGTGGTCCTGTTATACGTGACTGGTGGTACCGTTACTATACCAGTGCAGCAGGAAGTGGCATCTGCCCGATGAGCCACCTGATTATGTTGGCGCCTGCCAACTATGGCTCTGCCCTGGCCCAGTTGGGTAAGGGCCGCCTGAGCCGATTGAAATTCTGGTTTGGCGGTGTGGAACCAGGCCAGGGTGTACTTGACTGGCTGGAACTGGGCAGCGATCCCGCCTGGCGTTTAAACAGCAAATGGATCGCATCAGACGGAAAACAGATCGGAGCAAATGGTGTCTTTCCTTTTGTGTTGACCGGACAAAGTATTGATCGAAAAATCTACGACAATCTCAATACTTATACAGGCGAAAGCGGTTCCGACGGTGTCGTCCGCGTGGCGGCGGCGAATTTAAACGGACGCTACATCAAGCTCGTACAGGAAGCCCCGAAAAGAACGAAAGTGAAGAACAAGTTCGAATGGCTCGCAAAAAAACTGACAATGGATGCGGACCGGCTTGCACCTGAGACCGCACTGCGTGTCGTAAAGGGTAAGGCTCATTCCGGCAAGGAGATGGGCATCATGCGCAGCGTCAGGCGTGGTATGCAGGACAAGAAGAGTCGGGAAGTGGTGGACGCCATTTTATCCTGTATCAAAGTCAGTAATAAGACTGAATACAACAGCGTGGTAAAGCTGTTCAAAAGAGAAACTGCCAGGGTTCAAGCTGAAGAACGGCTGGAAGTGGAACAACGCCTGCTCCGCTCAGACAGTTATTTTTTTCACGACAAATACTCCATGGTTATATTTAGAATATATGATCACGAAGGTTTTCCCGTCAACGATTATGATCTCATCCTCACCGCAGGCAAGGAAAACGATGCCAACCATTTACCCCGGGGCTTTTTCATGGATAAACAACGTAATCGTGTCGATGGCAATACCATCACCTATTTCTTTAATCATGATGTGATGAAAGGCACAGAGGAGGTACGTAATAGTGACGGCGAAGTGGTAAGAGATAAAATCACAGGCGCGGAATCTCTGGGCTTCAGAATAGTTCCCAGGCCTGATGAAGGTTTTGTCCACTATCTGCCTTGTGAAATCAGCGCGTCGAGCGAACTGCTGGAAGAAGTGCTCTCTCCGAACCAAACAACATTGATTGATATTTGTTTGCAGAGAATAGTGCACAAAAATGTAATGCGCCTGGACAAGGGTCCCAATCGGGTAAGTATCAAAATCATCGGTACGGGAGATGCGATTGTAGAATAGTCGGATTCTATCAAAGCCCATTGAACTTAAAAAAACTAAAGTGTTAATTACAAACACACAGGATAGGATGTAGTTATACCTTCAAATCTATTCCAATATGGAATGGAAATATTTTGAGAAAAAAAGCGATTTTGTAGTTGATTAATTTTAGTAAAACTAATTACGTGAATAGAACGCTAATTCTCACGAACTTTTATGAAGATAATACAGGTGAGGTTAAATATGACTAAGAAGATAAAAAAAACATTTCTATTCACCCTTCTTCTTATAGTGTGTGGATGTGCCCTTCCTGACTTGAAACCATTTGCTAACTCAACCGCTGAATTACACGGCGCGATAGTTAAAACAGATTCAAACGTTAAGAAATTATTAGTCGAAGCTGGTGCAACAAGTGGAGCCAATTCAATTAGTGCAGAGATTCAGGTGAGAATACATGCCATGCAAGCAGTAGTGAAGTACACAGATGCCCTTGCAAATATAGCTGGCGCTGGAGAAAAAGGAAGTGAAAATGCTAGTAAAATTGCTAATTCGCTCGATCAATTCTTGAATATATTTTCAGTGGGTCCTTTGCCGATAAGTTATGTGGGTGTAGCAAAGGGTCTTTATGGAATAGTGGCGAACGTTAGGGCAGCAAAATCATTTTCAGAAGCTGTAAGTAAAGCAGATCCTGCAATACAGAGTATGTCTAGCGTATTAATAAGCGATTTCATCTTACTAGACTCAGTGGTTGCACAAACAACGCAGCAAATTATTACTAATATCTCTGCAATTCCAGAAAATAACCAAGTAATTGATCACCGACAAAAATTGGAAAAAAGACGAAGAACTCTTGAGACGTCTATTAGTAATAATCCACCAGCTACAGCTAAAGTAAAGGAACTTATGGTAGTTAATTCACTGATAGACGTAACTAGAGATAGGTACGAGCCTCTAATGATAAGCATGAAATCAACAGAAGACAAGGTTGTTATATATAGAGATCTAATTGGAAAAACACGTGAGGGAATAAAACAATGGGCCGATATCCATGCTAATCTCGCTAACGCAGTTAATACAGGTCTTCCTCCGAATACACGATTACTATCAGCTACAGTTATAGCACTACGAAATATTTTGAGTGAGGAGAGCAAAAAATGAATAGAGATTGGGATGCACTGGAATCATTTTCAGACTGGTCTGAAACGCTCCATGATATTCTTAACGATGCCACTGTGGCGTTGCAGTCAGATGACCTATCAAATAAAGTATCCGTACAGAAAGAACTAAATACGTTCATAATGAAATCACCAAATAACATTACAGGCCAACTTGATGATATAGCAAGGAGAGCTATTAATGATATATTCAAAACGGCCATCCAGAAATCATTAGGGAGTATAGCCAGTAGGACTGCTGATCTTTCTTCCCTCACTAAATCAATAAACTATATTAGTAATAAGACGGAAAGTGCTGCAAAGTCTATTAGATTAGAACGAGTTGATAAATTCATCATATCTTCGACAGATTTAATTAGAACTCTTAACGATCTCAAGGTGACAGTAACAGAATCAGATGATACTGAAGCACTTCAGGGGAAAATTGATAAAGCTTTAAAAGCAGTTCAAGACCTAGTGCCATCAATCATGGCGATAAAATGAAATGTGAACCGCTCCGGGTATTTTTGGAGACCCGTTAGTTTGAGTCAGACTGCTCTTGCAGACCGTTCAGGTTCATCATTATAGTACATCTGTTCGCATTCAGCCGGCTGGTGCCTTGCATTTTTGTCAGGTCCAGTTTAGAGGATCACAATATAGGAGACCATTTATATTTACTCAAATCCACGCAATTCATTTTCTGCCATTTCCACATATCTATTTATTTCACTGGAGTCGTAGTTATATTTCTCTACTTGCTCAATTACTTTTTTGTAATCACTCTCTGCCAGCTTATTCCTTTTTAGTGCAAATAATATTTTGCCTCGTTTAAAATAAAACTCAGAAGCTATACTACTGGTTTTGAGTTGAGCTTCAATTATATCAATCGCTTTATTTATTTTATCCAAAGCGCTTTCGTTATTTCCCAGTAAATATTCTGACCATGCCAACGAACTCAACGCTACTATATTTTCTTTGTCCACAGCTAAAGCATTATTAGCTAAATTTTTTACTTTTTCTATTTGCGGCCTTGTTAAAATATTATCCATTTTTACTAAGTATCGCGAATAAGAACTTTGTACGTAGGGTATATAATGAGAGTTATTATTCATCGTTTCTTCAAGAACATCATCATAAATAGCCATCCCACCTTTTAGTTGATCGCCATTACTAAAATGTGCAGCCTTAACTAGTTTGGCCGGAATAAAATCTTGATTTATTTCAAGCGATTTCTTTATAAATTCAAATGATTTATTATATTCGCGTTCATTCATATAGTGTCTAGCTAACATATAGTAATCCATAAAATCATTTGGTTTATCTACGTTAAAATATAGCGCTTTTCTTAATTTTATTTTCCCTCCACTATTGAATTCGATAGTTGCAGTAACAGTAAACGGATCATACGTAGTTGAACCGAAACTATAGTAATCAAAATCATCAATAATTGGTGACGTTACTATTCTGTTTTTAGAACGATTGCTTTTCTGATAACTTACCTTGTTAATCAACCTGAGATTTTCTTCACTTACTGAGAGCCAGTAATATACAGTTTTTGATTTTCCCATTGTGTTATCAATTACGATATAATCAATATCTATTGGCGGGAACAGTTGGAAATTTGCAATTAATGAATTTGAAGAGTATTTAATAGGTTTACTAATTTCATCTGGTGATATACCCAGATTGAATTCTTCTATTTTCTTTTTATAAAAGTACTTTTTTTCATAAATTTTTATGTTGATCGATTTAGGGAAACCCTTAAACTTTAGATCAAAATTTTCAAGCGGTTGTTCAATATTTGGAATAAAAAAGAATGATTTTGATTCTTCTTTACTCTTTTCCTTATTATATACGCTATATAGAATTTTCATCTTTACATTAGCCTTAACAGGCTCCCTAATTTCTTTCATACGAATTGAACTAAATCGTAAAATACTAGGATTGACCCCTTTCCCAATATCGGAATTGGCTATTACATTTTGAATTGGATTTAAATCAAACCCTGCTATTGTTAATGAACCGATATCATTGCCGGTTACGGTGCTGGCCTTTTCTGCGTCATCAAATGCTTTACTAGCTTCGATTTTATCTGTGAAATAGTATTTCGGCCCGAGAGAATTTTGATATTTACTTCCAGGCACATAATATATGTCAGTAATATTTGGATGAAATGCTGATACATATGGCAATGCAGAAGAAAGATTAACTATTTCGTAATTAGGACCTAATTTAAACTGCACACCTACAAACGGAATTGCTCCGCCCTTTAGTACATACGTGAATTCACCTGATTCGTTGGTTTTTATTGTCTTACCATCGTGCGTTACTTCAATTCCTTCTTCGAATTTTGGTCCTATTTTTTTTCCTGTTATATCATCGCGTGTAAGAGTGATTATTTGTCCCTTGAATATTGTTAAACCTAAAATAGGATGCAATACAATGACCGTAAAGAGTAACAGAAATATTAGCCACCCTATTACCTGAACAGGTCTTGGCATCATTTTGAATGTTGCTTGGAGAAAATCAAATATATGTTTAGAAACGGAACTTAACTCAGGCATGATAATCGATACCTCCAATGGTCAATTAATTCGATAACGAATAGCAGGAATACCGCTTTAATAACTGAACATTTCCCAATCTATTATCGGAATGCTTCATCGCACTGCTCTCCAGTAATTGTCGGTAATAACATCAATGAACAAAAACGATGACTTGCGAATATAGATCTGAATTAGCGGACTATATATAATGCAAAAGGGCTTCCCTATACGCTTGACACCCCATCTTCACCTTACCCGGTTCTCACATGCCTCGAGTTATATTCTACGCTTAAAGTTGAATGTTGAAATCACCCAA
>JAJRTU010000255.1 GCA_024278135.1 Gammaproteobacteria bacterium
CGGGACGGGTACGGCAAAGGCAAGCCGCAGATTATGAAAGGGCAGTATCTCCGAGAAGTTGCCGGAGCAGGAACCCTCAACCTTGACATCATCCCGGGCACCCACAGCGCGAAGCAACAGTTTCACCTTGTAGCGTATACCATCACAACTGTAATTGCTGGTGAAGCCGGAGTAATGAAACCTGAATTGCAGTTGCTCCCATTTTGCCGCTATCTTTTCATCATCAACTCCTGTGGCGGCAGTGCCTGTGTTCAGGGACACAATCAGGATAATGAAAAGAATTTTTTGTGGCAGTGTCATATTGGTTTTTCACATCGAAACTAATAATATTGAGTCATCCATCTCTGGATAGTTCCGTTTATAAAAATGGAGAAGCCAAGTGTAACTCACACCTGTGTGTGCGTCCCGACCTTATTCCTTTTCGGAGGCCTCAAGCTTGTCCTGCGTTTTCGTTTCAAAGTCGCCGGCATCATGGCGTTCGTGAAGCTGCTCCGCAGGCTCTCCCCATTTCCGATTTACCATACGCCCCCGTTGAACAGCCGGGCGTTTTTCTATTTCTTTCGTCCAGCGCATCAGGTGGGTATAGGATGCGGCATCGAGAAACTCGGCTGCATCGTAGACCCTGTTTAATACCAGGTTTCCGTACCAGGGCCAGATGGCAATATCGGCAATGCTGTACTCCTCTCCACAGAAGTATTGATTGACGGACAGATGACGATCCAGCACATCCATCTGCCGTTTCACTTCCATGGCAAATCGGCTGATCGGATATTCGTATTTTTCCGGCGCGTAGGCATAGAAATGACCGAAGCCGCCACCGAGATAAGGCGTACTGCCCATTTGCCAGAACAACCATGACAGGCATTCCGCACGCAGGGCGGCTTCGGCGGGTATCAGTGCGTCGAATTTCTCCGCCAGATAGAGCAGAATAGCACCTGATTCGAATACGCGGACAGGCTCTTTGTCGCTGCGATCCAGCAGGGCCGGGATCTTCGAGTTTGGGTTGATCTCGACGAAGCCACTGCCAAACTGATCGCCATCATTAATACTGATCAGGTGGGCGTCATATTCCGCACCCTGTTCACCCAGCAGCAACAGTTCTTCCAGCATCACCGTGACTTTCACGCCATTAGGCGTAGCCAGTGAATACAGCTGCAGGGGATGCCTGCCGACGGGTAATGTTTTGTCATGTGTGATACCCGCTGTCGGCCGATTGATGTTGGCGAATCTGCCACCACTTTCGGCATCCCATGCCCAGACCCTGGGCGGGGTATACGGTTCTTTATCGTTCATCGTTTTTTCTTGTTGAAACAGTTAAAGCCACTTTAAGTAATTCCCGGCAATGGCACAAATTAAATGAATGATGACCCGGTGGAATATATAGCCGCCGCTGCAAGCTTGCCGTCAATATGTCAACGGCGGAAAATTGAATATACATTCAATTACATATACATAACAGGTATTTGAATTAAGCGGTGTATCCCGGTATTTACTTCCAGACTTGCCGGGCAACTCTAAAGTGATTACCGCCCATGATCTTTTTCACATCCTCATCTTTATAGCCCCGGTTCAGCAGTGACTGGACGATGAGCGGCAATGCCTCCGGTGCCAGCATGGCGATACCATCCGCATAGCCGTCTTCCGGTGGAAATATTTGCGGGTTGTCTTTGACGAAGTCCTCCACTTCCTGCTGATCGAATACGTAGTCAAGGCCGATGCCGACATGCTCCGGACCTGCCAGTTGTACGACATGATCGATATGTCTGACGACATTCTCAACGCTCGCCTCATTATTGCCGAGAAAAATGCCGATGCCGTTAATACCGATAACACCACCGGTTTCCGCACAGACCCTGACAACATCATCGTGAATGTTGCGTTTGTGTTGCCATACAGCTGCGGCATTGGAATGGGAAAAGATGATCGGCTGATTGACATGCTCCATTATTTGCATGACCGTGCTTAACCCTGTGTGACTGCAACAGATGACCATACCGACCCGTATCATTTCATCCAGCACGTCTTTGCCATAATCAGTCAGACCCTGATCATTATCCTGGCAACCACCACCTGCTTCATTATTCCGATTGTAGGCCATCAACATCCAGCGCACACCGAGATCGTAGTATTGCTCTATCATGCTCAATTGTTTGTTAAGAGCACAGGCACCTTCGATATCAAAGACAATACCGAGCCTGCCGGATTGTCTCGCCCTGTCTATATCGGCAATGGTGTCGACAAGCAGATAATCCTCTGCATGCTGCTTTATCCAGTGACGATAGTTGGCCAGTACCAGCAGGGTATTGTCCCAGGAGAGTGAATCAAAACCGACGTTGAGAGAGACGACATCCACACCCGCCTCGCGGTACTGCTTCAGTTCCGGCAGAAAGCTTGTATCGTTGCCACGCAGGGGCATGCAGCCGTGGTTATCCCAGAGCAGGCTTTCTTTAACAAGCCGGATAGCGCGCCTGCTCAGGCCGCTGCTTTCAATCTTCATTCCTTATCTTTTATATGTAGTCAAAACTACTGATATCAGTAGTGCCTCATGTTCCGCTGTCTGCGGCTGTTGTTTTACCGGTTCTGACTTAGGCCGGAAGGACGATACGGTGAAATACAAACAGAGCGTAACACTATACAATTCACTTGTTCCAATAAAATTGCAATACACGCCCGATATCGGCATACGCGGTATGAGCTGAGGTATTAAAAGAAGAGTAAAAATATGACCGTCACAATACTCGAAAACTGTCTGATATTTGATGGCGTCAACGAAGAACTGATCGAGGGCAGTGTCGTTGTTGAAGACAATCGTATCCGCGAAGTCACCGACAGAAAAGTCAAGATGGATGTTGCCGACAGCATTGACTGTCACCAAGGCTTTTTGATGCCGGGACTCATTGATGCGCATTTTCATGCCACCATTGTTACTTTCAATATAGCCAAACTGGACAGCATGCCGCCTTCTCTTGTCGCCCAGCATGCCGGGCATATTCTCCGGGGCGCGCTGCATCGCGGTTTCACCACAGTACGCGACGCCGGTGGGGCGGACATCGGGCTGTCCATGGCCCTGCAACAGGGACTCATTGAGGGGCCGAGAATGTTTTTCAGCGGCAAGGCCATCACCCAGACCGGCGGCCACGGTGACATGCGTCCGGCCGATCAAATATCACCTTGTGGCTGTGCATATAATGGCGCGTTGACAGTTGTGGCGGACGGTATCGATGAGATGCGCAAAACGGTACGCGAAGAATTGCGCAAGGGCGCCCATCAAATCAAGATATTCGTCTCTGGTGGTGTCGTATCGCCGAGCGATCCCATCTGGATGGCTCAGTTCAGCAGCGAGGAAATATCTGCGGCGGTGGCGGAAGCAGCCACCCGCCGTACTTATGTGATGGCCCACTGTCATACCGATGATCGTGCCAGGATCTGTGTGGAACTGGGGGTGAGAACGATCGAACATGGCACGGAAATACAGCCTGATACCGCCGCCCTTATCGCCGACAGCAACAGCTACGTCGTACCGACACTGTCGGTAATCAAGGTCATCGCCGACCACGGCAAGGACCTCGGGCTGCCGCCTGTGAGCCTCGATAAAGTACGTGGTTTGTTTCAGACTGCGAGAGAATCCGTCTCCTGTTGTGACAGCGCCGGCGTAAAACTGGGCTTCGGTACCGATTTACTGGGCGAGTATCATTCATTCCAGAATGATGAGTTCGTGCACCGGGCAGAATTGCAAAATAATATTGATGTGCTGCGTTCCGCCACCAGTACCAATGCGGCCATACTGCAGCAGAGCGGTGAGTTGGGCTGCATCAGGGAAAATGCTTTGGCTGACATGATCCTGCTTGCCGGAAACCCCCTGGATGATATCAATCTGCTCACCCGCCCCGATGAAAACATTCATTTGATTATGCGGGACGGTACTCTGGTAAAAAATACACTTTGACCATGTCCTGGTGTTGCCGATCTGTTGTTACCGGGTTCCTGCCCGCACGGGAATGACGGGGCTGCCATGGATAAACTTGATGCGCTCGTTGAAGATTATTCCCGTCATGCGGTTCCTGCTGAGCTCACCGTCAGTGGTCTTCGTATCGGGCTGATTCTTACCGGCGTCACCATTACCGTGCCCGCTTTCCTGGTAGGCATCGAAGTGGGGCAGGGACTCGGACTGATCCAGGCGACGCTGGCCGCATTTATCGGGGGCTTTGTGCTGTTTCTTATCGGTGCCTGTACGGGCAGCATAGCGGCAAGGACCCATCTTTCCACTTATGTGATTTTGCAATTTGCCTTTGGCGTTGTCGGCGCCCGCTTTGTCAGCTTTGCCATCGCCCTGACCTCCCTCGGCTGGTTTGCCGTCACCATCGTATTGTTCGCGAATGCCGTCTACAGCGCCGTACTTGATACCTTTTCTGCAACGTTATCATTGAACCATTACCTTGTCACCGGCGCACTGCTGATGGTGCTCACCACGATTTTCGGATTCAAGGCCCTGGATCGGGTGTCATTGTTTATCGTCCCTCTGCTGGCCGTATTTTTGCTTGTGGTGGCCTGCTACAGTTTACAGACCGCCGGTGTCGATGAGGTCATCGCCTATCCCGGCAATGAAATGAAATTCGGCCATGCCGTCTCGGCCATTATCGGCGGCTACATCGTTGGCATGACTTTATTGCCGGATTTGTGCCGTTACGCTCGCCAACACCGTGATGGTATTACCGGTGCGCTGATCGGCGGCTTCATCGGCTATCCCTTCGTGCTGGTACTTTCCGCTTTGCCCGGCATTGCCACGGCATCGGATGATTATATTGTGATGCTGATCAAGCTCGGCTTCGGATCAGGCGGGATCATCATGCTGATACTGGCCACCTGGACC
>JAJRTU010000256.1 GCA_024278135.1 Gammaproteobacteria bacterium
CATCTGCGCTCTTTCATCATCGGTCAGTTTGACTCTATATCTCTTGGCTGGCATTTCTTTTCTCCCCTAATCAATGACTTGTATAGAAGAACTAAGAGTTTACCTTAAATATTCATCATTTCAAAATTGTCGGACTACTAGAATCGTTCATAAATTTTCCTCAAATCTGCTTATTTTGTTCTGCTGACATTATATTATCTGGAATCGTTAATACTAATTAACGATGAACCCGTATAGTCCAATATACATTGTTTCCAAATTATTTCTTATTTGTCGAGGCGACACTTGGTTCCAGCCGGCTTGTTCGAGGTGCTGATTCAAGGAAGCTCTTATCAAGTATGTTCTCCGTCACAGCCCGAGGGTAGGCTGCGCGTTGCCGATGGCTAGCGGTATACAGCAAACCATTGTTTTGGCTGGATTCCGGTATTCACCAGAATGAAGATGCACGTACTTGATTAGAGGATCCTTGTGTCCATCAATGTACTGTCAGGAATTGTCTTTTGCTATTACCCTGTACCTGCATCCATGCAGGCAATATCGTGAGCGCGGGATGCACGGACCTGGTGATGTGGATATACTGGTGGAACAGAATAAAAACAGTCATTACGGGGAGCGTTCATGCGTATTTTTTTTCAGCCTGGTGTTTTTTCTGTTTGTGTATATTTATTGATC
The DNA here is from genome assembly GCA_024278135.1 of Gammaproteobacteria bacterium. Lineage (GTDB taxonomy): Bacteria > Pseudomonadota > Gammaproteobacteria > Eutrophobiales > Eutrophobiaceae > WLWS01. The sequence goes on from JAJRTU010000256.1 coordinate 673, forward strand.
CTGTCTACAGGGCAAGCAGTCTTTGCCGTTGATGATCCGGGAAAGTCGGTGCGGATTATTCGGGATACCTGGGGTGTCCCTCATATCTATGCGGATGATCACTACTCACTATTCTATGGCTACGGTTATGCCGTAGCCCAGGATCGCCTGTTTCAGATGGAAATGATCAAGCGTACTACTGCGGGAACCGTGGCGGAGGTGCTGGGGGAACAGTATCTGGAACTGGACAAGACTGTCAGGCGCGGTTTTGATCCGGATTCACTGCGACAGCAAATAGACAAGTTGTCTGCACAGCATCGGGCTGTATTCGCCGGTTATGCCCAGGGACTCAATGCCTGGATCAAAGAGGTGAATAAAAGCCCGGGCCGGCTGATGCCGAAGGAGTTTATTGATTTCGGGTTTGTACCGTCGACGTGGACGGCCTATGACGTCGTACTGGTGTTTGCCGGCAGCATGGCCCATCGTTATGCGGACTTTAATGAAGAAATAAACAATCTGGCTTTCTACCAGCAACTCGTCAAGCAGCATGGGCAGCAGCGGGCCTGGAAAATTTTCAATGCCACATTGCCCGTTTACGACATGCTGTCACCGACCACGGTGGCGGATGAAGACAATGCCGGGACAGAGGAACGTCGCTATCGTGGCGATAAGGCGCCGTCCTACCTGGCAGAGCTTATCGCCTCTAATGTCAGGCCCGAAGCGGCGCTGGCCTTTCAGGGCAGCGGCCGCTATCGGGATATCAGTGATGAACACTCACGACGTGACTATATCCGATATCATCTCGGCCTCGGCGGCATCCCCGGCAGGGCGGGTTTTTCTTCGGCCAGCAATGTCTGGCTGGTGGGCCGGCAAAAAACCCGGGGCGCACAGGGGCTGCTGGTGAACGGGCCGCAGTTCGGCTGGATTAATCCTTCTTATGTCTATGGCGTGGGTCTGCACGGTGCCGGCTTCAATGTGGTCGGCAATACGTTGTTCGCCTATCCTTTTATGTTGTTCGCGCACAATGGGGATATTTCCTGGGGGAGTACGGCGGGCTTCGGCGATCTGGTGGATATTTATGTGAGTCGGCTGAACCCGGACAATGCTGAGCAGTATTATTATCAAGGGGCCTATCGTAGGCTCGACAAACGGGTGGAACAGATAAAAGTAAAGGGCGGGCCGACGCACCAGAGTACTTTCTATCGCAGCGTCTACGGTCCGGTGGTGCTGATGGATGTGCACAATGGCGTGATCTACAGTAAAAAACGATCATGGGAGGGCAGCGAGGTTGCTACCGGCGTTGCCTGGGTGGAACTGTCAAAGGCGAAAGACTACGCGTCCTGGCGCCGGCAACTGGCGGACATGTCCACCAACATTAATTTCTACTTCCTCGACAGGAAGGGCAATATCGCCTATACCCATACCGGCAAATATCCCGCACGAAAAAGCGGACACGATAACCGTCTTCCCGTACCGGGCGATGGTTCGATGGACTGGCCTGCCTATCTTCCTTTTGAAAAAAACCCGCATGTGTACAATCCGAAACAGGGCTATATCACCAACTGGAACAATCGACCGGCACACGGCTGGCGCAATTCGGATTTGTGGTGGCGACGCTGGGGCAAGGCCGAGCGGGTCGACATTTTGATTGCCGAACTGGAGCGCAAAGAGACATTCACCAGCGCCGAGTTGTGGGACATCAACAGCCGCAGTTCTTTTGCCGATGTGAATCGGGCGTATCTGTTGCCGGTATTGCAAAAGGCGCTGTCTGAGAAACCGGCTTCGGCAACGGTGACCGCAGCTCTGCACGAACTGGTACGTTGGGACGGATACTGGTGGGACAAAAACGAGGATGGGCTGTTTGATAGTGCCGGGCCGATGATGATGCAAACCTGGTTGACCCGTCTGTCCGAACAGGTTCTGAAAGATGATATCGGTGAAGAATATTTTTTTCGTTTTGCCTCACCGGGTTATCCCGTTGAGGCCATACGGGCATCGATCCCGGTATCTCCGGGTATCAAGATGATCGTGAACAATATTCACCAGATGGGAAACGCCTTGCCGGTCGACTATGATTTTTTTAACGGCAGGGCAGCGACGGAATTGCTGCGCGAGACCTTTATCGATGCGATCAATGAACTGTCAGGCACGCTGGGTACGGACAGAAAGCACTGGAGACTCAAACCCTATCCGCACGTTTTCAGCGCGTTTAATTTTCGTGGTGTGGCGCAAACAGCTGAAGACAACACATTCAGTTTGCCGGTGATCATGAATCGCGGTACGGAAAACAATCTGTTTGTGGCAAAGGACAATACGATAACAGGCCGGGATGTGTTCGCACCGGGCCAGAGCGGTTTCATCGCGCCGGATGGCGGCAGGTCAGCACACTACAGTGACCAGCTGGATCTGTACTGGCGGTTTAAACACAAGCCACTGCCGTTCACGCTGAAACAGTTGCAGGCCATGCAGGAAACAGAGGTCGTGCTGGAGGTGGATGAGCAGCAGACAGGACTGCACGGCAAAAGATAAACGGATCCTTATCAGGTTACGGACCCGCGTTCTGTGCAAGACCTTTCTGTTTTATTACCGGCGGGAGTATCAGCGCCAGGGCAGTGCCGAACAAGCTCATGCTCAGCCAGTTGACGTTGGAATAATCTCCGTCGGAAATGATCCGGGCTGCTATCCAGGGGCCATTGGCCAGCCCCAGCATTTGCGCCGCCACCGCGTACACCACGACACGACCGCTGCGATCAAAGCTCGCCATCGCCGCCAGCAGGAACGGATGGCTCAGGTTCCAGGCATAGTTATAGATAGAGACCGCAACAGCAAACACCAGCGCCCCCATGTTGCCGAAAAGGAAAAACAGGGGGAGTA
>JAJRTU010000257.1 GCA_024278135.1 Gammaproteobacteria bacterium
CCCCGGACGCCAGATTCCCCTGCGTTTTTGCCGGATAACCCACCAGTTCCGCCATCCACTTAATCAGCATATTATCCATACATACGGCGCCGGGGCTGGCTGAATAATCGGCCGAATAGGGATCGGTAATCGCTGCAATATAATCAGCCAGGGCCGAGTAATACATACTGCAGGGGGCGATATATCCCATGAACTTTCCGGATACGGTGGTGATCCCCTGTTGTTCGACATTCTCCTTATACAGTTCCAGGATCGAGTCCATGTCCAGTCCCTGCTCGCAGATGGGAGAATCATACAGACCTGTACCCATCGCTTTATCATAACGATAGGCATTTCTTTCCTTGATGGAAGCAAGGAAGCTTTCGGTATATTCGTTTACCTTCTCAAACAGCTCCTGTCGTCGATCAATGCCTGGTTCAATAAGACGAGACTGCTGTTCGTATTGTTTTATGTCGTCAATTAATGTGCTCATCTAGACGTCTTTAAAGATCGGTATTCACTTTTTTAATGGCATCTTCAAGCAAACTTATATCACCTGACTGATTCACCAGGGTAAAACATAATTTACTCAGGAACAGCATTTCCTTTTCGCTGCCTGCCTGATTGAGGGCAACAGCCAGCATTTCCAGCGCCTGTTCCAGTTCCTCGTCAGATAATTGCTTACTCACTTACACCTCCACACAGGCTTAGCCTGAAAGCCCGCCTGACTTCGTCAAACTGAATATTTTTCCATCGTGCACTGATATGTCGGTCCGGCCTGATCAGATAAAAACTGCCATCCACCGCATCGTAAGTGGAAAACAGCTCACCATGCTCATCGTGAAGAACGCACACGTTGTCTACCGCAAGCGGCATTCGCGTAATAATTATCAGGGTGAATTGTTCTTCACCAACATTCAGCTCGCTCGATAACGCAATCATCAGCGAAGCCACGGGCTCCGACTCGGTAAAATAAAAACCGCTGAAACCCAGGCCAATATAATTCAATACACTGTCCCTGTCGCCAACAGCATGAATGATTATTGGGGCTCCTGCACCAGGACCACTGTTGAATTCAGCCTCTCGGTGACGAAAACTGGTCAGCGGACTGTCAATATAGGTATAGGGTTGTGATTGTCTGGGATTAATCAGCGGGCGCGGAAATTCATTGCTTATCGCCAGCGACAGTACGGCATCGCGCATCAGGCGATGACCCCGTGTCGGTGGTGTCATGAATTGGGTGCTTTTGCCGGCATGGTCAAACACGTCCAGCGTAGCGCCACGCCGCTCAGGACTGTAAGTGTCCAGCAGGCTCTCATTCGCCCAACCGTGGATCACGTAAGCCAGTTTCCAGCCCACATTCATGGCATCCGCCAGACCCGAGTTAAGTCCCCGCACACCAAAGATGGGAACCAGGTGCGCCGCATCACCGGTGAACAGGATTCTACCCTGGCGATAGTCATCCAGCGCCAGCGTATAGGCTTTGTACAAGCTCCACCATTCCAGTTGCCACGGCGCCGTCTCACCAATCATATCCAGAATGGAGCGGATACGTCTGCGAATATTGTCTTCTGTTAATTCGGCTTCCACATCAACATCCTTGTCTATCTGATAATCAATACGCCAGATATTGTCCGGTTGTTTATGGATCAAAATGGTCAGACCCGGATTGGATGAGGGGTCAAAGAATGCCCGGCGCCCGGCAGGATAATTCGATTCCATTTGTATATCGACAATGATATAGCGTCCTTCATACGCATCACCTTCTAACTGCAAATCCAGTTTGTGCCTGATGACGCTATGTGCACCATCAGCCGCCAACACATAATCACCGCTGATCGCATAGTAGCCCTCAGGCGTATCGACACTCAGACTGACACCGGTCTCGTCCTGGCTGACATCAATCACCCGGCTTTGCCAACGCAATTCAATCAGCTCGTTCGCATTGGCCTTATCGATCAGGTATTGCTCGATGTATTGTTGTTGCAGGTTATACATGGGGTAGTAACGATCAGAGCTGGAATGCGGCATCTGCAGGCGATACACTAGTTTGTCGTGATAGTAAGAATGACCTTTGGTCCAGGCCAGGGCCTTGTCTTCAATCCGGTCTGCCACACCCAGTTGAGACAGACATTCCATACTGTGTCTGGCGATGCAGATGGCGCGACTGCCTTCGTTGACCGTGTTTTTATCATCCAGCACTACCGAGCGGACACCATGACGGGCCAGCTCCAGCGCCGCCGTCACCCCGACAGGCCCGGCACCGACGATGATAACGGCATGCTGCTGTGCATTCCCGTCCAGTTCCGGTGCTCTGACACCGGGATACGCCGGGTAATCAAAATAGAGAGATGTTTCCCTGTCTCGCGGTCGCGCCATTATATTCCCACCTTGCAGTACGGCTTCAACGTCTGACGCTTAAGCGGCGGCGCCTGAACCAAACAGCTTGTCGTCGGCAGCATATCTGATTTTCGCCTTCGCGGTGATTTCTTTTGCAATATCGAATCTAAGCGAATGATCCGGTCCAATACCTTCCTCACGCAAACAGGCCGCGATATCATCATCTTCATCGGTAAAACCCGCACGACGGTTGAACTCCCACTCATCTTCCAGACATTGCCAGCCCTGATCTGCAATCTGCTCCCGCGTTACCTCTTCGCCGTAAAACAAACTGTAGCAGCGGCGAATTTCGTCCAGCGAGGGTTGCAGGAATTGACAAAAGCCCGAGGCATCACATACAGCATTGATAATTTGCGCCTGCTGGGAAGCCCGCACCGCATCTTCACCGTTCAGTTCAGGATCAATGACCAGACCGGCAGTGTGATCGGCACCCATGGCGCTGGTGGCATAGGTGACACCGGCGACTTTTAGAGGTCGCGGATCCCATGCCGGCAAGGCCTGGCCCCTGGCTACCGGTATGCGATGATGTTGCCTGTGTGTGCCTATGGATAGCGCACCGTTACCCAGCAAACGACCCAGTTCACTGCCCCGGGCAATATCCTCTCGCAGCAGCTTCTTTGCACCTTCAGCATCCCCCCAGTCCATACCTGCTGAATCCATATAAACGGCCATCGCCGCGCCGATCTCAATCGTATCCAGCCCCAGCTCGTCACACAGGCGATCCAGTTCGGCCACGTCTTCCCAGTTATTGATGGCACAACAGGAGCCCAGCAGAGTCAGGGTTTCAAACTCCAGCGCGGAAGTAACATAGTCTCCCTTGCTGTCATGCACAATATTCGAACAACGAACGATGCAGCCGGCCATGCAGTTATGCATCCCGCCGCCATGACTTTCAAAACTTTCATGAATGCGCGCGCCATCCAGCTTGTCCACTTCCGGATTGCGTCCCTCCGTCCGGTTTTTATAGGGAAAGGTGTGCAGCATATTGGCCATCGGAACGCCGGTACTGGTGCCTCCTTTGAAGATGTTATGACGACCATCGGATAAATAGTTCCTGGTGAAGGTCTTGTTACCGGCAGCAAATCCTTTGGTGTCTGCAGCGGGTCTGACCCTGGCTTTGCCGGCATCGACCAGGATCCATTTCAGGCATTTTGAACCCATCACGGCCCCGACCCCTCCCCTGGCCGCATGTCGGGCGGGACGTCTGTCTTTGCTTTTGTCTGTCGTTGCCACCGAGGCCGCGCTGAGCATCATCTCCCCGGCCGGACCGATGCTGATTGCCGAGGCGGTGGGCGGATAGTCAGCCAGCAGCTTTTCACAGCAAGCATAATTCCACATGCCTTTATACTCATCGGCCTCGACCAACCTGACTCCTTCGGTATTGATCTCCAGTCCCCAGCGTTTATTCATATCCGCAGCTTGCCCCGTGACCACGATGGCCCGATAGCCCAGTTTCATTAAATCCTGACCTGCCTCACCACCGGTATTGGCTTCTTTAATTCCACCTGTTAAAGGGCTTTTACAGCCGACCGATAAACGACCCGAAGTCGGCGCAGAGGTACCGGACAGGATCCCCGGCGCCAGCACCAGTATGTTATCCGGTCCCAGCGGATCACAAAGCGGATCGCATTCATTTAACAGCAGCTTCGCAGATAAAGAACGCCCGCCCAGATAACGCCAGTCTGCGGGGAAATCCTCGATGACGACAGACAGCCTGCTCATGTCGAGACGAATTATCCTTTCCTTTTCCCAGATTTTGTTCATATGCATTCTCCGCTCAGGCCGCAGGCATTCCAGCAGGATCGGTGGAAACACCCTATATAGTTTATGCTTAAACTAATAGTGTATGTCCAGTCTGGACAGGTATCAAGAAGTAATCCGGGGGAAAACAGCCAGGTATACCGCTACAGGGAACTGGCGCTTATTCGACCCGACGTGAATGAAGGGATGAAAGAACCCGCTTCCCCCGCGTGCCTGCGGGGGAAGCCTGGTTGAAAATACTAGCCGGCCGGTGAGGTATGGAAAAACTTTTCGCTGGGGGCCTGACGTACTTTGGCCATGGCGATATCTTCGGCACTGACATCGAACTTCATTTCGTTATTCTCGCCGATGCCTTCGTTGCGCATGCAGGCGGCCATGTCATCATCTTCCGGCGTAAAGCCGGCCTTGTCATTGAACGCCCATTCATCAACAAGACATTGCCAGCCGATGTCCGCGATCTGCTCATTGGTGAATTCTTCGTTGTAAAAAATGCTGAAGAAATTCCGGTGTTCATCAATATTGGGGCCGAGGAACATACAGAATCCGGAGGTGTCGCACAGCGCATTGATCACCTGGATTTCCTGAGAGGCGACGATCAGCTCTTTGCCGGACAGTTTCGGGTTCACCACCAGACCGGCGGTATGATCGGCACCCATGGCGCTGCTGGCATAGGTCACACCGACGGCCTTTAAAGGTCGCGGATCCCATGCGGGGATGGCCTGTCCCTTGGCCACTGGAATACGATCATGGTTTCGTGCCAGACCGACGGCCATGGCCCCGTTGGCTACCAGTTTCGCCGACTCCTCGCCGGCCTCCACACCTTCTGCCAGCAGTTTCTTTGCCCCGGCAGCATCGCCCCAGTCCATGCCACCGGAATCCATTAATACGGCGATGGCGGCACCGGTCTCTATTGTGTCCAGCCCCAGCTCATCACACAGGCGATCAAGATCAGCCACATCCTCCCAGTTATTAATCGCGCAACATGAACCCAGCAATGTCAAAGTCTCAAATTCCAGTGCTGAGGTGACGTATTCACCTTTTTCGTTATGAACGATGTTCGAGCATTTGACAATACAGCCGGTCATGCAGTTATGCATGCCGCCACCACGGGTCTCAAACGTTTCATTAATACGCGCACCGTCCAGGCTTTCCATTTCGGGGTTGCGGCCTGCAGTTCTGTTCTTATAGGGAAAGGTATAGAGCATATTGGCGATGGGCACCGTGGCACTGGTCCCGTTTTTGAACTGGGCATGTCTTGTCGCGAGATAATTCTTGCTGAACTCCTTGACGTACTTTGCCAGCGCCTTGCTGTCTTCGGGTTTGCGTATAGATGCCTTGCCGGGGTCGATGGCCACCCATTTCAGGCATTTTGACCCCATGACCGCGCCTACACCACCTCGAGCGGCGTGCCGTGCCGGACGTCTTTCCTTGTCCCGGTCAGTACAGGCCACTGATGCGCCTTTCAGCATCATCTCCCCGGCGGGGCCGATGCTGATGGCCGAGGCCGTCTTCGGGTAATTGGCCAGTAACTTTTCGCAGCTGGCATAATTCCACATGCCCTTGTACTCGGTCGCATCGATAAGTTTGACCCCATCGGCGGAGACCTCGAGTCCCCAGCGTTTGTTCATATCCGCCGGCTGGCCGGTGACAATGATCCCGCGATAGCCCAGTTTCATCAGATCCGCCGCCGGCTCACCGCCGACATTGGCTTCCTTGATGCCGCCGGTCAGGGGGCTTTTACAACCGACCGAGAGTCGACCGGAAGTCGGGGCCGACGTTCCGGACATGACACCGGCAGCCAGCACCAGGACATTGTCGGGACCGAGTGGCTCACAGCCGGGATCACACTCGCTCAGCAGTATTTTGGCTGACAGTCCCCTGCCCCCGAGCAATCGCCATTCCTGCGGAAAATCTTCAATGGAAACAGATTGATCGGTCATATTGACACGGATGATTCTATCGTTGTCCCAGGCTACAGCCATCGTTGCTCTCCTGTATAATGAATAATGATAAATGCTTCGCGAAACGTGCTTGGTCTTCTTTCACAACAGTCTATTTCATGTTGTGCCTGTCATCAATCCTTACCGGTGCCAATTACACTGC
>JAJRTU010000258.1 GCA_024278135.1 Gammaproteobacteria bacterium
CGTTCTCCTTGCTTGACACCGGCCTGGATTTCGCGCCGACCGGCGCGGATAGTAGGTCGTGAGATACCTGTCGCAGCTGAAACAAGCGAATCTCCACCATAGCCGATGGCTCGAGATTCTGTAGCCGCCCAACGACGACGACCACGTTCGTCGAGAATGGGGGCAACGGCTGCGTATTTTTCAACAATGATGGCTTCGAGTTCGAGGTCGGGTTTCATGCGACCATTAGATCATGAATAGATTAACTTGGAAAGTTTAATTGCGATAGAGTCCTAAGCGCCCATTCAGAAGATCAATATGCATTACGTGCACTGAAAGCCGGCGCTGATGGTTATCTCACAAAAGAACATTCTCCGGAAGAACTGATCAAGGCGGTATGCAAGCTTCACAATGGTGGGCGATACATCAGTCAGTCGCTATCTGATAATTTACTGGATCTGGTGCTGGATCCGGATGAGGAAGACAGCGCCTTGCATGACTGTTTATCCGACAGGGAATACCAGATATTTTGCCTGTTAGGCATAGGAACCAGTATAAAAGAAATATCCGTCATGCTTTCTTTAAACAATAAAACCATCAGCACCTATCGGACTCGCTTGTTGAAGAAGATGGGTATGAAAACGAATGCTGACATCATTCGATACGTTATTGAAAACAAACTGGGTGAACAACCCACTACGTAATCAGACCCGCTGATTTAATCCCCAGCTGCTGCCGGATCCCTCCTGTAGGGCTTTCCCTACAATACGCAGAGGTGTTTTCTCACCTTGAATGCAGTCAAACACCTGTTAATTTCAAACGAAAGCATCCGATAATTAGAATGCGCAAAAAAAACACGACGGAAATACATGTCATGATGAATAAGACAAAATCAAAAATTAATAACTCATTGATTATATCTGTACCTGAAAGTTTCGGTATGAATTTTTACCGGGAATTACGTAATGCCTATCTTAATACCTCAGGCAGGTATAATAAATATATTATCGACCTTCGTAAAACAGATAATATGTCCACCTGCATGCTGGGCATGCTGTTGCAAATGCACGAATATCTTGAGCGTGATAATTCTGAAATCCATCTGATTAACTGTAACAGTGAATTATTGCAACTGTTAAAAGTCAGCTCTCTCTATCATCTCTTCCACGTAAGCAGCCAGTAACCGGAGTATTATGGATATTCTCACGTCTGTATCGGACGACAGACTGATCACGGGCAATGATGGCAAAATAATGTATTTAAGCGGGCGGGATATAAGTCTATTTGATCGATCGGGGAATATAAATGATATAAATAATCCACAGGAGACGCCGGTCGCGTTGGACACCTTATCTAAGGATCGTCCTTTTATATACACCTTAATTCTCGCACTGTGCACGACAATTTTCACTGTTGATTTCAATATCCCTTTTGGCGTTATAGCAGGTGTTTCCTATATTCTCCCTGTTTTAGCGACATCTGTAATCCCGGGCAGAATGGTTACGATATGGACTGCCGTGCTATGTTCCAGTTTGTCTCTTACAGGCTTATATTATTCGCCGGCAAGTGAGCCGATATGGCAGGTGTTAACGAACTGTTCACTGACACAATTTGTGATCTGGATGACGGCATGGTTCGTCATCGATCGTAAATTGGCTGAGGTGATTCTGAACAGACAGCAGGAAATGCTGGAAGAAGACCTCCATGAATGCAAATGGAAATTTACGAAAGCTCAACAGGCAGCCCGTATGGGCAGTCTGGATTTTGATGTGCCGGCAGGCAAGTATGTGTGGTCTGAACAGATGTGCAACATACTTGAAATCGAACCAGGTCGATTAAGCTGTTCATATAAAGACTATCTCGAAATAATACATCCAGAGGATCGACTACGCTTTGACAAGGTATGCCTGAATGCTATCGATGAAAATAAACGACATTATGACATCGAATACAGATTATTGATGAAAGACGGTCGCGTCAAACATGTCCATCAACGAAGTGACAATAATATCGATGAAGATAATACGGTAATCCGTTCTACAGGAATAGTAATCGATATCACCACTCTCAGGCAAACGCAGGCGGCATCAATAGAGAATGAGAAAAAATACCGGGCTTTATTGGAGAACAACCCGGATGCTATGACAATCGTGAATGCAAAGGGGGAAATTGAGACTGTCAACCGGCAACTGCAGAAGATGACAGGCTACACACATGATGAACTCATTGGCCAGGCTGTAGAGATATTGGTACCTGAAAGGTTTATAAGCCACAAACAGAAACGGAAAAACTATTTTGCAAAGCCGCTCGCCCGTTTTATGGGAGAAGGCCTGGAATTGTTTGTTAGACGCAAGGACGGCAGCGAGTTTTCAGCAGAGATCAGCTTAAGCCCTCTGGAGATGACAGACGGCCTGAGTATTTCTGTCGCCATTCGCGATATTTCCGAGCGCAAGAAAGCGGAGAAAGCATTAAGAAAAAGTGAATCCATGCTTGAGGAAGCGCAACGTATTGCGCATGTAGGCAGTTGGGAAGTCGATGTGCAGGCGAACAGCCGGGCATGGTCTGTTGAGATGTGCCGTATTTTCGAGCTCGAATCAAAACGTCTGCCTGACTCTTATGAGGCATTTCTTGAATTAATCCACCCGGATGATCGGATACGATTTGACCAGGTTTACACGGGGGCTATCAACGACAACAGGCAACACTATGAGATTGAACATAGACTGTTGATGACAAATGGGCGGGTAAAACATATTCACCAGATATGTGAAAATATTTTTGATCAGAACGGGCGGCTGATCCGGTATATCGGAACAGTGATTGATGTCACCGAACGAAAGCTTGCAAAAGAGGAACTCAGAAAACTCACCCGTGCGGTTGAAGCCAGTTCTTCAATCGTAATCATTACCGATACAGATGGCAGGATTGAGTACGTTAACCCCAGGTTTACCAAAACCACCGGCTATGCAATGGAAGAAGCCATAGGACGGAACCCTCGTTTTCTGCAATCCGGAGAAACACCGGCGTCGGTCTATGCTGAAATATGGAAAACGATTTGTTCCGGCGGGGAATGGACAGGCGATTTTCGCAACCGGAAGAAGGACGGTAGTCTCTACTGGTCTCGTAACTCGATTTCCGGGGTCAAAGATGTAAATGGTGACATCACGCATTTCATTACTATTCAGGAAGACGTCACCCATGAGCATGATCTGAACGAGCAACTCAGTTACCAGGCCAACCATGATGTGCTGACAGGTCTCGTCAATCGATCCGAGTTTGAACGTCGCACCGAGCGCCTGCTCTCGACAATCCGGCAAGATAGTGATGCACATGCGCTGTGCTTTATGGATATTGATCAGTTCAAGGTGGTAAACGATACCTGCGGTCATACGGCAGGCGATGAACTGCTGCGTCAACTTTCGATGGTGTTGCAACATAAAGTAAGTGAGCGAGATACCCTGGCCCGTCTCGGGGGTGATGAGTTCGGGGTCTTGATGGAGCACTGCTCACTGGATCATGCCCACCGGATTGCGACGACACTGCGAAAAGCCGTTCAGGACTATCAGTTCGCCTGGGAAGGACATATCTTCAGGGTGGGGGTGAGTATCGGCCTCGTCGCTATTACCGAGGCTACTCCCAACCTGTCTGA
>JAJRTU010000259.1 GCA_024278135.1 Gammaproteobacteria bacterium
ACCTGCTTGATATTTGCCATGAGCTGCTCGATCCGCTCGAGCATTACATTGATACTACCTGAAAGTTGATCCAGTTCGTCACCGGAGCCTCTTATCGGCAAGCGCCGGGATAAATTTCCGGACATGATATCCTGGCTGGTTAATGTAATTTCGGCAATCCGCCTCATTGAGACACGACTTAGAATTACCCCGCCAAGAAAGGCCAGCAATATGGTCAATCCAACTGCCCAACCGAGCCCTTCCAGCATGATCTCCCGCAATTCCTGAATACGGTTTCTGCGGACAGCTATGGCCAAGGTCGCTGACGAAAGACGCGTTCCCAGCATGAGCCCCGGCACCGTGCCCTGATCATCACTTTGGCTGGAGTTGCGACCGTTTTTGTAACCTGTTTCAATCTCAGGTAGCGCTATTGTGCTCCAGCCTTCAACAAAGGATATATTGGGCAAATTCCCAGCCATTAAACGCCCGTCTTTGTCCCACAGTTTATAGAAAAAAACATTGTTGCCGCTTTTGGCCGTGCGCTCGCTGATCTCTTCGGCAACTTCGCTGAATCCCTGTTCACGATACAAGTCGAGCATCAGGGTGCGCTCATACATGATACTCTTGGACAGTCGTTTTTTGAATTCGTTGTCAGCTCTGAAGTAGATTGCGATGAGAAGAATACTCACGGAAAATGAGAACAACAGGATGTAATATAGCGAAAGGCGTACTGGTGTACGTTTCAGGAGACTATTTTTGTTCATGGGTCAGGAACCGCCTTGAGCAGATATCCTACACCGCGCACAGTTTGCAGCATTTCGAAGTCAAATGGCTTATCTATTTTCCCCCTCAATCGCGATATGTTTGTATCGACCACCTTTGTTTTCGGATCGAAATGAAATCCCCATACTTGCTCAAGTAACATTGTGCGGGTGACAACACGGCCGGGACGGCGCATGAAATATTCCAGCAGGCGAAATTCCAGCGGGCGCAGGTTCAATGCCGTCCCCGCGCGGAAGACTTCGCGCGCGACAAGGTTCATCTCGAGATCACCAACCCTGTAGACCGTCGTTTCCGTGGCGATTGCCGGGCGTCGTGCCAAAGCGTTGATGCGGGCAGTCAGTTCTGAAAAGGCGAAGGGTTTGACGAGATAGTCGTCACCGCCGGCTTCAAGACCTTCCACACGGTTTTCAACGCTTGCCATGGTGGTGAGAAACAAGACCGGTGTTTGAACGCCGGCCCCTCTTATGGTTCTAACAATCGACAAGCCATCCAAACCAGGCAGCATGCGGTCGACAAGCATCACATCATATGGCTCCTTTGAAGCGAGGATCAGTCCATCGCGGCCATTGGCGGCAAGGTCGACCACGTGCCCTTGCTGTTTTAGTCCGTTGTAAATGTAATTTGCCGTTTCCCTATCATCTTCAATCACGAGAACTTTCATATGTGAATGATACTCCAGCTTTTTAGCGTTAAGGTGCATATCACCATCCACAATTGAGCGCTTGCCCCGCGATATTCGAACCGAATGATACAGTACTCAAGACAACATTATAGCAGTTACATATGATGCTCGCACGATCGCCAGATCCGAGCTTTCATCGGCGATCGTTTTTTGTGAGAAAATCGCCAAAAGTTGTACCAGGCGGACCTAATGCGCGGGCGATTTACTTCGACCGCAGTTATGATTCTGACTGCGCGGGCAATTGGAAAAGTGCCCGCTATACCTATGTTTTTGGAATCTGTGATAAATTAACAACATGTATTCTGGGTTGCAGATTTGCCGATCATCGTGTGATCCCGCCGCATAACTCATTGATAAAACTGCAAGTTCTTTCCCTTCATAGTTTGATTGAGGCGTATCTGCTGCAATTCACTTGTTCAAAAGCTGGCCTCATTGAACAGACCTAGGGTTGTCCCTCGGATCTCTAGGGGGCGCCACCAATTTACCCTCGACTATCAACATGGCTAGATGTGGATGTCGTGAGAGAATGCTCTCATTTTAGTTCGGGGGAACTTAAATATTGTCTCAAAAACCACTTGTTTCTTGCAGTGTTCTGTCAGGCCTCAATTTTATGCGGTCATATAGTCTTGCTGGATAATGAGAACCTGGTTTGTGTTCGGGCAATATGGCTAATTTCCCACCGCCATTAAACAACGACACCGTCGTTTTTGCCATTGGCGATTTTAATGGCCGGGCGCAATAAGGTTACGTTCTGACTAAACCCTTATCAGAACGCTACACCAAGTAAAAAAGAACAAAAAAAATTTTGTACAAAGGGGTTAGAGTAGGGAGTTAGTTTAGTAATGAAGTCAATTTTCAAAAAGGCGATGCTTGCAGCATCCTGTGTTGCGGCACTTGGCGGCGTCAGCATGACTGCACAGGCTGCAGACTGGTTGACAATTCAGGGGACTGAAGAAGGTCGCAAACCGACAGCCGCCAAAGTCTGGGGTTTTATCCAGGTTCAATATCAGAAAGACACCAGTTCTTCGAATGGTGGTCTTTACATTCCACCGAAATTAATTGGCCCCGACCTCGAAAGTCAGTCGGCATTTAATGTCAACCGTGCCCGTATTGGCGTGCGCGGATCAGGTATTAAAGTGGATCCCAATGTAAACTATTTCTTCCTGGCGGAATTTGGCAACAATGCGATAACCGAGCCGGGTAATGCTTTTGCGAAAGTTACCGACGCCAGTATTACCTTGAATCATCTGAAAAAGATTGTCCGTTTACGTGCCGGTCTGTTCAAGATCCCGATGGCCGATGAAATCTATCAAGGTATCGCTTTGATTGATTACATTAACTTTACCGCGGGTACCAATCAGTTGCTGTTGGAACGAGTGCCGAATAGAAACTTCACCTCAAATATCGGCGCTCAGCCGATCCCGAGTGGAACATCACTTAATGGGTTTAACAGTTCAGTTGCTGCCGCTCGCGGTGTGGGTGTTCAGTTTTTCAATACCCTCAAAGTGGCTCCAGGTTATGAAGTCGGTTATTCATTTATGTATGAAAACGGTAACGGCCTGAATGCTACCGATAATGACAATAATAAAGACACCCATTTTTATCTTAATTTCACCAAGGTATTCAAAGGCAAGGGACCAAAACGCCAGGATTGGAAAACATTTGCATGGTATACGTCAGGCAAGCGCTCAATTGACGCGACCAATGACGGTATCTTCAATCCGGTAGAATATGACCGTGTACGTTACGGCATCGGTACCCGTTATTTCAAACTGCCGTTCCGTTTTACTGCTGAGTGGATGAAGGGTGAGGGCGTGATTTTCCAGGGGCCGAACAATCCCAGTTTTGGACTTGGAGTCGCCGCCGGTTCAAATGGCAATCCCAATAGCACATTCAATGGTTTGAACCGCGATGCCGAGGGTACTTCGTTCTATGTTGAAGGTGGTTATTTCATACCTAATACAAAGCTTGAACTGGATCTGAAATATGCTCAATACAATCGCATGGATAACCAGCGCGCGATTAATTTTGGTCCATTCACGAATGTTACACCTGAGATTAAGTTCACTGAATTGACATTGGGTGCGCAGTACCACTTCAACAAGAAGACCAGACTTACCGTGAATGCATCAAGGAACCGGGCCAAAGCGGTTACGTTCGGTGCCGGTCTGGGTCCCAATGCAAATCTTATCGGTGTCGATAACCGTTATGCAGTGCAGTTGACCCATATCTTCTAAATATGGATTGACTGTCTGGGGTTGGCCCCTGGGTTACGCGAATTACAAACCCCGGCTTGCCGGGGTTTGTTGTTTAAGGAACAAGAGGTCACTGTTTTGGTAAAAGGGGGAGTTATGGCGTAAGCGCCCGGTCAAGACCGACCTACCCTGTGTTGCCTGGCCGAGCGCGCCATTATCGTTTTCCATACACCGCTAGCCTGCATTTCTCACAGTGTCACGGGTTTCACGGAGGAAAAAATGAAAACAGAGGACACCAGTGTCCAGGAAAGACACGCAATGCGATGTGGTCACTCAGTGACTTCATCCGATAAGTGGTCACTATGTGACCTTGACGCACACTGTTTTCATTTTTTCCCCGCCCATCGTGTAGGATGTGCGTCTTCGACATGACGGGTCGCTTCTCAGCGGCTATTGGACAGCGTTGTCTCCCTCAACCGATACCAGCACCGCTTTTAGGAAGACGCCTTGCCAATCGCTGCGCTGAGAAGCGATGAAACCTCGCGAGACTGTAAGAAATGCGGGCTAGGGGATTTCCCTAGGATTTTCAGGATAAGCCCCAATTTTTTTTGCTAACACCGCACCCTATGATCCCGACAAAGATGATTTCCGCATTCGTCAAAAGTTACGTTCACTCGAATGCATGTTGCGCATTTATAAGAGGCCAACGTAAAACTAAAATTATAAGAATCCATAGGTTCACTTGCTGCTATTTTATACGCATCTTCACTTTTGCTTTGGCGCCCAATCCTGATGACTTCGAAATCTGCGGAAAAAGCGGTTCAAAATAATTATGTCACCTATAACGCTCAGGAAGATCAGCGCACAGATATTCACCATCGGCGCCGATGAGGCTGCCGCAGAGGCGTTTGCGTCTCTGTTTCGCACAATGGGCTGGCACCTAAATAATTATTCTTCTGTCGATGGTTTTCTCGATCAGCTTGCACCCGACATGGCAGGATGCCTCATTGCTGATTTAATCATGCCTGGAATGGGTGGAATGGATCTCCTTGGTTCATTGAAGAAAAGAAAATCCTGCATCAATGTGATTATTATTAGTGATCATGGCACTATTGAATTGGCGGTACAGGCCATGAAGATGGGTGCTTCAGATTTCTTGACAAATCCCTATACGGATCAAAAGTTGATCAATGGTGTTCAGGTTGCAATGAGAAAAAGCGTGGAATGTGCCTCCGAATACCGGTCGAGAAGCCACTCAGAGCAGCTGCTCGACACATTGACGGTGAGAGAACGGCAGGTGTTCGAACTCGTTATTTCAGAATGCAGCAACAGGACGATATCCGAAAAACTGGCAATCTCCGAAAAGACGGTGGAGGCACACCGGGGGAGCCTTATGAGAAAACTCGGCGTGTCAGGTCCGATTGGACTTGTTAAATCTGCATATCGATGTGGACTGCTAGAGCATTTTCGCTGAATTCGGATTGAATTCTGCTTCACATCTGGCGAGAAGATCCGCAAGAAAAGACGTGCGATTCTGGCGCATCGGATAAGCGAGCTGACATTGCGGGCATCCGCCAGAATGGCCCGGAATTCATCGCATGGGCTCTATCTATAGCTTGACCACCTGCGCTTTGCCCTGTTCCTCGGCCAGCCGCGCTGCCACCGATGCCACAGCGAGATCCTGAAGGCCGACACCAGTGCCATCAAACAGTGTGATTTCATCGTCCGATGTCCGCCCTGGATGGGTCTTGTTGATGACCTCGCCAATGGGCGTGATGTCGGTTTCGGAAATCAACCCGGCGGCGATGGCGTGCTGGGTTTCGCCGATGGTGATCGATTGTGCCACTTCGTCAGTGAAAAGGGTGGCACTTGCGATCAGGCCCGGGTCCATTTCCTGCTTTCCCTCGGTATCGGTTCCCATGCAGGCCAGATGCGTGCCGGGTTTGATCCAGTCCTTCATCATCTGCGGCTCCCTGGCCGAGGTGATGGAGATGATGACGTCGGCTTCGGCACCGAGTCTTTCGCGCTCGACCGCCTCGAAGGGCAGGCCGATGTCTTCGGCCACCTTGCCAAGGCCCGGCAGCATGTAGGGGTGATAATTCCAGGCCACGACCCGGTCGAATTTCCTTTGCTCGGCTGCGGCGCGTAGTTGAAATCCGGCCTGATGTCCGGCACCGACCATGCCGAGAACTTTCGCATCCTCGCGCGCGAGATGGGCGATTGAGACGGAGCTCGAGGCGGCGGTGCGGACAGCGGTGAGATAGTTGCCGCCGACCAGTGCGCTCAACTGACCGGTATCGGGGTCGAACAGGAAGATTG
>JAJRTU010000260.1 GCA_024278135.1 Gammaproteobacteria bacterium
AACCGTCACCCGCCAGGTAATACCATCCAGATGGCCGGCAAGTATGTCGAATGCGCCGGTCGCCGGTCGTGAGGGAAACCAGATGATGTAATTAAACTGTGGCAGGACCTGCGCGTTGAATCTCGTGTAGGAAAGGTATTGATAGATCACGGCAGCGCCGGTCCGGATCGATAACTTCCCGCCGGCAGACCAGAAGGGGGAACCAATGCGATCATCCTCACTGCGTTCATCGACTTCCCATACCGGCGCAAAATACCGGAACAGGGCGGCCTCGTCCGCCACGCTGAACAAAGGCATGGACAGGGCATTGGTGTCGGCATGCTGCAGTATGCGGGCGACTTCAGTTGCATCAGGTGTCGTTGATGTTTGCGGTGCATAGGTTTTCAGGGCGCCCTGCGTGGCCGGGTCGGCTGCCGGCGCTGAAAACCGCCTCTTTATCTTCTCCTGTAAACGGCGAACACCGCTTTTCACAAACAAACTGCTTAGCGGATAAAGACCCAGTATCCGATTCCCGCTTCGATAACTGTCAGCGACTGCTGCAGCCTGCTGGATTTTTTCCAGCTGTGCCGGGTTCTGCATATCAGCCTGCATCATCTCTTCTGCACAGGCATCCAGTGTCATGACATGCTGATCTTCGTCATCACTATCCATGCCAACGGCATTTTGCCGTTCGTAGTGCCGTGCCTGTTGATCCAGCCGGCGCATCTGCTGTAACCAGTCCGCCAACAGCCCCGGCTCTTCCAGCTCATGTCGAAACGATGCCAGAAAACGATTGCTGCGCAGGTAGGGAAACCCCGGCAGACGTGCCGCCTGTACATCCATGACCCCGGCTTCCCGGATCCGTCCATCGACCCGCTCAAATAAGGCGGCGCACTCGGCCAGCCTGCCCTGGGTGTAAAGATAGGACGAGACCGTATCCGGCTCTCGCCAGGGCTGTATACTGCAGGCGGAAAGCAGTAACAGGGCAAGCAGCGGAAAAATTCGGGAGGTCAGCATAGGGTTTCAGTTTTCAGTGCCGGTTTATCACATCTCCTGCGATCAAGCAGGTCACATCCAGATCTTCAGTAGACCGCATCCCTGTTGGCCCGTTCATTGCGCACACGTCCGTCTTTCCGGGCTTAAATTGCGAAAAGTGGCTGGAAAAGCGGAATGATACAGTGTAGTTTAGCCATCCCTTTGAAAATAGTAATATTTATGGGTAAAAAGCTGTATATCAAATCATTCGGCTGTCAGATGAATGATTATGACTCTGCCAAGATGCGCGATATCCTGGCGGCATCCCACGGTACAAGCACAACTGACGATCCCGCCACGGCAGACATTATTCTTGTGAACACCTGTTCGATCCGTGAAAAGGCGCAGGAAAAACTCTTCTCCGAACTCGGTCGCTGGCGTCAACATAAAGCAGAGAATCCGGACCTGATCATCGGCGTCGGCGGTTGTGTTGCCAGTCAGGAAGGAGCAGCCATCCGTGAGCGGGCGCCCTATGTGGACATGGTATTCGGCCCGCAAACCCTGCATCGCCTGCCGGAAATGATCGACAGTGTCAGTAAAGACAGCAAGCCGGTCGTGGATATCTCCTTTCCCGAAATCGAAAAGTTTGATCGCATGCCGGCGCCGCGCGCGGAAGGCCCGACCGCCTTTGTTTCCATTATGGAAGGCTGCAGCAAGTACTGTACATTTTGCGTCGTGCCTTATACCCGGGGCGAGGAAATCAGCCGGCCGCTGGATGATGTCATCACCGAAGTGGTGGAACTGGCGGCACAGGATGTCAAAGAAGTCACCTTGCTGGGCCAGAACGTCAACGCCTGGCGCGGCGATACACACGATGGCGATCATGCTGATTTCGCCACACTGATCGAATATGTGGCCGCCATTGACGGGATTGAGCGCATCCGTTACACCACTTCTCACCCGCTGGAGTTTTCTGAACGTCTGATTCAAGCCTATCAGCAGGTACCGGAACTGGTGAATCATCTGCATTTGCCGGTACAAAGCGGCTCGGACCGAATATTGAGCATGATGAAACGCGGCCACACGGTGCTGGAATACAAGGCCAAACTGCGGAAACTGAGAAAGATCCGACCCGGGATCAGTATCTCTTCCGACTTCATTGTTGGCTTTCCCGGCGAGACCGACAGGGACTTTCAGGACACCATGAACCTTATCGCCGATATCGGCTTTGATCAGTCATTCAGTTTTATTTACAGCAAGCGTCCCGGTACGCCCGCTGCCAATATGGCAGATGAATGCCCTGACGCTGTTAAAAAGGAACGTTTACGCCTGTTGCAGGACAGAATCAATCAACTGTCTGCGGATATCAGCGCCGGTATGGTGGGTACACAACAGCGGATTCTGGTCGAAGGGCCTTCGCGCAAGGACTCCGAAGAACTCTGTGGGCGCACTGAAAATAACCGCGTGGTGAATTTCGCCGGTGAGCCGTATTTAACCGGCCGGTTTACCGATGTCCATATTACCCGGGCACTGCCGAATTCCCTGCGCGGTGAGCTGACCGACACGCGCAGCCCGGTTTCGTCACTTCCTGAACAACGACTTGCTGTCTGATTCTTGAATACCACCAGCCACAACATCCAGCCCATCGCCACCGAGATCCTGCTGGAACCGATGGACAACGAGCGTCTGGCCAACCTGTGCGGACCACTGGATGCCCACCTGCGCCAACTGGAACGTCGCCTCGGCGTCGAAATAAACAACCGGGCCAATAACTTTCGCGTGATTGGCTCACCCAGAACCGTCGAAATCACGACCCATTTGCTCCGGGAAATTTACGACGACGGCAAAGATGAATTCATCACCGCTGAGATTGTGCATTTACACCTGCAGAACGCCAATGTTGAAGACGAGAGTGATCCAGCGTTGGCGGAGGACATCAGCATTAAAACCAAACGCGGTATCGTCAAGGGCAGAACCCCGAATCAACGTCTGTACCTGAATAATATTCAGCAACATGACATCAATTTCGGCATCGGCCCGGCCGGTACCGGCAAGACTTATCTGGCCGTGGCCTGTGCGGTAGCTGCGCTGGAGCAGGACAGAAGCAGACGCATCATTCTGGTTCGACCGGCCGTTGAGGCAGGTGAAAAACTGGGTTTCCTGCCGGGCGATCTGGTGCAAAAAGTCGATCCCTATCTACGACCCCTGTACGATGCCCTGTATGAAATGTTTGGTTTCGAACGGGTGGCAAAGTATATAGAACGTAATGTTATTGAGATTGCTCCGCTGGCTTTCATGCGCGGCCGCACCCTGAACGAATCCTTTATTATCCTGGACGAAGCTCAGAATACCACTATGGAACAAATGAAGATGTTCCTCACCCGTATCGGCTTCGGTTCCAAAACCGTCATCACCGGCGATATTACTCAGACTGATTTACCTCAGGAACGACAATCCGGCCTGCGCCATGTCATCGACATATTAAATGAAGAACAGGGCATCAGCTTTACCTTTTTCAAGTCCAGAGATGTCGTCAGACACCCCCTGGTCGCCCGCATACTGAACGCTTATGAACGGCATGAAGGTCCCCGCAGCTAAGTGACGCATATTATCGACGTCCAGTACGCGACAGACTGTGCGGGGCTGCCGGAGAAAGAACAATTCAGACTCTGGGCCGATGCCGTATTGCAGAGTATCGATGTCGTCAGTGAATTGAGTATACGCGTGGTGGATGAACAGGAAAGTGCAGCGCTGAATGAGAAGTGGCGCAATAAAAACGGGCCGACCAATGTGCTGTCGTTCCCGGCTGATGTGCCTGGAGAAGTTCAGCCCAGACCTCTGGGAGACATCGTTGTTTGCGCACCGGTAATCGCCAGAGAAGCTGTTGAACAGGGTAAATTATTAAATGCGCACTGGGCACATGTGCTTATTCATGGCACATTGCATTTATTGGGCTATGATCATATAGAAGGGCAGCAAGCTCAGATCATGGAATCCCTGGAAATCGATATTCTTAACAAGCTGGAAATAAACAACCCTTATACCTGACTACTTTTATGAGCAAAGATGACCCTGGCAGCGGCCCTCACACCTTTATCAGCTGGCTGAAAAAAGCCCTGACAAGGGAGCCGCAGGACCTTCAAGAACTGATTGAAATTCTACGTAACTCCGAAGCCCGCAACCTGCTTGATCCTGATGTGTTGATCATGGTGGAAGGGGCGCTGCATGTATCTACCATGCAGGTACGTGACATTATGGTACCGAAGATACAAATGGTCGTTATCAATAATGAGGCACAGCCTGAAGACATCATCAACACGGTACTGGAATCCGGCCACTCGCGCTTTCCGGTCATTGCCGGTGATGCCAATGACGTCATTGGCATACTGCTGGCGAAAGACCTGCTGTCATGCTTTGCCGGCAAGGCTGACGAAGAATTTAATATCAAGGACATGATGCGGCCCGCCGTTTTTATACCGGAAAGTAAGCGGCTGAATGTACTGTTACGTGAGTTTCGTGCCAGCCGTAATCACATGGCCATCGTGGTTGACGAATATGGAATTGCCGGACTCGTGACCATTGAAGATGTGATAGAAGAAATAGTGGGGGAAATAGAAGACGAACACGATATCGACGAAGAAGAAAATATCAATCAACATGGCAGGAGCCGCTACACGGTCAAAGCGATTACCCCGATAGAGGATTTCAACAAATACTTCAAGACGGATTTGAGCGATGACGAATATGATACCATCGGCGGGCTGATCATTAACGCTTTCGGCCATCTTCCCAAACGAGGCGAGATGATTGAATTTGCCGGTTATGATATCAAGGTGTTGCGGGCTGACAAACGTCGAATACATCTGTTGCGACTAATCAAAACTGACACGTTGCCCGAACAAGATTCCTGAGCCACCGGATAACGGCAAAGGCAAGCAGTATCGACAGGAAACCTGCTCTAATCGATGAGATATGGAAGGCCTGTCGATGGGAATAACATACTAATTAAAGCGCCTGGACTTCATCCACCTTTTCTTCCCTTGCCGTTTCCGTTTTCTTCAGATAGGCGTTCTGGTCATGCTCAATTCCACCAGCAGGCAGGAAACCGGCAAATGCGCCCAGGCTGCTTGTGATTGTGTCGACATAGAAATCGGGTATGACGTCAGTTTCCTGTTCAAGGTAGTTCCGCAGATTGCGGTCCGTATCCATAAGGTGGCGTAAATTCTTGTGATACTGAAGGCGGAAAAAGCCTTCAGAGGAACAGGCGCGTACGACGTTCATGAATTTCGCCATCGGCCGACTCGTTGCGCAAAATCGCCTGTATACTGTTTTCGGAGAAAATGAGTGCTTCATCAGATCGATCAGATGGTCGTAAAAGCCCGGCCATTCGTAGTTTTTCGGGCGCACGTTCATCGACTTGTTGTTGTCTAGAAAGAAGTAGGGAAACCCTAAAATACGCCCTTCGCGCTGTAACTGGATATTCTGTGGCACGGATTCACCGAATGCTGTAAGCAATGAATAGGCCGGGAACGCACCGGGGGTCAGGCTGATAAATTTTTTCGTGAGTTCAAACGGTTCAGCGCCTTCATCGTGATCCAGTCCCAGAACGAAATTGGTCTGTATATAAGGGATGTGGCGTAGAATCATGTTTATCTGTTGCGAGATC
>JAJRTU010000261.1 GCA_024278135.1 Gammaproteobacteria bacterium
CTCGACATCATTATTAAGTTGTTTTTGGTGCCCAGGACGATGTGCAGGATGCACAAGTATCGCGATTGCATGGATGCAAAGGAGCGATTAGGACGAAGTCCTCGACATCATTATTAAGTTGTTTTTGGTGCCCAGGACGATGTGCAGGATGCACAAGTATCGCGATTGCATGGATGCAAAGGAGCGATTAGGACGAAGTCCTCGACATCATTATTAAGTTGTTTTTGGTGCCCAGGAGAGGACTTGAACCTCCACGGGGTTACCCCCACTAGCACCTGAAGCTAGCGCGTCTACCAATTCCGCCACCTGGGCATGTTATAATGCGGGAACAGCAAAGAACGGCGGACTTTACCGATACCCTCAATTATTGTCAATGCATAGTACGAAATGAGCAAAGCATCCAAATCTGAAAATCAATACCCCTTTACCATCCCCGGGCGGGAGGAGATCCTGCAATTCCTGCGGCAGGCGGGCAGGCCCTGCAATCGCAAGCATATTGCCCGGGGTCTGAAAGTGGTGATCCAGGAGCAGCGGGTTGCCCTGGGCAAGCGACTCAGGGCCATGGTGCGCGACGGGCAGTTGATCCGAAATCGTCGGGGCAGTTACGGTCTGATAGAAAAGATGGATCTGATTGCAGGCAAGGTCGTCGGTCATGCTGATGGCTATGGTTTTGTTATCCCTGATAATGGTGAGGGTGGTGATTTGTATATGAGCGCGCGCGAAATGCGCGCCGTGCTGCATGGTGACCGGGTGGCGGTGAGAGTGGCGGGGCTGGACAGAAAAGGTCGTCGGGAGGGCTCGCTGGTAGAGGTGCTGGAACGCGCCAATGTGCAGGTAGTCGGGCGTTATTTCGACGAAGGCCATGTCGCCTATGTGGTACCGGACAACAAACGCCTGAATCAGAATATATTTATTCCTCGAGGAGAGGGTGGCCAGGCTGAAGCGGGAGATTTTGTCCTGGTCAGTATCGTTAAACAGCCGGACAGGCACACCCAGCCTGTGGGCAAGGTGCTTGAAGTGCTTGGGCATCACGAACAATCCGGCATCGCAACCGAGATCGCCATCCGTGCCTTCGATTTACCTTATCTCTGGCCGGAAGAAGTCGAAGAGGAAATTGCCGCTATCGATGCGGATGCCGGACTTGACACGCAGGACAGGCTGGATTTGCGCGAGCTGCCCCTTGTGACGATAGACGGGGCCGACGCCAGGGATTTCGATGATGCGGTGTATTGTGAACGGCAGGGTAGTGACTGGCGTCTGCTGGTGGCCATTGCCGATGTGTCCCACTATGTGCAACCCGGTTCCGCGCTGGATGCGGAAGCTCTGCAGCGGGGGACATCGGTGTATTTCCCCAATCGCGTGATCCCCATGTTGCCCGAAATACTCTCCAACGAACTTTGTTCATTAAAACCACAGGTGGATCGTTTGTGTATGGTCTGTGAGATGCATATCAATCCGCAGGGCAAGGTCAGGCAGTACCGATTCCATCAGGCCCTGATGTGTTCTGCCGCCAGATTGACCTACAGCGAGATGGCAGAGATTGTTGTCGATCAGCAAGCCGATGCCAGAAACCGCCATAAGGTCTTGCTGGATCCGCTGGATGATCTGTATACGCTGTACAAACTTCTGTACCAGAGCAGAAAAAAAAGCGGTCTGCTTGATTTCGATTCAACTGAGTCGGCAATGGTATTTGATGATGAAGGCAAGATCAGCGCGATAGAACCTGTGCAGCGTAACGACGCCCATCGTCTGATTGAAGAATTTATGCTGGCGGCCAATGTCTCTGCGGCGCGGTTTTTACTGGAAAAGGATATTCCCGTTCTGTTTCGTAATCATGACAGGCCCAAACAGGAAAAACTGGCTGATTTACGGGAATTTCTCGCTGAACTGGGTCTGACGCTGGCAGGTGGAGATGAACCTGAAGCAAAGCATTATGCCAGTTTGATGGAGCTTATCAGCAAAAGAGAAGATGCCCACATGATCAAGACGGTGCTGCTGCGCAGTCTGCCTCTGGCCGTCTACAGCGATGAGAACCTGGGTCACTTCGGTCTCGCCTTCGATGCTTATACACATTTCACCTCGCCGATACGCCGCTATCCGGATTTGCTGGTGCACCGGGCAATTCGCCATCTGACAGCCAGGCGAACGGAGACATCATTCGCCTATTCCGAAAAGGATATGCACGCGCTGGGAGAACACAGTTCGATGTGCGAACGTCGTGCGGAAGAGGCATCACGAGATGTGATCCAGCGGATGAAATGCGAGTTTATGCGCGATAAGGTAGGGGAGAGTTTTGATGGAACGATTACATCGGTCACCTCATTTGGTTTGTTTGTAGAACTGGATGATGTTTATGTTGAAGGTCTGGTGCATGTCACTGCCCTGCCGGTTGATTATTATCATTACGATGCCATTGGTCATCGTCTGCAAGGTGAACGGACAGGTAAGACCTACAGATTGACCAATCGTATAAGAGTGCAGGTCGTGCGTGTTGGCGTGGATGACAAGAAAATTGATTTTGAACTGGTGGAATAATCCCGCATGCGCAAAAACAGGGCGGAGTTTATTTACGGTTTACACACGGTGCGCCATGCACTCGAGCAGTCGCCGGAAACCATACGGGAAGTATACGTACAAAAAAACAAGAAGCTTTCAGTTGAGCTGGACAGGGTACTGGCACTGGCCAAAGCCGGTGCTCTGAGTGTTCAGACTGTGTCCCGGGAGTTCCTGGACAAGCAGACCGGCCATGCCCTGCATCAGGGAATAGCGATAAAACAAAGCCCCGGGCAGCGCCGGCGGGTTGATCTGGATGTCTTGCTGGCGAATAAGGAAAGTGTCTTGCTGCTGGTGCTGGAAGGTATTCAGGATCCCCATAATCTGGGGGCCTGTTTACGCACTGCCAATGCTGCCGGTGTTGATGCAGTCTTGCTCTCCAGAGACCGTTCCGCCTCTGTAAATGCCACTGTCAGCAAAGTCGCCAGCGGTGGGGCCGAAAATACGCCGATCATCAGTGTCGGCAATATGGCCAGAACCTTGCGAAAATTGCAGGACGCCGGGGTCTGGATTGTGGGTACCGCCGCCAATGTCGACAATAACCTTTATGAGATCGACTTAACTGTCGCCACTGCCATCG
The DNA here is from genome assembly GCA_024278135.1 of Gammaproteobacteria bacterium. Lineage (GTDB taxonomy): Bacteria > Pseudomonadota > Gammaproteobacteria > Eutrophobiales > Eutrophobiaceae > WLWS01. The sequence goes on from JAJRTU010000261.1 coordinate 3,134, forward strand.
TCATGGGCAGTGAGGGAAAGGGGTTGCGACAAAATACACGCGAGCATTGTGATCATCTGGTGTGTTTGCCGATGTCGGGCGTCGTGGAGAGTCTGAATGTGTCAGTGGCGACGGGTATCTGTTTGTATGAAGTGCAGCGACAAAGACAGATGAAATGCCTCCAGATAGGGCCCGGGCAGGGCAAGATCATACTTTAGTTTATAAAAAGGGGGCTATTGATCACGAATTGATATAAGCAATAGAGGAACTTACGAGGGTAAGCCTGATCTGATCTCGCAAATCCCAACAGGAGAAGCGAGTATGGCCTTTATGGATC
>JAJRTU010000014.1 GCA_024278135.1 Gammaproteobacteria bacterium
GTGAAACAGGTATTACGCGATTTACGTGAACACGATTGTGACATGTTGACGCTGGGACAATACCTGCAACCCAGTCGTTATCATTTGGCCGTAGAGCGATTTATTCACCCGCAGGAGTTCGACGAGCTTGGGGAATATGCGCAATCGCTGGGCTTTGGCGGCGTTGCCAGCGCACCGATGGTCCGTTCCTCCTACCACGCGGATTTGCAGGCGCAGGGAGACTCATCTGTGGGAAAGTCAGGCTCAACACCGGCTTAGTTGCCTGCCATTTGTCATTCCCGCTGTTGTTTTCTGTTGGCCGGTCCCGCGATAAATAACGTCGGATCCACCATGGTCTGATTGAGAATCACGCCCCAATGCAAATGGGCCCCGGTCACCCGGCCGGTTTGGCCGACGCTGCCGATGATTTCTCCTTTGGCAAGATTCTGTCCTTCTTCCACTTCGATGCTGTTCATGTGGCAGTACATCGTAATCATGCCCTGACCGTGATCAATAAAAACAGTATTACCATTGAAAAAATAGTCACCGCGTTTAATGACTCTACCCGCAGCAGCCGCCCTGATGGCTGTGCCTTCACCGGCCGCGATATCCAGGCCGCTGTGTGGTTTACGCGGTTGCCGGTTAAAAAAACGGCGTAAGCCAAAAGGACTGCTGATGCGGCCCTGGACAGGCAATATCAATTCCATCGAGTCCTTTTCCCTGTCCGTCCAGGTATTTTTGGCCTCATCAATATGCTGTTTATCGCGCGCAATGCGCTCCATATCCAGGCTGTTCGGGTTGACCTTGCGCCGGTCTTTTATGGTGATGTACTGGCTCTCATACTGTTTGTCCGTAACGGTAAAATCGGTCGACACGGAATTAATTTGTAAACGGTGCAGGCCAGCTTTGGTCTTCAGACTGAGACCGACGACGGCTTGCCAACGGCCGGGCCGACCCGTCACCATCACTTGTTTGCCCTGGTAACGGGCCTGTGGTCGGGCATCTTCTCTGATATCGATTATCGCAATGCCCCCAGGCACGGCTTCGGCCGGAACCGTGGACGAAAAACCACTGAAAAACAGGCACAGGATGTTGACATAAAGGAGCCTGGTGTTCATTTATTGCCGGGGATGACCGTTTTGACCAGAGATTGCACCTGACCCCGGGCCAATCGTGTACTGATAATATCGCCTTCGCATAATTGCCCGGCATCGCGAACGATGTGCTGATTATCAGTGCGGGTGACAATGGCATAGCCACGTTCCAGCGTGGCAAGGGGGCTGACACTGTGCAGGGCATGGATGGCATGTTGCATTCGGGCGACGGATATTTGCAGACGATGGGACAGCTTGTTTTGCAGTTTTTCATACAGAAATTGACACTTGTCCCGGTGTAAATCAAGCAGTTGCAGGGGATTAAAGTGATTTAATTCGCTGCAAATTTGCAGCAGTTCCGTGCGCTTGCGGGCAAAAACCCCTTTCATTGCCTGTTGCATACGCTGGCTGGTATCGTCCAGACCCTGGCTGATATTTTGTAACTGTCGTGCGGGATGCGGCAGGCGTTTATCAAGTTGTATCAGGAACTGTGAAAGCTGACTTAGCCGATGTTGCAGCATTCGGGACAATTTGGATTCATGTTGTGCGAGAGTTTGCTGCAAATCAGACAGCCTGGGGCTGACCAGTTCCGCCGCTGCTGAGGGTGTCGGTGCGCGTTGATCGGCGACAAAATCCGCTATGGTGAAATCAATCTCATGACCTATCCCGGTCACGACGGGAATGGAAGTGTGATAAATCGCCCTGGCGACGCGTTCATCATTGAAAGACCAGAGGTCTTCCAGGGAGCCACCGCCACGAGCGAGAATAATGACCTCACATTCCCGCCGTTCTTCGGCCAGTTGCAGGGCCTCCGCTATTTTTTCCGCTGAGCCCTCACCCTGCACCGGTACCGGATAAATAATAACGCGGGCAAGTGGATAACGTCGCTTCAGTATCTGCAGGATGTCACGGATGGCGGCGCCGCTGGCCGATGTAATGACGGCAATGGTGGCGGGGAATGCCGGAATGTCCTTTTTGCGGGCCTGTTCAAACAGGCCTTCGCGTTGCAGACCTTGTTTCAGCTCTTCAAAGGCGCGTTGCAAGGCACCTTCACCCGCCGGTTCCATTTGTTCCACGATCAACTGGAACTCGCCACGGCCTTCGTAAAGACTGACATTGGCCCTGATCAGGATTTCCATGCCGTTTTCCGGAGAGAATTTCACGGCACGCAGCCGGTTCCTGAACATCGCACAGCGGACCTGTGAGTGCGGGTCCTTCAGAGAAAAGTAGATATGCCCGGACGCGGGGCGGGCCAGATTGGATATTTCCCCCTGTACCCACAGCAGCGGGAAACTGCCCTCAAGAACGGCACGCACCTCGCGGTTAAGACGTGTCACTTTATAAATGTCGCGACTCATCAGATCGCCGGTATTTGCACTATTCATCTTCTTTTACCCATAAACAGGAATGTTCGATTTACCATCTCCACGATAAATATTATACTACTCGGCTATGGGGCACTTCGTTAAATCGGCGCGCCCTTTTTATTTACAGGATGTAATGGTTGCCGCGGGCGCATGGATGATATACAGGAAGTATATGTCGCAAGAGGACAGGGGTCCGCAGCGACTGCGCGATAGCGGCGAATTACGTCTTCCAATTTCACCAGGGTGCCTATCTTATGCGAATTACCGACGAAGCCCTTACATTCGATGATGTCCTGCTGGTCCCGGCATTCTCAGCGGTCTTGCCCCGGGAAGTCAGTCTGGTAACACATCTGACCAGAGATATTACGCTGAACATCCCGCTGATGTCTGCGGCAATGGACACGGTTACCGAGGCCAGATTAGCCATCGCCATCGCCCAGGAAGGGGGGATCGGCATCATTCACAAAAACATGAGCCCGCAGGAGCAGGCACGTCAGGTACGGGTGGTCAAGAAATACGAGAGCGGTGTTATTATCGA
>JAJRTU010000262.1 GCA_024278135.1 Gammaproteobacteria bacterium
ACAGTGCGCTTAGTGATGGTCCGAATTCCTGGCCTTTGGGCGAGTTGAAAGCCCTGTTAGGCACATTAAAATCAATCGATACTGAAATTAAACAATTATCTTAACTGTGGAAAAACTGAAGAAAACCAATGTCTGAAATAATCAATATCACTGCGCGCGAAGTGCTTGACTCGCGTGGCAACCCCACCATTGAGGCCGAAGTCCATACAGCGGCGGGTGCGGTGGGTTCGGCCATGGTGCCTTCGGGCGCCTCAACTGGAATCCGCGAAGCGCTGGAGTTGCGGGACGGGGATGCCAATCGCTATATGGGCAAGGGCGTGTTACATGCAATTCAAAATATTGTTGAAAAAATAGCGCCTGAACTGAAAGGGATGGCTGCAGCCGATCAGGCCGCAGTTGATCAGGCGATGATCGAACTTGATGGTACCGAGAATAAAAGTGTTCTCGGCGCCAATGCTATATTGGCGGTGTCAATGGCGACCGCATACGCCGCAGCCAATGAAGAGGGCATGCCCCTGTATCGATATCTGGGCGGGGACGGCCCCTTTGATATGCCGGTGCCGATGATGAACATCATTAACGGCGGAGCCCATGCTGATAACAGTGTCGATATGCAGGAATTCATGATCCTGCCCGTCGGCGCAGGGAGTTTCGCCGAGGCCGTGCGCTATGGTGTGGAAATCTTTCATGCCCTGAAAGCGGTGTTGTCGAACAAGGGCTTGAGTACTACCGTGGGGGATGAGGGTGGTTTTGCACCGGATTTGTCTTCCAATGAAGAGGCCATAGAAGTGATCCTGCAGGCCATTGCCGATACCGGGTTCAAGGCAGGAGAAGATATTTTTCTGGGGCTCGATCTCGCCAGCTCGGAGTTTTACAAAGACGGACGATATGTTCTGGCGTCGGAAGATAAGAGTCTGGATGCCGAAGCCTTTCTGGAATATCTGATGCCCTGGTTTGGGCGATATCCGATCATCACGCTGGAAGATGCGATGGCCGAAGAAGACTGGCCGGGATGGAAGCTGCTGACCGAGCAACTGGGCCAGCGTGTGCAGTTGGTGGGCGATGATTTGTTTGTGACGAATACGACAATATTCAAGCGTGGTATTGATACGAATGTCGCCAATTCCATACTGATCAAGGTCAACCAGGTGGGTACATTGAGTGAGACCCTGGCGGCGATTGATATGGCGAAAAAGGCGGGTTACAGCACCGTTATTTCGCACCGCTCAGGAGAGACGGAAGACACCACCATCGCCGATCTGGCCGTCGCCACATCCGCCGGGCAAATAAAGACCGGTTCGCTGTCGCGCTCGGATCGGGTTGCCAAGTATAACCGTTTAATGAAAATTGAACTGGAACTGGGTGGTGCCGCCCGCTATCCCGGCAGGCAGGTATTCAAGCATCTGGCGTAAACAGCCCTGTTTTCTATACAAATCAGGTTTAAGTGCTGAGAAAGGTTGGTGAAGATTGTGATATTGGTGTTGGTGACGCTACTTCTGCTGTTACAGTATCGTCTCTGGTTCGGTCGCGGCAACTTGATGGAAGTACAGCGCTTTGCAGAGATAAAACAGTTGCAGATGGAAGAAAATCAACGTTTGAGCGAGCGAAATCAATCCCTGGCAGCGGAAGTAAGGGATCTCAAGCAGGGCCTGGAAGCCATCGAGGAAAAGGCGCGCAGCGAAATGGGGATGATCAAAAACAACGAAACTTTCTATCAAATCATTGATGAACCGGACATGGCGGCCGATGTTCCGACAGATCGCTGATACATGCCTGAACCGGTAAACATCTGGGCCGTTATTCCCGCTGCGGGAATTGGCTCTCGCATGGAAGCTGAGATCCCCAAGCAATATCTGAAGATTCAGCACAAGTGTATTCTGGAGCATACTCTGGAGCGCTTTTGTCATTATTCACGCTTCAGCGGTGTCGTGGTGGCCGTCGCGGAAGATGATCCGTATTGGCCGACCTTGTCTGTCTCTTCCCATGAGAAATTGATGCAATGTACCGGCGGCGAACAACGCTGCCACTCCGTACTGAATGGGCTCCGATGTCTCGAAGCCGTGGCGGCAAAGGACGATTGGGTACTCGTGCATGATGCGGCTCGACCTTGCGTACGCATAGAAGATATTGATATTTTGATCGATTCGGTGGTGAGCGCGGGGGCTGTAGGCGGGCTGTTAGCCGTCCCGGTGCGGGATACCATGAAGCGTGGAGACAATGCGAACATCGTGACAACAACAGTGGACAGGACCGGGCTTTGGCATGCTTTGACGCCACAAATGTTTCGTCTTTCAGAATTAATGGAAGCGATTGATGCTGCGCTGCAACAGGAGCTGTTCGTCACAGATGAAGCCCAGGCAATGGAACAGCGTAAGATGTTACCGTTGTTGGTTGAAGGTCATCCAGACAATATCAAGATCACGCATCCCCGCGACCTGTCTTTGGCAGAGTTATTTCTAGCACTACAGGAGAAGATTCCATGAGGGTAGGACAGGGCTATGATGCCCATCGTTATATCAGTGATCGACCATTGATACTGGGTGGTGTCGAGATACCCTACGAAAAGGGGCTGGAAGCACATTCAGATGGCGACGCGGTAATACATGCTATTTGCGACGCACTTCTTGGCGCTGCCGGCCTTGGTGATATCGGCAGTTACTATCCAGACACCGACAAAAAATACGAGAATATTGACAGCAGAATTTTATTACGTGATGTTGTCTCTCATTTATATGAAAAGCATTTTGAAATCGGCAATGTCGATGTCACTATTCTCGCCCAGGCTCCTAAAATATCACCGCATATCCCTGATATGAAGTCCAGGTTGGCCGAAGACTTGCGCCTGCAATCCTCATCAATAAACATAAAAGCCACGACCACTGAGAGGATGGGTTTCGTGGGTAGACTCGAAGGAATAGCCGTTTATGCGGTTTGTCTACTGAAACAAACCAAGATATAACAAAATCATAT
>JAJRTU010000263.1 GCA_024278135.1 Gammaproteobacteria bacterium
GGGCGCCACCCTGTTGTCAATCTGTGAGTAGACGACGTACAGGCCGGCAGCCAGTATCATCGCGACGCCTATTTGAAGGCGCATGTAGCGTCGCGTGCCGTCGAGGTAGCGCTGCTCCATAGCCGTGTTGGAAAAACGCAACGGCCAGAGACGCAGCGAGGCATCTTGCTGATTTGTCGTCATGCTGTTACCGAATCAGGAGTCCTGAGTATAATCGTTCTTGTCTGGTCCAGCATAATGTCAGAATCGGATCCCAGCCCATCCCGTGCCGGGACCCGATAACGGAGTGGTTCTGCATCATCAAGCAATTGCGTGGTCAGAGGAAGTAACGTTGTGCCCGGATGGCCGGCTTCATTCAGCAGGTCACTCTGCATAATGAGGCACGGTCGGATTTTCCCTGGCTCGGTGCCTTTTGATGGATTGAAATTGGCCAGATAAATCCTGCCGCGTTTACAGGCCATCTGCATTCGCCGCGTCGAAATCGGCCGATGCGTCGAGTGCCTGCTTGCGCGTTTTGAGCGAGGCGGTTCGCATTTTCTGTCGGAGTGCCTCACGGTCCAGGTGTTGCTGATAGTTACGCACAGCATCTCTGATGACACGGCTCCTGGTGGTGCCCAGGCGGTTGAGCAGGGCATCAAATTCCGCATCGGCTTTAATGGTGACGGTTTTCATAGCAAGATATACTTAAACAGGTAATACGGTAACAAGCATAGTTAGTTGGGTCATGACGCGCAATGTGTGTGGAGAACGACAGACACACTCTGAAATCATGTGAATTATCTGATAGATACCATACTTTACAGGGTGGGGCTGCAAATCAGGTGATCGATACGCTGTAGATCAGACCATCGCCCTTGCTGAATGATTTCTAAAACAGGGCAACTGACGCCTCCCCCTGGGGATGCCATATCCAGTTATAATTCATTGGATTAACTGAAATTAAAAAGCCCCGTGTTCTTTAGAAAAACACGGGGCTTTTTAACTCATTGAGTAGTCAGAATAAAATATACAGGTTCGTATCGCCCCGGCGACGCCAATCTGTTCCGCAAGAAGCTCTATTGCAAGGCCCACAGCCAGGCAGGTACTACGTTAATAACTCCGGCATCGGTTTCGATTCGCTCTTCAGTATCAAGACTCACAATCGTCGTACCTTTTATTCCGGTTTCCTGCATGGCGGTAGTCAGTGCCCTGACTTCACGTTTACGCGTTTGTTCATCGCGTAGTTCCAGCGACGCCTGGTAGAGTGTTTGTGCATCACGCTGATCGGTGGCGATGAAATCCACTTCTAATCCATTCCCGGTCCGATAGTACTCGATAGCCAGTCCTTTCCTTCTCAATTCCATAAAGACAAAGTTTTCCAGTAATCGTCCCCAGTCTGACTGCGGCCGGTGCAGGAAAGCATTCGCCAGACCTGTATCGATGACATAGACCTTGCGAGGATTGACCCGCCTCGTTCTTTCTGAGCGTGAATGAATTGAGACTGGATAGATCAGGTACGCATCTTTCAGGTATTCAAAGTAGTCGTGCAGCGTATTCTTGCCGCAAGCCAAACCCTGTGATCTCAAGTCGTTATAGAACTTGTTGACACTGAACAGGGTCGCGGGCGTTGCGAGTAAATGTCGGATGAGTGTGCGCAGTGGCAGGATATTGCTGACCTTATAGCGTTCAACGATGTCGCGCAGGATGACGACGTCGACATACTCCTGCAAAATTCGGATACGGTGGTTATCCGAAACCGTCTGAACTTCCGGGAACCCGCCATTCAGCAAATAACGACGCAGACGGTTCTCTAGCAGGGCGCGTTTTTTGGCTCCCGGCCGTGATGCCGTAATATCTTCTACTCCTTCATGCGCCAATGCTTCCCGAAAGCTAAAGGGAAATATCTCGGTGCTAAGGGAGCGTCCGCGCAGTGCCGTAGCGATCTCCCGGCTCAGCAGCTTTGCCGAAGACCCAGTGACTGCAATTTGAACCCGTTCAGTATCTACCAGACGTCGCAGCCATACTTCCCAACCGGAAATATTCTGCACTTCATCAAAAAAGAAATAGCAGGTTCGGTCCCGATGCTCGGGGAACATGCGATAGTAGGTCTCAATGATTTGACCGAGTTTCGCCGCCGTCATGGGTAGCAAGCGCTCGTCGTCAAAGTTGAGGTAGAGCATGGCTTCTTTGGGAATACCCTGTTCCAGATAGTGCTGCATCGTTTGAAACAGAAACCAGGTTTTGCCGGTCCTTCGCATCCCGATAATTGCATCAATCTTGCCGGACAGCCCGGGTAGCTCCGTCTTACGGTGAGTGGGAGTGGGTAAGGGACGTTCGTGGAAATCAGCGATCAGTTGTTCAAGCAAGGCGCTCATGCTCTTATCCTGTCTTTATTTGAGAGACAGAATAGTTAATATATAGATCTTAATCAAGGAAACTATTGGCCGCTATTAATTAAGTCACAGGTGAACTACCGCCTCTGGCGACAAAACCAACGGCAACAAGACAGATTGAAGTTCACAGAAACGGATGTTGAATTGTTACGTTATCCGGGGGAGGTTCGTTCCATCTTGTTGAAAATAAACAAAAAATAGCTAACGACTCGTAAAACAGGAATAGGCGTACCTCCCCCTTGGGGACGCCATATTCGCTTGTAATCACTTGAATTACATGTAAATTACAGCACCGTGTTTTTCGAAAAACACGGGGCTTTATAACGCTTTAATCGGAATAAAATTCAGAGGTTCGAATCGCCCCGGTGACGCCACCTTTCCCCGAAAAGGGCTGAGCAATGCCCTGATTTTTCAATCAGACTCCATAAAACTATCAATCAGACGATATGAAAGAAGCCCCCTATTTCCCGCGTCATATTCGAACACGGTTGGCGCTGGTGTAGTGGCTGGAGGCGGCAGCGAACAGCGGGATGGTGACCACCAGCACCCGCTCGCCACCGGAGGCAGGACCATAGGCGGGACGCCACTCGCCATCCTGCCAGCGCTCGACAATAAAGCGATGCCAATAGCGATAATCGAGCGCTCGTGCCATAACTTCCTGTGCAGGGCATTCGCTTCATCGGCGACACGCGCATCATCGACCTGTTTTTTGAGAAAGGCGCCCACCGCCCTGCGTTCCTCCGACGACCAGACGTCTGCACTCTGCCGCTGCAGTTGCTTGCGGGCGGCGTTGAGACCGTCCGGGGCAGTGTGGTCGAGCCAGGTTTCGCCATCGGTAAGCGGTTTCCATTTGAGCCGCAGTTTCATGCCGGTGCTGGTGGGGCGGCGTTCCAGTTCA
>JAJRTU010000264.1 GCA_024278135.1 Gammaproteobacteria bacterium
ACCTTGACCTCACCCGCTTGCACCGACAGATCAACTTCAGACACCTGCCATGGTGAGCGGACACCCAGAATTTGTGTGTATAGCTCTTTGTCTCTCATCCCTCATACGGTAATCTACCCACTCGATCAGGGGAAGAGTCTTAAAAAGAAATGCCCGCTTGCACCCGTAGAATATTGACTTATTATCTGACAGGTTGAAATCTCATGAAGGAAATATAATGGAACTTGTCAATCCGGCCGGTCCGCCACTCAAGAATCTTTCCGGTCAGGAGAAACGACTGATTGAGTCTGTCGCTGCCGGTGTGGTTATTGAATTCAATCAGTCGGTGGTTATACGCTCTGAACTTATCGCGCATTTAGTGAAGGAAAGCTATAAGGGGTGGCCGGTAAAATCCGGCATACGAATGTCTGGCGCCACAATTACAGGATACCTCGATCTTGAGGGCTGTCATTGCAAGAGTGTGTTGGCACTTACAAATTGCCATTTCGAAGATGATATAAACTTATTCGGTTTTTCTATCCAGCAACTGTTTCTTCTTGACTGTACTTTCAAAGGGAAATTTGAAGGCAGTTATTTACGCAGCCATGTCTTGAATCTGAACGGATCCAGCTTTGATGACAACGCAACCCTGACCGGGGCGACACTCATTGGCAGCCTGTCAGTATGTGAGGCGCATTTCCTGACCGGGCTCAGCGCGAGTCATCTGACTGCGGCTACGGTAGACCTTCAGGGAACCTCGGCGCAGGGTGTGACAGACCTGTCTGACGCACGAGTAAAAGGTGATCTAAGAATACATAACGCACAATTGGGAAAAGCGGAATCGGGAGGGCTCTACGCCAGGGGGGCTAGTGTCGGCTCATTGTCTATTAATAATTCTACACTAACCGGTAGTGTCGATTTGACGGGTGTTCAGGTATCCGGAGATGTAAACCTGTCCAGTTGTAATGTGGATTCCTTTTCATTGTATCTTAGCCATGCAGTAATCCACGGTACTATCAGTATTCGTAATATTTCCGGCTCAAATATTCTTCTCTGGCTGGATAAACTGACTGTGGATCGTGATATCGATCTGCTGGATTTCACTGAAGCCATGTCCTGTTCTGTGTTCATGGATGCTTCGCGTATTGATGGATCGCTGAACGTTCAGCGTATCCGTGTTGACTTTATAAATGCAGAAAACGCATGTGTGGGTGGAAATGTATTGTTATCAGGGGTGTTTGCCTCTGAAGTCAATATGCCCGGGATGACAATCAATGGCAGCCTGGATATGTGCCCTTTCATGGTTCATAAACTATTGGATAAGGAGGCCGGGATAAACAGCATCCCTCTGGTCGATCTTTCCGGAGCCAGAATTGCGGGTAATTTAAGCTTGAATCCGTTCACAAATACCCTGGGATCTTCAGCCGGTGCTTCGGGGCCTCTCCAGAGGCGAGGCGCCCCTTTAGTGGCGACTTTTCTAACGGCCCCCATTTTACTTCGCGCATTGATACTGGATCGTGCCATTATCGAGGGTCAATGCCACCTGGTGGATGGCCAATTCCCCGAGCATGATAATGCTGAGTCTGATGGGAAGGATGCAGAAGTGCTGTCTCGAATTTCAGCAGTCGACGCACAGTTTCATCGATTGATTATGCCGGCTACCTGCCCTGCCGGGGTGGTTGATTTATCCAACGCGTCTGCTGATTCCTATGAAGATTTTTCCTCTGGTTGGCCCAGGAGGGTCTTGCATTGTGGAAAACGCAAACAGAGTGAAGAAATATCCGACACTTGCTCAATAGTACTGAATGGCTTCGTCTATCGGCACCTGGTCAACCCGCGTGGTACGGCAGACGTCGATAATGACGGAATTACTCCTGTCTGGAGTGCTCGTCTATTATGGCTGGATAGTCAGCCAGGCTGTGACCTGGTGGAACATTTTAAGCCACAGCCATGGAGTCAGCTCGCAAAAACCTTGCTGCTTGAGGGATACGAAGATGATGCAAGGCGTATCAGCATCGAGAGACGCGTCAGTTACAGGTATAGCAAGGGGCCGCGCAAGGCGGAACGTGCAGTCAGCTCAATTCTCCACCTGCTTGCAGATTACGGTTATAACCCATGGAAAACCATCGTATGGTGCATCGTATTCATCGCTGCTTTTGGCGGGATATTCCACGTTGCAAGTCTCAATTGTCTGGAGCCTGGCTGCCATGATGCCACTGTCTATGTACCGGTAGTCGCGGGCGATGTTGTGACCTCGGAAACCGGGGACATTGCAAAAATTTACCCTGCATTTGGTGCATGGCACTATTCGCTTGATCTTTTTATTCCGATTTTTGATCTCGGCATGGAGTCATACTGGCACGCTAATACAGCATACAAGTACCCAATCAGTATGGGCGATGGACAAACGGTCCCGATCTCCGTTGGCCTGTTGCTGGATTGGTTGTCGGTTATTGAGCGTATTTTTGGTGCCTTAATGGTGGCGCTCTCGATCTCGGGATTCACCGGCTTATTGACGCGTGGAGATTGAGAATCCTGGTGTAGAGTTTCCGGGAAGGGCAGGTGGAGAATGTCGCCGTCAGGTCTTATATAGAGTAGAATCGCCGGCTTCTGAGAATCCGGAATCCCGGTTGAGTAATGTATTGCAATGACGGCTATTAATATCTACGGCAAGTTGAGTCCTTTTCAGCGTGTACTGATTGCGCTGGCACTGGGGATAATGACCGGGATCATTGTTGGCGAACCTGCCGGCATGCTGGAAATAGGCGGCACTATTTATATCCGCCTGCTGCAAATGACCGTATTACCCTATGTGCTGGTGTCTATCATCAGTGGCCTGGGCAGGCTGGATTCTGATATGGCGGCTAATATCGGGATCAAGGCAGTCAAAATCATCCTGTTTATCTGGCTGTCCGTAATGCTTACCCTGTTATTGCTGCCCTTTGGTTACCCGGACTGGGAGACCTCTGGCTTTTTCAGCACCAGCATGGTGACAGAAACTGTACGACTGAATTTTGTCGACCTGTACATACCCTCCAATATTTTCGCTTCCTTAGCAAATACCATTGTTCCTGCCGTTGTGCTCTTCTCGCTGTTGATGGGCGTTGCAATCATCAGCGTAAAAAACAAGGAATCATTTATATCGCTGTCTGACAATATCGTTGATGGTTTGCAGAAGGTTGCTTCATACATAGCCAAACTGGCCCCGTTTGGTATTTTTGCGATCGCAGCTGCAGCAGCCGGCACATTGCAACCTGATGAACTGGAACGACTGCAGGTGTTTTTGTGGGTTTATATCATTGCAGCTATCTTGCTTGGGTTTATTTTATTGCCATTGCTGATTCAGTGGGCAACACCTTTTTCTTACCGTGAGTTAATGTCTGTGGCGGGTGAGGCGATGGTCACGGCCCTGGCAACCGGTACAGTGCTGGTGGTTTTGCCCATGATAGCCGAGCGTTGTAAAGAGTTGCTGAAAAAGCATGGCATGGAATGTGAGGCCACCGACTCGACGGTTGATGTCATGGTGCCAACGGCTTACAGCTTTCCCAGCGTGGGCACTTTGCTTGGCCTCGGGTTTATTTTGTTCTCTGCATGGTATGTGGGGGCTCCACTGGGAGTAGAAGATTACCCTTCTTATGTTGTGATGGGAGCCTTTTCTGCCTTTGGCAGCATGGCCGTCGCTATCCCCTTCCTGCTGGATTACTTTGGCTTGCCGGCAGATCAATTCCAGTTGTACCTGCTGGGTAGCGTCGTCACAGCACGTGTTGCGACGGGACTTGCGGCGCTCCACGGATTTGTGGTCACACTATTAGTTGCTTCGGCCGTACTGAATAAATTGAGCTGGCGTAAACTAATGCAGGCCGTTGCGCTGCATCTTGGCATCTCTGCGGGAGTGATGATTCTTGCAGGCGTTGGCCTGACCCACCTGATCTCCTATGAATATATAGGTGACAGGTCTTTTGAAGCGATGCAGCTAAAAGGGGAAGCTGTAAAGGTTACCCGAGCTACGACACCTGTTGCACTTACGCCAGAAGAACAGAGACGTCCACGCCTGGATATTATCCGTGAGCGTGGCAGCCTTCGTGTGGGTTATTTTTCGAATAACTTACCGTATGCATTCCTTAATAATAAAGGTGATGTTGTCGGGCTGGATATGGACATTATGCATGAACTGGCCCGGGACCTGGATATCAAGCTTGAACTTACCCATCTGAAAAGCAAAAAAGAAGAAGCGCAAATGCTGTTGGATGGCCGGCTTGATATTATGATTGGTGGCAAAGCAATAACCCCCCAACGTGCGATTGATATGGCATTTAGTAATGCTTATACGAACCATTCTGCCGGGCTAATGATGACGGATGCCCGAAGGGATAAATTTTCCAGTCTGGAAGTTATAAATGCGATGGAGGAGCTGAATCTGGCTATTCTGGATTCAGCCTACTATAAAAAAACGATTGAAAAAATATTCCCTAATGCCACATTAACCACCATAAATAATCCAAGGGATTTCTTTAGGGGTAAACACCCGGATATTGATGCGTTTGTCTTTTCTGCTGAAGCGGGATCTGCATGGGCGATGTTATATCCAGCCTATTCATCGATCATCCCAAAAGGGTTGAAGTTAAAAGCGCCAGTGGGTTTCGGATTGCCCAAGGGGCAGTTTGATTTTACGCAGTACATCAATACCTGGTTACAACTGAAGAAAGATAATGCTTACCTGGACGGTGTCTATGACTACTGGATTCTTGGTCTGAATCCAGAGGCAAAGAAACCGCGCTGGTCTGTTATTCATAATGTGTTTGGCTGGGATATTTAATACATCCTTGCCCTGGATAACCTGCGAGAGCTCTCGCTAATCCTTGAAGGTGTGAGTGTCGTGATTGTTTTTACACGGTTTATGCACTATGTTGAGGCTTTTATTCACCCGGTAATGTTGCGCGTCACCAACCTGATCTGTCCTGATGCCAAAACAAAAAAAGCAAATCCCTGACTGGTGGATAATAGCCGGCCTTGCCATGCTCTCGCTGATACTCGGTATGGCGGGCTTCTACCAGTACTCACACGGTGAGCACAGCTTGCTGGACCTGCTGTATCTCTCTCTGCAACTCTTTACGCTTGAGTCCGGGGGCGTTCAGGGTCCGTTGCCCGTCACCCTGGAAACAGCGCGCTGGCTGGCACCTTTTACCGGCGTTTTTGCCGCCATAAAAGGCGTGCTGTCGCTGATTCACAGGCAGGGAAAATCGCTGCTCAGGCTGAGGAATATCCGGGATCATGCCATCGTGTGTGGTGCCGGCCAGGGCGGAGTTCACATCGCACGTGAATTGGTGAAGAACGGTATGAGTGTTGTCGTGATTGACAACAATCCGCCGGATGTTTCTCCTTACAAACCCGGTCCCGATATCGTACAGGTCACAGGAAATGTGCAAGATCCGGCAGTCCTGCAGCGCGCCAAAGTACACACCGCCCGCTATTTGTTTGCCACTACGGAGAGGGATGTCGACAATATCGGGATCGTCCATGAGGCACACAGGATTGTGGATACTCCGGAACGTGAGAAAGACTGCTGCGTACTGGACTGTTATGCCCACGTCTCGGATCATCGCACCAGGGCGCTGTTTTATACCCACCCGCTGTTTTCAGACAGCGGGAAACGCTTTAACGCGCAGGTCTTCAGCCTCTTTGACCGCGGTGCAAGGCTGCTGTTTGAAACCTGTGCGCCGGATCGATACCGGGCGATACGAGGCAAGGACGATCCACCGGTCTCGATCATGATTTTCGGTTTCAGTCCGCTCGCAAAAAGCCTTGTCCTGCACGTTGCGCGCATCGGGCATTACGCGAATGGCCGGAAAGCGGTTATTGCGCTCATCGATGAACAGGCTGCGCGGCAGACAGCCGCTTTATCACTGTCCGCACCTGCGCTGGAGCAACTTGTCGATATAAGGCCGCATGACCTCCCGATTGACAGTCTGTCGGCGGCACATTTGCAGGAGATCATCGCCAGCCCGCCGGATGTCATTTATATCTGTGCAGAATCGGATATACAGGCGTTCACGCTTGCACGCCGGCTGGTATCCCTGCCGGGGTATGAAGACATTCCTATTGTCGCAGCCTTGTTACAGACAGATGCCCTGACCGAACTGCTCTACGCGGACAGGCAGGCGCAACCCGGTAATGTGGAACTGTTTCCCCTGCTTGGCAACACCGGTGATATGGAGCAGATTATCGGCGAGCAACAGGATGAGGCCGCGAAAATTATTCATGAATTGTACCGCGAGGATCAATTCGGGCAGGGCGAGACTGTTGAGTCCAATGCCTCGCTCGCACCCTGGGAAAACCTGCCGGAAGGCATGAAAGACTCGAACCGCGGGCAGGCCGATCACCTGCCGATCAAGTTCCGCGCCATCGGACTGTCACTGGATGATGTGCTGAATGCAGCACAGGCCCCGAAATTTACCCCTGAACAGATACACACGCTGGCTGATATGGAGCACCGGCGCTGGATGGCCGACAAACGCCTGGCAGGTTGGCGACCCACAACCGGCGAGAAAGACAGCAAACGCAAACTGACCCCGCTGCTGGTCGATTTCGACAGTTTGCCGGACGCGGAAAAACGCAAGGATGAACGGGCGGCGGCCCTGCACAGCCTGCGCCTGGTTGAAAACCTGAAGCTCAGGTCAGTTCAACCGCATGCGCCCGGTAGAGAACCTGCCAGTCGGTGACTTCCTCCAGCATCACTTGCGCCGCCTCTATGGCATGGTCGCCAACCGCGTCGGCATAGTGCATGTGAGATTCCGGAGTGATGCCGCGCAGGCGGTAGATCAAATCCTGCAAATACCCGGCCGTCGCCGCCGAACGTTCGGCAAGCCTTTCAAATTCGCCCTGTACCGTGATCCCGTGCACGGCGGCGAGGAATGCCGGCAACGCTGCGACAAAAACGGCTACCGTCCAGGTGTAATAGTGGTTTGCCAGCTGGCCTTCCGGGTGCCATGGGAGGAGGTGCAGCAACACGCCGCCCAGCGTCAGGAAGAACAGTGAAGCCATGATGCGATTCGAGATCCGGTCCCATGCAGTGTAGCGGCCGTGCAGTGTCTGGTGATACTGGTGCTGTTGTTCCAGCCAGTCAGAACACATGGCATGCTGTACATGGCCCACGTACGCCCGGTCCAGGCGGGCAACGCGTTGCTTCAGGTCCGGGCCGGCATCCGGTATCAGACTCCGGAAGGGGTGTTGTGTGCGTATAAGGGCTTGCAGGTACCAACCCATCCAGGTATTTGCCGGGTCATACGCATGGTGATGCGTTGCAGGTCTCAGTAGCTGCGCATTCCGTCCCAGCAGTGTCAGCCATTCGACATGCCGGAAAAACTCGGCCATAAACCGGTAGTCCACGGCCTTGCGCTGCCAGTCCCCTGCACGGCTGGACAGGTAAGTGACCACGATAAGCAGCAAGGCAATCAGCTCGATCACTGTAAAGACTTTCCCGGCACCACCAAAGTAGGATGAAATGGCAAGGAACACCGCGATCGCACCGAGTAGGTAGTTCAGGATAAATGAACCCCGGTAGATATCCATGTAGTGGCATGCAAGCGCGTTGACCGGTTCTTGTTGCAGAGCACTGGTTTCCTTCATACCGGCAATAGCCTGCTCCGCCCGTGCTGCCGATCCAGGTGTCTTTACAGTGGTGTCAGCTTTGGTTTCCCGGCGCACGGAGGCCGCAGCGAGTTTCATTATGCCGGATGTCAGTTTCCATGCCGGTGCATAGAGCCGGTAAAGCGCTCTTGCCCGGTTTCTTCGTGCGCCGCTTTCCTTCAGCAACGGTTCGTCAAAAAAGCACTGCACACCCCTTACACAAAAGGTCTTGTCTTTCTCTTGCGCCACAGCGGGTGAATGACCCTTCCTGTATGCAACCGGCAGCAGCACTGTTTCCAGTAACTCCTGGATGAGTGTATCGGTCACCGGAATGTTGTTTTCTTCAAAGCGGGTAAGCTTGTGAATCAGTGTGGTCAGTTGCGGATTCTTCGTGTCCAGGTGAATTACGGGAATCTGCCGCTGTACCGCAATCTGTGTCGTTTCCAGGGAGCCACCGCTGTTGCCCTGTATGTCCGGGTCATAAAGCGCAATCAGGATATCCGTATGTTCCAGCAGCATGTCAGCCGCCGCCCGGTAGCCATCCCGGCGCTGGTCAGGTGTATCTGCGTGACAATCCAGCTCGATCACAACCGGGTCCAGCCGTTCGTCGGTGACCAGCCGGTCAAACTGCTCCCGGCCGCTTTGGGTGGCAAACCATTGCTTATAGGTGTCCAGAGGGAAGGGGATCGGGCAGCTTAGCCTGAAGGGGAAAGGCAGACCGCGCACCACGTCCGCCGCCAGCTGGTCTGCGCCTTCAGCCAGCGCATTGACCAGGGAATACTGTGCCGGCTCGGTCGCGTAAATGGCCTGTATCGAAGGCTGGCAATGCGCTACCCGGATAGCCTCGGTGGCCAGGCAGATTTTTGTCAGCAGCTCCTCCAGCGTCTGCTTGACGAGTGCTTCATCGGCGCCGGACAAATTGCGATTGCCGACAATACCAATCCTGAGGCCCAGAACGAGCGGTTTTATGTGGTTCATGATCCCAAACGATGTTAGATTATTCTTGTATGACAGGGTAAGCCATCCGCAACAGGCGGGCAAACCGGGATACCCTCGAAAGCAAACAACAGAATAATACCAATGAAACATCCTGTAGACAGCCTGGAAGAAGCCATCGCCGGAACCAGCCATGATTTCCCGGGAGGAATCAGGACGCTGGCGGAAAAGATGTCCGTCAATCCGGGTACGCTGTATAACAAGTGTAACCCGGGCATGCCATCGCACCGACTGACGCTGCAGGAAGCGGTGGACCTCATGCATCACAGCCAGGATGTGCGCATACTCGAAGTACTGTGCCGGGAGACGCACCATGCCTGTGTTCCACAGGCTCAGTTCCGCCATATCGGTGACATGGTGCTGTTCGATGCCTGGACAGCCGCGGATATGGAACACGGCAGAACGGTGGAGAGTATCCGCGAGGCGCTCAGTGACGAGCGCATCGATGAAAATGAATACCGGGGTATCCACGCCGAGATGTTTATCGATTTCGCCCGCGAGCTCGAACTGCTGGACCGGCTGAACGCATTTTGCAACAACGCGTCCCGGCAACAGCCGCCTGTCAGCACGGACCTTAAACAGGCCGTCCTTGAAACTGTGCAAAAATACCCCGACGGACTGCCTCATCTGGCACAGCAACTGGGCATGCGCGAAGTGGATTTACACAAAAAATCCAGCCCGGATTTCCCGGGTGAATGCCTGAGCATCCAGGATACGCTCAAACTGATGCTTGAAACCGGAAACTTCCCGGTACTGCACGCCGCCGCGCATTTCCTGAAGCATGCCTGCATTCCGATCCCCCGCTACGAGGGTGAAAACGATATGGCACTGCTTGATGCCTGGTCCAGCTGGAGTGACGAGCGCGGCGATACAGTGACCGTTATTCGCCAGGCGCTGATCGACGGTTCTATTGACCAGAAGGAACTGGCAGAAATCGAAGTGGAAATGTATGCGGATTTCGAGACCGAGCTGGCGTTGCTGGCGCGGCTGGAGTTGATGGTTCAGTAGTGAGTCCGGGTTGACGTTTTTATGCTGAGGCCTTTAGCTGGCTGGTTTTTTGTGTGCAGCTCGATCAGATTTTAGTGCAGGGGAAATGAATGTCTGAACAACAACAATACCGCTACAGCGCATTTATCAGTTACAGGCATGTTGAGCGTGACAGGAAATGGGCCGAATGGCTCCTCAATGCGCTGGAGACCTACCGGGTACCAAAGGAACTGCAAAAGGCGGGTTTCCCCGCGCGCCTCGGGAAAATATTTCGTGACAGGGATGAGTTGCCGTCCGATGGCAGCCTTAATGCCCAGATTGAAGATGCCTTAAAAGCATCCCGTTTCCTGGTAGTGATCTGCTCTCCGGATACACCTCGCTCAAGATGGGTGTCACGGGAGATTGAGATATTCAAGGAACTGGGGCGCAGTGACAGGATTTTTCCCCTGTTGGTCGAGGGTGAACCCGATGAGTCGTTTCCCGGTGTACTGACCACCAGCCAGCTGGTCGGTTTTGAGGAGGTACAGGCAGATCCCCCGGTCAGGGATGTCGAGCCAATTGGGGCTGATGTCAGGCCGGTTGCAGATAAAACAGAAAAAGAAACGAAGCGGGATGAGCTTCTGCGCATCGTGGCAGGCTTGCTCGGCTGTGCATACGATGACCTTAAACAAAGAGACAAGCTGCGCGAGCGAAAGAAACGGAGAAACAGACTGTTTGCAGCAGCCGTCTCCCTGATAATTATTGCTACCGGTGGACTGTACTACTGGGATTACAACAGAATAAAAACCCACTATTTCAAAGACTATGTGACGCAGTGGGGTGTACCGCAGGGACTCTTTCCGGTCGACAGCAAGACGCAAAAGCAGCGTTATTCCACTTACGCAATAGACTCACGCCGAAATGCAATCGTGGCCATGCGCCGTATAAACGGTTCCGGCGGGCTGTTGCCGTTGAATGGCGATGGCCTGGATTCCGAGCCGTGGTTAAAAGGTGTTGCTCGATGGGAGTATATAAGCAATGAAAAGGGGCAGGCACAGGAAGTGCGCCTGTATGGAAAGACCGGCAAAAACCTGGTTACCTGGGACTTCGATGGGCCGGAGCTGGTGAAGTTTGTCAAAACAGCAGGGAAACCCTTTGCGCTGGATAAAAACCTGACTCAACTGGAAGGTCTGGGGCTGGCAAAGGGCAGTAATTCCGATATCTCTCAGTTCAGGCTCGGCCTGGATGAGCATGGTCGTGTAACCCGCATTGTATTCGAAAATGCTTACGGGATGCCTGTCAGTGACTCCGGGAATAATTTCGGCCGTTTATACCGTAGATTCCCCAGTGGCGCGATAAAGAAGATTCACAACACAGGCAAGACCGGCGAAATCCAGATATCAAAAAAAGGTGTACTGGCAGTCGAGAGAGAATTCAGTCGCAAGGGTGATCTTGCCAAGGTTGCATGGACAACTGAAAACGGGAATTTGCACGTTAATGATAATGGCTATGCATTCATGACGCTGGTTTATAAGCAAGGGAATGCAGTGGAGATATCATACCTTGACACAGAAGGAAAACTTACCTTCCATAAAAAGGGCTGTGCAAAAAAATACCGTGTTTATGATGCGCATGGGAATATGACTGAGCAAGCCTGCTTTGGGGTCAATGGCGAGCCGGTTCTGAATAAACGCGGTATTGCGAAGCTTGTCCATGCGTATGACGCGCACGGAAATAGAACTGAGCAAATGTACTTTGGGGTTGACGGAGAACCGGTTTTGGTAAAACAGGGGTTTTCGAAGGTTGCCCTGGTTTACGATGTGCGGGGCAATGTCACAGAACAGAAGTATTACGCTGTCGACGGTAAGCCCACCCTGCATGAAGACGGTTATGCGAAGCTGGTCTGGGTTTACGATGAGCGTGGTAATGTTTCAGAGATTGAATATTTCGGCGTCGACGGTAAGCCAACGCTGCGAAAAGGAGGGTATGCCAGGGTCACTCAGATTTACGAGTCGCGTGGAAATGTCATTGACCAGAAATTCTTTGGTGTCGATGGGAAACCGGTCCTGAATAAGGATGGGTACGCGAGGCTGACCCGGGTATACGATGCGAGGGGGAATGTTGACGAGCTGGCATACTTTGATATCAACGGTGAACCAACCCTGCACAATGATGGCTATGCCAGGCTGACCCAGACGAACGACTCACGCGGGAACCTTGTTGCACTCGCATACTTTGATATCAATGGAGAACCGGTCCAGCATAAAGACGGCTACGCCAGGCTCGCCCAGGTCTATGATGAGCATGGCAATATAAAAGAAGTCGAATATTATGGTGTCGACGGAAGGCCTGTCCTTGGTAAAGACGAATATGCAAGATTTACGCAGGTCTACGATACGCGTGGAAACCTGATCGAGCAGGAATATTTCGGCGTTGACGGTAAGCCAACCCTGCACAAAGAAGGATATGCGAAGCTCACCAGGGTTTACGATTCCCGCGGTAACCCGGCTGAACAGAAATTATTTGGTGTTGGCGGGAAACCCACACTTGGGAAAAATCATTATGCAAAGGCCGAACTGACATATGATGTGCGCGGCAATCTTGTTCAAGGGGCCTACTATGACATTGACGGGAAACCCGTGCTGCGTAAAGGCGGTTATGCACGAATCACAAGGAAATACGATTCTCGAGGGAACATTACCGAGGAGGCATACTTCGATATAGATGGAAAACCTGTCCTGATGCAGGAAGGGTTTGCAAAACTTGTCCATGTGTTCGATGAGCGAGGAAATCTTGCTGTTCGGGAATATTATGGAGTGGACGAGGAATTGATCCTGAATAAAAACGGCTATGCCAGGGTCGTTCAAATCCACGATGCGCGTGGTCGCGTCGTTGAAGCATCTTACTTTGATGTTGATGAAGAACCTGTTTCGATTAATAACGGCTATGCGAAAGTGATCCGGGTCCTGGGCGCGCATGGGAACGTCGTAAAAACATCTTATTTCGGGCCCGACGGAAAACCCGCTCTATTCGGTGGCGAATATTCCAGTATTGTCTGGGGTTATGACGCGCGCGGCAGAGGTAACGAAATATCCTACTATGGTGCCAGCGGGAAACCTGTCCTGAATAAAAAGGGTTACGCTAAAATATTCGCGGTATATGACGCGCGTGGCCAGATCACTAAAGAAACCTACGTTGGTATCGATGGCAAACCCGTTCTTGTTCACGGTGGTTATGCATCAATCTACAGAGAGTACGATTTGTCAGGTGGCATTGTACTCGAGTTATTTTCAGGTGTTGACGGGAAACCGATAATTTCATCGCAAGGGTTTTCCCAGGCGAGAGGCCTGCGGGATGGCAGGGGAAGGCTGGTTGACGAACGTTACTTTGGTGTAAACGGGGAGCCTGTAGAGCGCAGATCAAAATTGTCGCCGGCTGAAGAAATAAAGAGCCCGTTTGATAAATGGAGGGTGGTTATATTAAGAAACGTGCATGACAAGGATACGCTCAGTCGTCTTGCGGATAACACATTCTCGGTAATCAAACAGGGATACGGTATGAACAATTTTCTCGAGTCCCAGAAGTATTTTCATTCTGACGGTTCTGCAGCACCTGGTTTCGATGGATTCTCCGAGGTTAAGGTGGCTTATAATTCTCTGAATCTCCCGGAACTGTTTGTTGCCAGCTTTCCAGACGCAGGGAAAGAGCAAATAAAGATCAGGATGACTTACACTCCTCGATACAGGGCTCAACACATCAGTTTTCTTGACAGCCAGGACAAGCCCCGAGTCGGAAGCATGGGTTTTTCAGAGATAAACTATGTATATGACGAGGCAGGCAGGCTTGTTAAAACGCAATATATCGACGACAGGGGGGCTATTGTAAGTGAACAGGGTCTTTAGAGTAAGACGCACATTGATGAATTTACCGGCGGCTGGTCCATGAGCGCAGTTTCGTTCCCTGTTCTGTCGTCAACAGTGCGTTGATCTTTTTGTAAAAGATGTGCTCGTTTTCCCAGCCGACCAGAAAGATTATCTTTTCATCTGCTTTCAGGGCGGGGAGGTCAAGGACGATAGTGCTACCCGTGCGCTGAATATAGTTTTCTGCGAATAATTCCATGCCGTCCCGCAATAGCCGGTAATTGATACGCCCCTGGTGTTCCTTGTCAGAATGTGAAAATGCGATTCTCAGGGAAGCCGTAGATGAATAGTCAGTGTGAATGACCTCGAAACGCATAAACCACGGTGGAGCAGGGCGCGTTTTGCGTTGCGGAAGTATCTTGAGGCGTGTTGTATAAGGGAGAAGGCCGCCAGGATCTTTG
>JAJRTU010000265.1 GCA_024278135.1 Gammaproteobacteria bacterium
CACAATTTTACAGATTTTAAGTCTGACACTATTCGAGCTTACCCCGTTGGATCAATTACTTATGAAACCGGATTACCAGGAAGGGAACTGCTCTATGGATAACCAACTGAAATTGTTTGATTATTTAACCGGACAGTAGTGGTGCCTGACACCTAATCGTGTAGCTATTTGATATTAAAGGTATTTCTATATTCTTGTTGGCGAGGTCGAGTTGATTGCTGTGCTGAGAGCGTATGTGGTGTGTTGTGGTTTAATCTTCCTCGTCGGGGGGGATGACTGAATAGATTTCTTCCAGCGTTGTCAGGCCTTCAGCGATTTTTTGTGCGCCACTGATACGTAGACTGCGCATGCCCTGTTTTTTTGCCGCAGCATAATATTGCGCCAGCTCTGTCGTGGTGTTGATCAACTTGCGCATGTCGGTATCTATCATCAGTGCCTCGTAAATACCTATGCGACCCATATAGCCGGTGTGGCGGCATTCATCACAGCCCAGAGGCTGAAAGGTTTTTTTGGGTAGTTTGATTTTTACGGGTGCCACCAGCGTGTTCCAGGCTTTTTCATTTACCGCACCGGGCTTTTTACAATGAGGACAGAGCATCCTGATGAGACGTTGAGCGAGAATGCCCAGCAGTGTAGCGCCGATCAGATAGGGCTGTGCGCCGATTTCGATTAGACGCGAGATGGTGGCGGGCGCATCATTGGTGTGCAGGCTGGAGAGTACCAGATGACCTGTCAGGGAGGCCTGTATGGCAACATCTGCCGTTTCCTTGTCACGTATTTCGCCGACCATGATGATGTCCGGATCCTGTCGCAGCAGGGTTCTGACTCCCGCAGCGAACGTGACATCAATGGCCGGTTGCACCTGCATCTGGTTGAACTGTGGATCGACCAGTTCGATGGGATCTTCAATGGTGCAGACGTTGATTTCCGGTCGGGCCAGCTGTTTCAGTGCCGAATACAGTGTGGTGGTTTTTCCGGATCCGGTGGGACCGGTTACCAGGATAATGCCATGCGGATGGTCCACCATTTTTTCCCAGCACTGCTGATCGTGTTGACTGAAGCCCAGATCGACAAAACTCTTCATCAGCATGTCGGGATCAAAGATGCGCAGTACCAGTTTTTCACCAAAGGTAGTGGGCATGGTGGACAGACGCATTTCCACTTCATTACCACTGGGCGTGACCGTCTTTACCCGCCCATCCTGAGGCCGGCGTTTGTCCGTCACATCCATACGCCCCAGAGATTTAAGGCGGCTGGTAATCGCGCCCATCAGGCGGATGGGGAATTCATGCACCAGATGCAGAACGCCGTCAATACGAAAACGGACTTTGCCTTTTTCACGACGGGGCTCAAGATGGATATCGCTGGCACGTTGTTCAAAAGCAAATTGCAGCAGCCAGTCCACCAGACTGACAACGTGGCGATCATTGGCATCGGGTTCTCCGACCTTGCCGACTTCGACCAGCTGCTCAAAATTCTGTAAGGGGCTGAGGCTCTTGTCATCGCTTTCAGATTCGGCTCCGAGCATGGAACGGCTCAGGCCGTAGAATTCAACCAGATAGCGATCCAGATCTTTTGGATTAATAACCACACGCTTAATTTTCAGTCGGGTAATGCGGGATAATTCA
This sequence comes from Gammaproteobacteria bacterium, assembly GCA_024278135.1. Lineage (GTDB taxonomy): Bacteria > Pseudomonadota > Gammaproteobacteria > Eutrophobiales > Eutrophobiaceae > WLWS01. The sequence continues at coordinate 1,629 of JAJRTU010000265.1, forward strand.
TTCTCCCAACTGGTGATATAGGGCTCGCAGGTGGCGACGGTGAGTTCGGTCTCTGTCACGGTGACCGGCAGGATTTTCAATTTGCTGGCGTAAGCCTGGGAGACCACACTGGTAATTTTCGCCACGTCAATTTTCAGTGGATCAATACGAAAATACTCCTGTGAAGATTTTTCCGCCAGCCAGCGGGTGATGCGTTCCATGTTTAGCGGGAAGGGAGGTTTGGTCGCACTTTGCCAGCCCTGATCACTAACGGTAATTAAGGGGTGTTCGTCATCCCCGGCCTCCTCTGACAGTCGGGACTGGAGTTGTGACACCTGTTGCAGGCTGATCAGGCCGGCCTGCTGCAAACCATGAAGAACGAATTCAAGACTTAATTTGTTGTTCGCGGGCGGGTTTATAGCCGTATTCATGATTCAACAATTGAACAGACAAGCGTTATTTATGTCTGATACCATACATTTTATGTCCATTTAACAATCATATCTGATTATCTATGACTTGTTGCCAACAAATTATAATGTATGGGTGAAATTAATGAGATTAAGCTTATCGGTGGTTTTTTTCCTGTGTTTGCAGACAATTGCACTGCCTGCAGTCGCATCTGAAGATGTTATCAGGGCATCTATTAACAAGACTTTTCCTGATCTTGATATCACCCGAATTAAAAAATCTCAAATTAACGGTCTGTATGAAATACTGCTCGGGCCGGATCTGATTTACGCCAGTGCCGATGGTCGCTATATATTGCAGGGCGACTTGATCGATCTGGAGCAGAGACGGAATTTGAGCGAGGAACAGCGTGCTCATGCGCGTAAAAACCTGCTGGGCGATATCTCCGCTGACGACTATATCGAATTTGCTCCCGCACAACGCAAACATACCGTCTACGTCTTTACCGATATTGATTGCGGTTTTTGCAAGCGCCTGCACCGGGACATGCCTGAACTGAACAAGCGCGGAATTGCTGTGCGCTATCTGGCTTTTCCCCGGGCCGGAATCGGCTCACAGACCTACAGGCAAATGGAAGCGGTATGGTGTGCCGAGAATCGTCACAAGGCGATGAATGAAGCGATACAGGGGATGCGCCTCGGCAAGAAAACCTGTAAAAACCCGGTGGCCAGTCAATTTGCCCTGGGCCAGGATATCGGTGTAAGAGGGACGCCGGGAATTTTTACGGCACAGGGGCGCTCACTTCCCGGTTACCTGCCTCCTGATAAACTGCTGCGGGCGATAAAAACTCAGTAGGGAATGCCCTGCAGAGAATTGATCAGCGCGACGGTTATCTTGCCGTCTTTTTCGATATTTTCCACTTTAATCGGCAGATACCCGAGTTTTATTGCGCACCATAGTGTGCTTTTTCGGCGGCTGTTGGGTTTATGCCGTTCGAGTTTTATGGTTTCTAATTCACCCAACGGTGTCTTGATGGTTTCTTCGCCAAGAATTTCAAAATTGTAAATTTTTGTCTTGCCACCATCGGCAACCGTATATTGCAGTAATTCCTTGCCGGCCTGCAGATCATACATAATGGCAAGCTGATACAGCAGCTTGTCCAATATATTGGGGGCAGTGGGCATCTTCCAGGATGAGCCATCAATGGAGTTGGTGATACGATTCTTTTCCCAGTCGAATGAAATGCTTACCCTGCGATCTTTTTTACCACCGCTGTGTTCATAGTAATATTCCATCGGTATCAGTTTGTGTGCGTCCAGTTGCCAGTCGCTGCGCTCGATAATGTGATCTTTTCTGAAAAAAGAAATCAGCCCGGTGGTCCGCGTTTCCGAATGATACTGATAAGCCCCACTGTCCAGTCGAGAAAAGCGCCGCGTCATTTTGGCAATCTTCGCGCCCTTGATACGGATGGTGTAATCGGCTTCGAACAGGGTCGGTGTGTATTCTTCCGCCTGAACAAGGTTGGCGGAACAGATGAGCATGATCAAAAGAGCTTGATAAATGAGCCGTAACATATTACACACTATGACAATATCCCTATGTTAAGATTCAATTTTTGATAAGCCCACAATTAGCCTCAGGTATTGAGAACGAAGCAAAGATGATTGATTATTTTTCACCTGTGCCAACTGCCCGTGTACTGGTCATTGGTGACGTCATTCTTGATCGTTATGTACACGGGGACACCCACCGTATTTCGCCGGAAGCGCCGGTCCCGGTAGTCAAAGTACAAAAAACCGAAGAGCGCCCCGGTGGGGCAGCAAATGTTGCCATGAATATTAGAGCGCTGGGCGTCGCAGTGCAACTTATCGGCGTTACCGGGAATGATAGTCACGCGGACAGCTTGTTTGGGCAGTTACAGGAGGCAGGTGTTGAATGTCATTTTATTCGACAGGAAGGTTTTCCTACCGTGACGAAACTCAGGGTCTTAAGTCAGCATCAGCAATTACTGCGTCTCGATTATGAAACCGATGCCGGTGACGTGGAGCCGGCTCCCCTGCACGACTTATACGAAAAACACCTCGGCCAGGCTGATGTTGTGATCCTGTCCGATTATGCCAAGGGAAGTTTACAGGCAAGCGTTGACTTCATTAAGCAGGCTAAAGACCAGGGCATACGGGTTTTGGTCGATCCGAAGGGTAATGATTTTTCCCGTTATCACGGTGCCAGTTTGTTAACCCCGAACATGAAAGAGTTCGAGACCATTGTTGGACCATGTGACACTGAGGCCGCTATGGTGGAAAAAGCAAGGGCCCTGTGTGAATCTCTGGCACTGGATGGTTTATTGATCACAAGAGGTGAGCAGGGCATGAGCATGATCGATGTCTTGAATGATACTGTCCTGCATTTGCCGACACAGGTGCATGAAGTCTTCGATGTCACGGGTGCGGGTGATACTGTGATTGCAACGCTGGCATCGGCCCTGGCGTCTTCCTGTGAACTGCAACCGGCAGCGGCTTATGCCAATATAGCTGCCGGTCTGGTAGTGGGGAAACTCGGTACTGCGAGTGTGAATGTTGCCGAACTGAACGCGGCCATTGGTCAGGGCAGCCACACTTTTACAGGCGTTGTTCAGCAACAGGAGCTGGCGAGTATCGTTGCTGCGGCCAGATCGCGCGGTGAACGTATTGTTATGACCAATGGTTGTTTTGATATTGTCCATGCGGGGCACGTGGATTATTTGCAGCAGGCGAGGGCGCTGGGTGATCGGCTGTTAGTGGCGGTCAATGATGACGACTCGGTGCTCAGATTAAAGGGCAGTGGCAGACCCGTGAATACCCTTGAAGATCGCATGGCAGTGTTGGCTGCTCTCGCAGCCACCGACTGGATCAGCCCTTTTTCCGAAGATACGCCGGAACAGCTGATACGCCTCGTTAAACCGGATGTGCTGGTAAAGGGAGGTGATTATTCGCCGGAAAACATCGTTGGTGCTGATTTCGTGAAAAGTTATGGGGGGGAAGTGCTCAGCATAGCCTTTCGAACGCAGTGTTCCACCAGCGACATCATCAGGAAAGTACAGGCAAGCCATTCGCGAGGGGGCTGAATGATTATAGTAACCGGTGGCGCCGGGTTTATTGGCAGCAAGCTGATTAAGGCCCTTAATCGGCGCGGACGAGAAGACGTGATTGTCGTTGATGACCTGAGCGACGGCCATAAATTTCACAATATTGCTGATTGTGATATCGAAGATTATCTGGACAAGGATGAGTTCAGAAAGATAATAACCGGCGACGATGGCAGTCCGGGCAAGATTGAGCTGGTTTTCCATCAGGGTGCCTGTACCGATACGACGGAATGGGACGGGCGTATGATGCTGGACAATAACTATCGTTATTCAAAGCAGCTTTTACACTATTGTTTGCGCAGCAGGATACCATTTATCTATGCGTCCAGCGCTGCGGTGTACGGTGTGGGGGATGAATTTACCGAGCAGCCGGCCTGTGAAAAACCCGTTAACGTCTATGCCTGGTCCAAGTTGTTGTTCGACAATTATGTCAGGCGGATTATGAACAGCGCTGAATCACAAATTGTTGGTTTGAGATATTTCAACGTCTATGGGCCCGGAGAGGCACACAAGGGCGCCATGTCCAGTATTGCCTGTCATCTGAATAATCAGTTGCTGGAAAATACCGGAGTGAAATTGTTCGATGCCAGTGATGGCTATGCTGCCGGAGAGCAACAGCGGGATTTTATTCATGTGGATGATGTCGTGGCAATTAATCTCTGGTTTATGCAGGAGCCGCAGCATTCCGGAATTTTCAATGTAGGCACCGGTATCTCACGTTCGTTTAATGATGTTGCAAAAATACTGATCGACTGGCATGGGCGCGGCGAAATTGACTATATTCCTTTTCCGGAAAAATTAAGAGGAAGTTATCAGAGCTTTACCCGGGCCAATCTGGCTCAACTGGAAAGTATTGGATGTAAGCACGAATACAAAACGCTGGAAGAGGGATTGAACGATTATCTGGCCTGGCTGAAAGCCAATCATATTTGATAAAAGCAAGCAGCATTGATTTTGAGATATCTTTATTCACTTTTTCTTTATTGTCTGGTGCCTTTTGTTTTACTGCGGTTATGTTTTCTCGGCTTTCGTTCCCCTGAATACTTGCTGCGTTGGAGGGAGCGTTTCGGATGGCTGCCACCGCTGGAAATTTCAGGACCGGTATTTTGGTTGCACGCGGTGTCTGTTGGTGAAGTTGAGGCTGCAAGGCCGCTGATCAACCGGCTGTTGACACTGTTGCCTGGATATCAAATCATTATTACCACGGTGACTCCGACCGGGGGGCAAACGGTACAGCAGCGTTTCGCGGACAAGGTGATTCATTTGTATTTACCCTACGATCTACCCTGTTCGATCCGGCGTTTCCTTAAACACCTGCGGCCTTCCATTTGCGTCATCATGGAAACGGAGTTATGGCCCAATCTTTACCACTATTGCCACCGGCAACATATTCCCATTGTTCTGGCAAATGCGAGGATGTCCCTGAAATCCCTGAATGGTTACAGGAAGTTCGGGACCACAATCAAAAGGACTCTGGCTTGTGTCAGCCGCTTGATGGCGCAAAGCAAGCTGGATGCAGACCGTTTTATGTCACTGGGCTGTGAGCCTGCCAGGATCAGTATTACGGGGAATTTGAAATTCGATATGAATGTCCCGGCCAATCTGCACGAGCAGTCCCAGTTTGTACGTAATAAAAATTTCCCCCATCGACCGGTATGGATTGCGGCCAGCACCCATGAGCATGAGGAAGCGCAGGTACTGGATGCCTTTGAACAGATTTTACGGGAATATGATGATTGCCTGCTGATCCTGGCGCCACGTCATCCGCAGCGTTTTAAAAGCGTAGAAAATTTGTGTGGCAGGCGCGGTTTTGAAGTTGTGCGAAAAAGCGATAACAAGGCGTGCAGCGGGAGTACGCGGATACTGCTGCTGGATACGCTCGGTGACCTGCAGTTATACTATGCTTGCGCGGATATTGCTTTTGTTGGCGGCAGTCTGGTAGCGGCTGGTGGTCATAACATGTTGGAACCGGCCAGTCTGGGTGTGCCGATCATATCAGGTCGAAACATCGCCAATTTCCATGAAATAGCTGAACTCCTGCAGGGGGTGGATGCCATGTACTTGGTAGACGATGCTGCCGCGCTTGCAGAAAAAGTGATGGCCTTACTGGCAGATGCAGGGCGGCGGCGTCAAATGGGAGAAAATGCCAAAAGGCTGGTAGTGGAAAATCGTGGCAGTACTGATCAAGTCGTGAGCATAATACGATCAATGCTTGACTGAACTGAACTTGCGGTAATTACAGATGCCAGTGTTTATACGTCACTGTTCTCAGTTAGCTGTGTTTTCCGACTGTATATTTTGTTAGTATCAACGTAGAGAATCAAACCAATCGGAGTATTATAGAATGCGTTTTTACCAATGTTGTCTGGCAGCACTGCTTTTTGTTTCTTCTTTTGTGTCGGCGAACGAATATCCCACGATAGAAACGGTCAGGTTTGTGGTGGATTGTATGGTCAAGAATGGCGGGCAAAATGAAGAAAATCTCTACGCCTGTACCTGTCGTTATGATGTCATCAACGCGGCACTGACCTTTGCAGAATTTGAACAGGTTTCTGTCTATACCCGTAACAAGGCCATGCCCGGTGAGAAGGGTGGTGTCATTCGGGATATGAAGCGTGCAACCCAGCAAGCGCGAGACAAGTATGATCAGGCCGAGAAGGAAGCGGCCAGAGCCTGCCCCCTGGTCAAACGAGTGCTAAATCCTACAATAAGCGATTGAGGGCGTGGACATAAATCCGCCCGGGTTCATTGGAAGCGTGTATCTGTCAGTGTTTCCAGAGTTCCGGCGGGGCCTCGTTTGAATGTTATCAGCGCATTTATCAGCAGTTTCAGGATAATTTCATGGTGCTGCCAGGGTCAATCAGAATATTTTGAGCAAGATAGTTTTTATAACTATCTGATAAACATGCAAATATCGCATACAATTCCGTTATTCTTCCGATAGCCGACAAAGACAATATTAGCTTGCTTGTGTTGTGAAAGTTTCCTAAGATATTAGTCGCTTACTGTAGTAATAATAATAAGCTGTAAATACGGAAATTAAGTGATTGTATTGGTAGATGTGCCTACAAACTTGACACATTAAACATGTGAAACGGCCCCGTTCGGGGAAGGCCTGATCAGGCGGGCCTATACGTGTTGTGATTTCTTGTTGAACTGATGAAGGGATATAACCATTACTGAGCACGATGATAAGAATGTATTCATTTCAAACTGTAAGTGTTTACCATATAAAGCCCAACGCTTTGTTTTGCGCATGGCCTCAGTAACAGCTATGACAAAACAACAGCGGCTATATCACAGTGGTTCCATTACGGGTCTTTCATCGATAATGCTGTTCAGTTCAACGTTCAGTTTCCTTTTTGTAAAATCTTCTCAAATCAAATTATTTCTAGCGTTTAACTCTTTGTTACCTGTTGATCTCGGGGTGGCAGAGGGTTTTTTTATATAAATTCGAGATCAAATACATGATCAACTAATAACTATAGAGGAGGAGGTCATGAGTAAATTATC
>JAJRTU010000015.1 GCA_024278135.1 Gammaproteobacteria bacterium
CCTGCAATCCCTTCAGGGTCGGCTCCACCTCTTGTTTGTCATTGGACTGTTGGGTAAGGTGATTTTCCACAATCAAATGGGACGCAATATCCACCGCCGCCTGGGCATTGTAGGCCTGCACAAATCCTTCCGAAGACGCCATGATGCGTGACTCATCATCGGTGAAGTTCACCTGGTCTTTGTCTCGTGGTCCGGCCTCTGGCGGTTGTGGCGCACGCCCTCGGGCTTTCTTGCCGGTCTCAGTTTCCTTATCTTTGCGTTGTTTACGCTTGGCCTCATACTCCGCCTGCTCAACATCAAAGCGTGCTTGCGCCCGCCGTTCAATCTCTTCTTTGGCTTTTTTGATGGCCGCCAGGCGGTCTTCCCGGCGCGCCAGTTCATCGGGAATATCCATCTCTGGCGCCTCTTCGGCATCGGCCTGCTCCGCCTTCTTCAGCAGTTCGCGTACCTCCCGGTGGAGTTGCGCTTCCAGCTTTCTCGCATAGCCCCAGCTCATCGCCTTATGCTTGCTGGCATTGGCTTTGATTTTGGTGCCGTCCAGAGAGACCTTGCCCAGCTTCAATACCCCCATGACTTTAGCCACCACCAGCATCTGTACAAACAACCCTTCCAGCTCCGGCAGAAAACGCTTGCGGAAGGTGGCGATCGTGTCATGGTCTGGATGTGTGTCCCCGCTGATAAAACGAAAAGCGACTGAATCGTAGGTCGCTTGCTCGAGCTTGCGCGAAGAGAAGGTCCCGGTCGCATAACCGTAGAACAACAGCGCCAATAGTACGGCAGGATGATAGGGCTGTTTGCCACCACCACCATAACGCGTGACCAGTTCACGTAAATCGAGTTGATCGACAATATCAACAACGAAGCGTGCCAGATGTTTCTCTGGTAGCCAATCCTGTAACGAGGGCGGTAACAGGTACGGTGTATCTCGGTTAATCGTCTGGAATTTTTCTGACATGGCCGGTTTGTTCTGTTGTTGTTAGGACATGAGTATTTTACCAAATACTGTGGTTAAATCCGACAGGCTCCTAGAGGCAGTTTTTCCGTTAACAATGCGTATCCCATAGCAGCGACTATAGCCTATGGATCTGTATCATTCTAGCGTTCGTGCCACCCTGACGACGGAATGCGGGTTGAGAGGTGCGGGGAAGCAGGGGAAGGGTTATATCAATTCATTGAACTCATCAACGCTGAGACCTGCTTGTCGAATGATGGCGCGGAGCGTACCGCGGTCCAATTCTTTATGATCGGGCACGACCAACTGAGCGAACGGAACGTCACGTCGTAAAATAACGTGACTCCCTTGTTGACGCTTTTTATAAAAGCTGGCTTTTCCCAATGCGGCGATACAATCTCGTCCAGAGAGACGCGGTAATTTACTCACAAAGCAACGAGCATGGTATCGAAGTGCTCTTCGGGAATGGTTAGCCCATCTTCCTCCAGAGCAGCGATATAGCCTTCAATCGCTTCTTTAATATTAGTCAGGGCGGCGTCACGATTTTCCCCTTGGCTAATACAACCAGGTAAGCTGGGGCATTCTGCAACCCAATAATTATCTTCGCCGGGATGAACAATGATTTGTCGCATCAGTAAATCCTCATCAGTTTTGGATAGGTTAATATGCTCTATTTTAGCAGCTAAAAGAAGAAGGCGTCAGCCTTCTTCTTCCTGTTGTATAAGGTGCATATGATATTGCTTGATGGCCCGGACGTGGTGTTGCCATTCAGTTCCCAGGCCGCCACCATATCGCTGTACATTGCTGGCCAGCGTCAGCCGGGGTCGCACCAACCCAACCGATTGATTACAATAAATTAAGGCATTAAAAAACGCATGAATTGAAGCTTAGAGCGCGTTTTTTGATGGTAAAACCATGACTGTAAGGATAAAGAAATCTGACAAGCACCCATCGTAATTTCCTCGTTACCGACGACACCGATCCCTCGAAGGTCTGATGGACGCAAAGACCGAAACCACGAATAGTGACAGTAGCCTGACGCTGTTAGCAGACACCGACCACCCGCACCTTTATTGAAATCGCCGGCATATCGCCCCGCGATAATTGAACCAGAGATTATGTTAGGGTTTCTCTGAATCGAAGGAGAAGCCAATGAAGAAGCGATTTACAGAAGAACAGATCATCCGGATCCTGCAGGCGTGCCCGGACAGGTGCCCGCTAAATGTTTATTTCGCAACGCCCTGGTAAAAATAGCTGAGAAATTTTGGTCCGGGTTGATATTGAGATTCTATCTTTTCGATTTTGAATCCGACTTTTTCCAGTAATTCAGGGATGGGGCGGTTTAAATTACAACCGCCGGCGAACTTGTTCCAGTGGGGGTTTATCTTGTTCTGCCACTTTCGTACATTCTCATCCGGGGCCGTGCCGTGCTCGCAAAAGATCAGTTCGCCACCGGGCTTCAATACCCGGCGCATTTGTTCCAGGGCCTTTTGCCAGTCTGGTATCGTGCACAGCGTGAAGGTCAGCAGGACAGTGTCCACGCTGTCATTGTCAAGAGGGATTTCTTCGCCGGGCAGATCAAGTAACTCTACTTCAAAAGGGGCCTTTTCCAGTCTTACTCTGGCTTTGTTGCGCATACCTTCGGAAGGCTCCAGTCCCCAGACCATATCCACTTTGTTCTTATCGTAATAGGGAATATTCAATCCTGATCCCATGCCGACTTCCAACACTCTGCCTTTCGCCAGTGGCACCACGACTTCCCGTTGCTGACGGATGTTTTTCAGGCTGCAGACAAAATTCAACAGATGCGGCAGGCAGTGTTTGTCGTAAAAACCCATTATTTTCTCCTTTCGATTAATTCGTTATTTTAGTGGATATTAAATAATCGAGGGTACAATGATTATCTCTCAGGATTTATTCATCGCGACGTGCTGTGTTGACGTCGCTGCTGCACCCCCCAGGCATTCACTTCGACAGGAGTCCGCCGGATAAAGACCGCTGCAACCTGTTCTGTACTCCCGCCTTCGCGAGAATACGCCTGAGTCGGGAACGGTGCATTATTTACCGGATGTCGGGTCAAGTCCAGCGTGGGGCGAATATCCGGTTTATGTGCAGGTTAACGACTGACCCTGTTTCTTCCCAAATCCTTGGCACGGTAAAGCGCTTCGTCGGCCGACAGGAAAAGATCATCCGGCTGATCCTGTTCCTGCATGGTGGCGACGCCAATGGAAATGGTCAAAGGCGGTAACGTTAACTCATCACGGGTCTGGATTTCGGTGGTGCTGATGGCTTCACGCAAGCGCTCTGCGACGGATTCGGCAGCACTCAAATCCAGACCGGGCAGCAGGGCGAAAAATTCCTCACCGCCATAGCGCGCCACCAGATCCTCCGGGCGCAGGTTTTGCAAAATATTTTTGGAGACAATACGCAAAGCAGCATCACCGGCGATGTGGCCGTATTTGTCGTTAAATTGTTTAAAATAATCAATATCGATCATCAACACGGACAGCGCGTGCTTATTGGTGTGAGAGCGGTGCATGACACGGGTGAACATGTCATCCAGCCAGCGCCGGTTGTAAAGGCCGGTAAGGGAGTCGACGGTGGCGTTGTATTCATACTCATACAACAGTTCCTTGATCTTGCTCATCACCGTATTGCCATAACGCAAACGCTGCGCCAGCACGACGAGCAGGTTGTAGGCGATGGCATGAGAATGCTCCAGTATTTGCCAGAGCTGATCTTCTTCGATGACCAGAACCCGTGCTTCGACATCGGCAATAACATGTGCGGAGGCAGGCTGGTGATCGATGATGGAAATCTCGCCGATACTTTGTCCGACACCGAGTATGATCACCGGGTTTTGTTTGTCATTGGGCAGATGCACACGAAAGCGACCGGCGATTATCAGGTACAGGCAGTGATTGGCATCGCCCGCCTCTATCAACATGTCGTCTTTCTGGAATTGTCGAATAACACACTTTTCCAGATAAGGGGCAAGTTGATCGACGTCCACACCGGCAAACAGTTCCTGGCGCCGGATAACATCAAGCTCAAGGGCCAGCTTTGTGTCAACTCTGGACATTAGTGCTTCCTCATTCCCCTTATCCCCCTTTTCTGGAATCCGCTTCGCTGAGTGGGTCTGAACATTCTGATTTGTCGTCGTAATGAAAGCAATGATTCTTTTTTATCCTGGTAGCGACTGGCGATATACAGGGCGCTTATCCTGTCAATACTTGCGGCCAGGTCCCGGCGTTGACGTCCGGCACGGTCGGCAAAATCCATCGGCCCTTCGCTGTCATGGCGTCGGATTCCACAGCGGGCCAGTTTCCGGCAAAAGCGATCATATAAAAACCTGGCCTCGTCTGTTTGTGTTTTGCCGCTTCCGGATAAATGGAAGGCAACGAAGGCCAACACAAGCGCTGTCAACATCAACAGGCCGCCTGTCATTTCGCGCCAGTCGATATTGCTGAAGCCGATATGCTTCAAAAAGGAGCTTTGTCGTTGGTTGTTGTAGCCCAGAATCCATTGATTCCAACGCATGTTGATGGCATCCAGGTTGTAGCGGATGCGTCGCCAGATGTTCTGTGCCAGCTGGTTGTTCTGCAGGCCCAGCGGAAACTCGATAAGACCCCCCTGCAGGGCATTTTCCATGCCGTCCCTGATACGTGCAGGTGATACTGCCGCTGTCGGATCCACCCGCACCCAGCCTTCCTCTGCCAGCCAGACCTCAGCCCAGGCATGGGCGTCATATTGTCTGACGACCAGATAGTTGCCCACCGGGTTGAGGCTGCCGCCCTGGTAGCCTGTGACCACCCGTGCCGGGACACCGGCGGCACGCATCAAAATGACAAAAGCCGCGGCATAGTGTTCGCAGAAACCCTGCCTGGACTCGAACAGAAATTCGTCGACACTGTCGTCCAGCAGCAGGGGCGGCCTGAGCGTGTAATAAAAGGGTTCCGTGTTAAACATTTGCAGGGCGGTGTTGATAATTTCACGACTGTCCTCCCCCCTGTTCCGCCATGATTGTCCCAGTGCTATCGCCCTGGGATGATATCCCTGGGGCAATTGCAGGGCCTGTTCGAGTTCGGCCTGGTCCCGTGCCTGTAATGTAAACTGGGTATGAGAGCTGAGTTCATAACGTTTCCGGTTGCGCACCGGGGATCGGGTAAGGATCTGCAGATCGTGGCTGAAAAAGGCCCGCTCAGGTGGCACGGTCGGTATCTCCAGGGCATACAGCCAGTTCTGATCCGTGGCTTCCATCATCACGGTGTAGCGGATGGGCGAACCCTGCACGGTAACGGGTGCAGGACCGGCACGTGTTTTCCTGCCCACCCACTTGACACCATCGCTGTACCAGAGCACCGGTCCACGCCAGTACAGTGATGAATTCTCCGGGATGGGCCCGTTGAACTCGACACGAAACGCCACTTCATCAGACAGCCCCAGCCGGCTGATCTGCCCCGGAGACATTTCATCGTCCAGGCAGCTGGTGCCGGCACGGGCATCCTTGGGCAGGCCCCACAGTGGCCCGTCCACACGCGGGAACAGAACAAAGAGAATCAGCAGTAGAGGTATTGACTGGAGTAATAAGGAGGCAGACAGCTTTACCCGGCTTCGTGTGTCAAGGATACGGTGCCGATCATTCAGTGTAATCAGGGCCGTGACAAGGATGGTGATCGTCAGCAGCATGTGTAACGCGGAGAGAATGGTCTGCGAATAGAAAAAATTGGTCAGGATGAGAAACATGCCGATAAAACCGGCGATGTAATAATCGCGCTCCCCCTGCAACTCCACCAGCTTCATGCCGGCCAGCAACACCAGCAGGGCGACACCGGCATCACGGCCGACGAGTGTGCCGTAGGTGTTGAATACGCCGACGACAATGATGATCATAAGCAACTGTCGACCGACGCGACTGAGCAGGCCCGGTTTCGCGGGTCGTGCAGAGGCGGCCTGTTCGCTATGGAGACGCCACAGGGCCAGAGAATAAAACATCAGCGTCATCCACAGTGGAATGCGCTGAGCATGGGGGACAACAGCCAGGGCCAGCCCGCCGCTCAGCCAGAGTAAATCAGGGCGCAGAGCAACAAGGCGGTTCTTAAGCCCGTTCATCGCTCAGTCCGTAGCCGGCCAGGGCATGTAGACAGCGGTGTTTGTGTGACTCGCCGTTGCCATAGAGAACCTCAGCTTTGCCCGGTAAAGCCAGGGCATATTCCGCCCCCTGATTTTCCGCTTGGATAATCCACAAACACAACTGAGACAGACGTTGTTCCACATCATCCAGATGCCGTGTGTGTTGCCAGTCGATGAGAATTTTTCGGGTACCCTTGCCGCTGAAACGCTTGGTCAATAAACCGCGTTCGCGGGCATAGGCCTTCCAGTCGACGGCGCGCATGGAGTCGCCGTCGCGATATTGTCTGAAACCGATAAAATCTTCAGTGCCGCTGCCCGCCCCGCTTTGTTCATCTTCATCAAGCAGGGTCTTTTGTGGCAACAATCTTGTCCCTGCCGGTCGCGGGTAAACCACACAGCGTTGATCAATGTGCATGTAAGACCAGCTGCGAAACAGGCCGAGCGGCCAGGTCGATGAGATTTTTA
>JAJRTU010000266.1 GCA_024278135.1 Gammaproteobacteria bacterium
GCTCGTGGATACGCTGATAGCCTCATTTCTTGCGACCGGCAGTATCTCCTGGTTGTATTTCTCAGATCGTCTGGTGGAGTTTCCCATGGGCGTATTCGGCGTCGCCCTGGCAACGGTGATTTTGCCCAGCCTTTCGCAGCAACATGCCAGCGGGGCTCAGCAAGGTTATTCCGCCACGATGGACTGGGCCCTCAGGCTGGTATTTCTTATCGCCATTCCCGCCGCTCTGGGTCTGGCTGTACTGGCAGGACCGATGCTGACGGCCCTGTTTCAATACAAGGAGTTTGGCGAACATGACGTGTTGATGGCCAGTCGCAGCCTGATGGCCTATGCTTTCGGTCTGCCGGCATTTATTTTTATCAAGGTGCTGGCGACGGGGTTTTTCTCCCGGCAGAACACGCTGGCCCCGGTGAAAATAGGTGTTGTGGCGATGCTCAGCAATATTGTACTTAATCTGCTGCTGGTCGTGCCGCTGGCCCACGCCGGGCTGGCATTGGCGACATCATTATCCGCTTTCATCAATGCCGGTCTGCTCTATTTCTTTTTGCGAAAAAAAGGTGACTATAAACCCGGTGCAGGCTGGACCGGCTACCTGTTCAAACTTGTTGTGGCGGTCTCGGCAATGGCCCTGATGTTGATATATCTGGTGCCCGGTGCTGATATCTGGCTGGGTTGGGACGTGTATCAGCGTGCTGTGAATTTGCTTTTCTGGGTGCTGGCGGGTGCCTTTTGCTATTTTGTTTCATTATTGTTGTTGGGAATACGGCCAAAGCAGATGACAGCTCCGCACTAATGTTTATAATCCCTGCACAATAATAATCATGGATCTGCTTCACACTTTAGGTAAATCAAACGTTATTCCCGGCGGCTGTGTTGCCACCGTCGGCAACTTTGATGGTGTCCACAGGGGGCATCGGGCGGTACTGGCTCAACTCCAGCATCATGCCCGGGAGCTGGGTCTGCCATCGGTGGTGTTGATCTTTGAACCGCAACCGCTGGAATATTTTCAGCCTGAATCGGCGCCCACCAGACTGAGCAATTTCCGGGAGAAATTTTCGCTGCTGGCGGGCGAGGGTATTGACAAGCTGGTTTGTCTGCGATTTCAGGCATCTCTGGCGGCCGTTTCTGCAGAAGAGTTTGTCCAGCGTTTGTTTGTGGAAGCGATGGGTATCAGGCGCATCATCATCGGTGATGATTTCAGGTTCGGGCAGAACAGAGAAGGAGATATCCAGACCTTGCGTCGCATGGGGCGGCAGGCAGGTTTTGATGTGATACCGGTGGATTCGTTTTCAATGAAGGGCGAACGTGTCAGCTCGAGTCTGGTGCGACAGGCGCTTTCAGAACATGATTTTCGCAAAGCGGCCTCTTTACTGGGCAGACCCTATCGTATCTGCGGTCGGATCAGGCATGGTGACAAGCGTGGTCGGCAACTGGGTTTTCCCACTGCCAACATCGCCCTGAACCGGAACAGGCCACCCTTGCACGGCGTTTATGCCGTGTATGTCAGAGGGCTGGGCGAGACCCGCTATGAGGGAGTGGCGAATATCGGCACGCGGCCCGTGTTTGATGGGGAGCAACTGCTGCTGGAGGTACATATACTCGATTACAGCGATGATATCTATGGTCAACATGTCGAGGTGGAGTTTTTGCAGTATTTAAGGGGAGAGCAGAAGTTTGCTTCTGTTGATGAACTGCGAAGTCAAATTGCCAGGGATATAAATGATGCAAAAGCATTATTTGCATCGGGGAAGGATAAGTAAATCCGAAGCACACAAAGGAATGTACATGCGCACGCTTCGTCTGCCGGAATGACGGCGTCGAATTCATAACAAAACCACATTCAGAAATTAGATATATTGAATGAGTAATTATAAAGACACGCTGAACCTGCCGAAGACCGATTTTCCCATGAAAGGCAACCTGGCCCAACGTGAGCCGGCGTTGCTCAAACGTTGGGAGGAGATGGATCTCTATGGAAAGATAAGGGAAAAGAAAGCCGGTAAACCGACATTTATTCTGCACGATGGTCCTCCCTACGCCAACGGTGATATTCATATCGGCCATGCCGTGAACAAGATCCTCAAAGACATCATTATAAAGTCACGCAGCCTGAGTGGTTTTGACGCACCCTATGTCCCTGGCTGGGATTGCCATGGCTTGCCCATCGAACTGATGGTGGAGAAGAAAGTCGGTAAGGCGGGACACAAAATTGAACGCAGTGCGTTCAGAAAGGCCTGCCGCGATTACGCCCGGAAACAGGTTGATAAACAACGGGAAGATTTTAAACGTCTGGGGATCTTCGGTGACTGGCAGCGTCCCTATCTGACCATGGACAAGCATACCGAAGCCGATATTGTCAGGGCGCTGGGACAGGTGATCGAACGCGGACATCTGCAAAAGGGTGTCAAGCCTGTGCACTGGTGCAGCGACTGTGGATCGGCATTGGCAGAGGCGGAAGTGGAATATGAGGATAAGGAGTCGCCGGCCATCGATGTGCGTTTTCAGGTTCTTGACCGCATTGAGCTGTTGAAACGTTTTGGTGTGGATGATGACGCGGACCCCATTTCGCTGGTTATCTGGACCACGACACCCTGGACTCTGCC
>JAJRTU010000267.1 GCA_024278135.1 Gammaproteobacteria bacterium
CATGGCTGTAGAAAAAAGGTCGTCGGATCTTTTTGCTCGTCTGCCTCATTGAGTCTTTTGAAATATCATCGAACAGTTTCCCTGCGCAACGACAGCCGATCAAAATACCGGTATTGAACATACGCATTGTAGATTTGGCTAATACTTTCAAAGCTGTAAGGTGTACAATCCCGCAAAAAATATTGTTTCAGAACATACGACTACTCTTATCCAACACACAGGTAATATCATGCTCGAATCACTGGAAAAACTGGCTGCAGATCCGATACTGGGTTTGACCGCCGCCTACAATCAGGACAACAACCCCGACAAGATCGATCTGGGTGCTGGCGTGTACAAGGACGCTGACGGCAATACACCGATATTCGCAGCCGTAAAACAGGCGGAACGGCTCTGGCATGATGAAGAAAACACGAAGGCCTACATCGCACAAGTGGGCTTTGAAGATTTCAACTCCCGCATTATCAACCACATCTTTGGCCGGACACATCCCGCAGTAGAAGATAAACGGCTGTGTTCGATAATGGCTCCCGGTGGCAGTGGTGCCCTGCGTATCGGCGCCGAAATGCTTAACCGCTGCCGGCCCGGCACGACTCTGTGGGTAAGTGATCCTACCTGGGGCAATCACATCCCCCTGCTGGGCAGCACCGGCCTGAACATCCGCTCCTATCCCTACTATGATGCAGACAGTCATGGTCTTCGCTTCGATGCGATGATGAATACGCTGAAACAGGCAACAAAGAATGATATTGTCCTTTTCCATGGCTGCTGCCATAACCCTACCGGCGTTGACCTGTCCCGGGAGCAATGGGACAGCGTGGCCGAGCTGGCAAAGAAACAGGGCTTTCTGCCTTTTATTGATACCGCCTACCACGGTCTGGGGACAGGACTGGATGAAGATGTCTACGGCCTGCGTCTGCTGGCAGAATCTGTAGATGAAATGGTGATCGTATATTCCTGTTCGAAAAACTTCGGCCTTTATCGTGAACGTATTGGTGCCGTTATCGTGATGGGAGCGAGCACCGAAATAACGGAAGCCGGCACCAGCCATATTACCAATATTGCCCGACAGATGTATTCACTGCCGCCGGCCCACGGTGGAGCCCTGGTAAAAACCATCCTGCAAAATCCGGAACTCTATACAAGCTGGAAACAGGAACTCGATGAAATGCGCGAACGTATTAACGGATTACGCAGTTTATTCGCCGATACACTGGCAGAGAAAAATGCGCCAAGCGATTTCAGCTTTATTAAAAACCAGTACGGTATGTTTTCTTTTCTCGGTATCTCCAAAGAGCAAATCCAGCGCCTGCGCGATGAGTACAGCATCTACCTGGTGGGCTCCAGTCGTATCAATATTGCCGGCATCAGCCCAAAAAATATCGACTACCTGACCGACGCCGTTATCTCGGTGCTTTGAATATACACCTGGCCACAGATCAGGCCCCGAAATGCTTTGTCTTCATACCGCCTGGTCCACCCAGGCACCTGTTCCCTTTTTTTAGGTGCCTGACACCTTTCACGCTATCATTATGATTGGCTGAATATTTTTTTTGTGACGGGCTGTTTTTTCGGATCCCGCGGAGGTGAATCCTGATGCAAGACAAATCAGACAGAATTTTGCTATGCGGTGGTCAGGTACTGACCATGGACGGGGCGAATACCACGCAGGAGGCCATTGTTCTCGAAGGCAAGCGGATTCTGGCGCTCGGCTCAAAGGATGACATGAAAGCCCTCGCGGGAAAACATGCCGACATAATTGATGTTAAAGGTGCCACCGTCATGCCGGGGCTGGTGGACGGTCATCCCCATCTGTTGCACTTCGGCGCGCTGGAATGCGGCCTGGTCAATATTCTGGATGCGACTTCCCATGAAGATATTGTCTCCAGAATAAAGGAGCGCGCCGCACAGACGCCGCCCGGAGAATGGATCATCACCACACCGGTCGGTGAGCCCCATTATTTTTTACGCAGAAACTTCCGGGATCTGCTGGAAGGAAGATTACCCGATCGGCGAATACTGGATCATGCCGCACCGGCACACCCGGTATTCATCCAGGCCTGGGCGCCGGTCACGCCGAATACCTGCGCGTTCAACAGCCTCGGACTGGAACGGATGGGTATCTCCCACGCCACTCCGGAGAAGGTCTGCTCTGTCAGCATTGAAAAAGACGATACCGGCAGACCGACCGGCATCCTGCGCGGGAATGTGAATAATTACTACACGAATGACCCGTTCTGGTTGCAGATCTGGTCTAAATTTCCCTCGCCACCGGAGGCGCTGTGGGAACTCGGCGTGTACTACGCACAAGCTGACTTTGCCAAAATGGGCGTAACATCACTGTACGAAGCTCATTGTATGGAAGCGGAACATATCCGGGCCTATCAAAGCGTGGCTGACAAAGGCGATCTGAGCGTTCGTGTTGTCGCCGGGCTGGAACTGTTTAATTCCCCTTTTAATCCTCATATTGAAACGACACCGGAACGATTGCGCGAACGCCTGGCACTTGGCCTGACACTACAGGATCTCGATAATGAACAGGTGCGCGTCAACGGTGTCACGCTGTCCCGTGGCGGCCCCTGTTGGCCGGGCTTCTTAAGGCAGCATGAACCCTACAGGGGACCTGAGCGTGAAATAACGCGTGGGCATACCTTTGTCCCGCATTGGACAGAAGCCGAGTCTGTTCGCTTTTGTCTGGAAAATGACCTGCGTTTGAACATGGTGATGGGGGGACTGCGTGATCACGATGACTTTCTGGATACGCTGACTGAGATAGCGATGGATGGCGATATAGCGACAAGACAATGGGTAATACAGCATTCAATCTTGATCGCACGCCATCATGTAAAACGATACGCGGATTTGCATTTCGACATGACCACATCTGCCGGTTTTTCCTGGGGCAAGGGCGTCATGTATGGGGAACGTATGGGAAAAGAAGTGTGGCCGCATCTCATCCCTCTGAAACGAATTATTGATGCCGGCCTGAACCTCAGTTGCGGTCGTGACTGGGGGCCGAACAGCCGTTTTGAGCATATGGCATTATCGCAAAGTTTCGAGTTTTGCGGTTCCGAGTATTGCAATGACGACGCGGAACATGCCATTTCACGAGAACAGGCCCTGGCCTGCTGGACCCGCAACGGGGCGACGCTGATGCAATGGGAAGACATCGGCTGTCTTGCAGCAGGCAACTACGCTGATCTGATTGTAGTTGATCGTGATCCCCTGAGCTGCTCAATAGAAGACCTGAAAAAAACAGGCGTTTTACGCACGCTGTTTAACGGACAGACTGTCTGGAACGATGGAAGCCTGTAATCATCATTTACGCTGCCCCATTGAGTCGAACATCAGCATCAACTGGAATCATCTTTCCCGGACGGCACCGGGTTGTTCCCTTACAAGGGCATTCTTACTTGTTAATGTAAGGCCGGGTTCCTCCAGTAGAAAACCACCGACGTGAATACCACTTTCCAGACAGTTATAAAAACCAAACTTCATCCCCCGATTATTCGTTCTCAACTGGTGAATCGGGATCGACTGATACAGCAACTGCTGGAGGACAGAAAAGCAAAACTGACACTGGTGGCGGCCCCGGCAGGTTTCGGTAAAACCACGCTGTTAGGACAGTGGTTTGAGAAACTGAAAAGCAGTGAACTGTGCTGCTGGTATTCTCTTGATCAGGCTGACAGTGAGCCGACTAGATTTCTATTGCATTTCATCGCTTCTGTAAGAACTGCACTACCTGGTTTCGGCGATAATATCCTGCGGATAATGGAAACGACAATCACTGCTGATATTACAAATACGCTGGCATTACTGATAAATGACCTGGTTGATAATACTCAAAACCTCAACCTTTTTATTGATGACTACCATTTCTCAAATTCCGAACAGATAAATCAGTTTATCGAGTTATTGATTAACCTTTCCCCGGCCAATTTCCATTTAATCCTTGCCGGGCGAATGCGACCATCCTTCCCGCTGTCGGGACTGAAAGTACGTGGCGAATTAAATGAGATTACTGCCAACCACCTCAGATTCGACAATGATGAGGCAAGGTATTTTATGAATGACATCTATATGCTGGATCTCAGCAATGAGCAATTAACCAGTTTGTATGAGCATAGTGAAGGCTGGGTGGCGGGCCTGCAACTGGCCTCTCTTTCCTTGCGTGATATTGACCGCAGGGCTGAATATATCGATTCCTTTTCGGGAAATCTTCGGGATATCACGGATTATCTGGCCGTGGATGTTCTCAATCAGCAATCTGAGGACATCAGAAATTTTTTATTACGCACCTCAATTTTACAACGGCTGAATGCTGATGCCTGTTCAGCGCTGACCGGTCTCACAGACAGTCAGATTTTCCTGGAAAAACTGGAGGAACAAAATTTATTTATATCGCCACTGGACCAGCAGAGGCAATGGTATCGTTACCACCATCTTTTCCACGAGTTTTTACTGGGGCAGTTACGGCGGCAATTTCCCGGGGAAATCGTCTCCTTATACAACAAAGCGGCGCAATGGTTTGACTCGGCAGGGTTTACCGGCGAAGCGGTGGATTATTCTCTTTTGTCAGGAAACATGGATCTTACCATTAAACTGGTAGAGTCCCAGGTGGAAGAGGAGTTGATGGCCAGCCGCATGCCCAGAGTAAACAACTGGGTCAACCGGATACCACAGGAAGTGTGTCAGTCTCATCCCAAACTTCTCATCGCAAAGTGCACTGCGCTTTACCATATGAACAGAGCGAGCGAGGCGGAAGAAACCCTGACTGTACTCAAAGATAACAACAGCCCCGACAACATTGCCGTGGATGAGCAACTGCGCATTCTGGAAGCGGGTATAGCCATTTCACGAGACGATATAGAGCACATTCTAAGCCCGCTGGCACAACTGCCGCAGATAAGCTCAGGTTTCAGCAAGGGCGTCGTACACAATATTCGTGGATACGCATTGGCTGAACTCAGTGAATACAACAATGCATTACAGTCATTAAACGATGCCCGCCATTACCACAAGTTGAACGACTCCGCTTTCGGCGTTGTTTATGCTGATTGCTTTCTCGGGTTTATTGATCTTGCCAAAGGTAACCTGCAAAAATGTTACGATCGTTTTGCCGACTACGGGCTGGATCCCGCCAAACCGGATGAGACCTATGTTGCTCCCGTTCCTTCGATCATGCGAGGCATTGTGTTATATGACTGGAACAAACTGGATAAATCGCTGGAACTGCTCAAGCCAAACGTGCCCTTGCTGGAACAGGTGGGTCATATCAAATTGCTCTCTCTGGGCTACATTACTCTGGCAAAAATATACAGTGCCAGAAGTGATCCGACAGGGGCATCCCGTTTTTTTGATCACATTTACAGTATCGGCGAAAATCAGGGATTGCCATTCTTACGACTCCAGTCGTTGATTGAGTCTGAACGGATTCGCTGCTTAATCGCCAACAGGCAGATCAATGAAGCGATGGATATTTCTTCATCAATGAACATTGACATGGATTCAAAACCACCGGCAATACCCGATCGCTGGGAACGGGTTGCCTGCCTGAAACTGTTGATCCGGTCGCGCCTGCAAATAGCAACGGGCATGGCGGCACACAGCCTGCCGGTGCTAAAGCATCTCGAGCAGCTTGCTGACAATGTCAACC
>JAJRTU010000016.1 GCA_024278135.1 Gammaproteobacteria bacterium
CACCTCCACATCGACCAGATGCAGGGCCGTGCCGGGGATAAAACTTTGCGGCGAAGTATTCATATGAACGGTAATGGGGCCACCGGTTTCATGCAACTTGCCGCACAATTGCTGAAAAGACATCGTCAGATCGGGTTTTTCCTTGTTACTGAACACCCCTTTGTCCGCGCTGACCAGTTCCGGATCCGTTTCCCAAAGGATCGCAGCGCGTGCCGACATCTGTTTCAGTACTTCCTCTGCCGCCTCGCAAACGACGGCGCCGGTGGCATAGGTGGTACGACTGCCCACGGTAGGCAGGGAAAAACCCAGCGTTTCGGTATCGCCTACGGCCGCGCTGATCTGGGTGACATCGATGCCGAGTGTCTCGGCAGCCTGCATGGCAAAGGTCATGCGTGTGCCGCTCAGATCCGGACTGCCAGTCGTTATCTGTACCGAGGCATCCGGATTTACCGTCATCTGCACGCTGGAGGCCTCGCCCAGATTGAACCACATCGTGTAGGCCAGCCCGCGGCCCTGGTTCTTACCGTTGAGCGGGGCCGTATAATGCGCATGGGCCTTGACTGTCTCCATCATGCCGACCGTGTCTATCGGCGCACAGGGAAAACCCGGCAACAGGATGTCGCCGCTTTTGGTCAGGTTAAGCATGCGAAAATCGACAGGGTCCATGGCTAGTTCGCGGGCCAGCTCATCGATGACCTGTTCGACGGCAAACAGGGCCTGTGGCGCACCAGGTGCCCGGTACGGACGCATCGTGGGTTTATTGACGATGACATCAAAACCGTTGATCTGGATATTGGGAATGTTATAACGGGTCGTCGATGACAGAACCCCCATAAAAATAGGGCCACCGGCATAGGCACCGGCCTCATAGGCCAGATGCAAATCGGCCGCCGTCAGCGTACCGTCCTTTTTGACACCCATTTTCACTTTCACGTACGTACCGGAACTCGGGCCGGTGGCACGAAACACTTCATCACGGCGCAGTGCAATCTTGACCGGGCGGGTGGATTTAAGCGACAACATGGCCGCTATCGGTTCCAGATACATGCGCTCCTTGCCGCCGAAAGCACCACCGATTTCCAGCGGCACCACCTTGACATTGCCCATCGGCACCCGCAGCACGTCAGCCAGATGATCACGCAGGGCAAATGTGCCCTGGGTCGCCGTCCACACGGTAATATGGTTGTTATTGTCCCAGTTGACCGTGGTGATATGACTCTCGATATAGCCCTGATGGATAGTCTGTGTCGTGAATTCTCTTTCCACTACGATATCCGCTTCGGCAAAGCCCTTTTCAATATCACCGGCGCCCATTTGTAAACGGGTGGCATTGGGCAGAAATTTCTCCGTCGGTAAAATAAAAGAACCGGGAAAGAATTCTTCATGAATAACAGGTGCATCATCCGCCATCGCGGTACGCACATCCATTACCGGGGGCAACAGTTCATACTCCACCTTGATTAAATTGACAGCCTCCTCGGCAACGTGAGGACTGTCGGCTGCCACACCGGCCACGGCATGACCGTCATAAAACACTTTGTCCCGGGCAATGCAGTTGTCCGCTACTTCGCTCATATTCATCATGCCGGCCGCACCCTGACTGATTAATTTGTTCTCAACCAGGGGAAAATCAGCCGCCGTAACAACGGCACGAACGCCAGGTAATGCTGCCGCCGCCGTCGTGTCTATCGATTTAATCCTGGCATGGGCATGGGGGCTGCGCAGGATGCTGCCATGGATCATGTTGGACAGGTGGAAATCATCACTGAAGCAGGCACGACCGCATACCTTGTCCAGACCGTCCGGCCGGATCGGCCGTGTACCGATGACACGAAATGTATTCACTGTCTGTTCGGGTTTATTCATGATCGTGTCTCCGCCATTGTCTCAGCCGCCGTCATCACCGAACGAACCAGCTTGTCGTAGCCGGTGCAACGACACAGATTACCCGCCAGCCAGTGTCTGATCTTCTGCTCATCCGGCTGTGGATGTTGATCAAGCAATGCTTTGGCAGCCATGAGAAAGCCCGGGGTGCAAATGCCGCATTGCATCCCTGTCCCTTCAAGAAAGGCTTTTTGCAGGGGATGTAATTCGCCGTCAACTGCCATTCCTTCTATCGTGTCTATCCGACAGCCCTCGGCTTCGACCGCCAGCACGCAACACGCATCCACCAGCACACCATCCATAATCACACTGCAGGCGCCACAATTGCCATCATTGCAACCTTCCTTGGTGCCGGTGAGAAACAACACATCACGCAGGACTTCGAGCAGGCTCTGTCTTGGTTCACAAAGAAATTCAAGCACTTCATTATTGACAGTCGTTGTAACACGGCTTCGCTTACTCATACTGTTTCTCCTCTGGCACGCGCGACAGCATCAAACAAGGCCCGCCTGGTCAATGTTTCCACCAGTTGCAGGCGATGTTCCACCGTGCCTCTTTTATCATCAATCGGACACGCCGCATCTCTGGCAACAGCGGCTGCATGACAAATACTTGCTTCGCCGACCGGCTTATCTGTCAACGCCGCACCCGCCTGTTCAACATACAGCGGTTTCGGTGCAACCGCACCAATGGCAATCCGGGCTGAACAGAATTGTTGACCTGCACCATCCAGTTCAACAAAGGCGGCGACGTTGGCAACGGCTATATCCATTTCATTGCGAGGAATAAAACGCAGGAAACGGGCACCCGACTGCGCGGCCGGCGCCGGGATAAAGATACTGACCAGGATTTCATCTTCTTCAAGCACCGTCTGCCCGGGCGCGACACAAAATTCTTCAACAGGAATTTGCCGCTCACCCCGGTCACTGGCAACACGGGCAACAGCACTGCAGGCGATTAAGGTCGGGATGGCATCGGCGCTGGGCGCCGCGTTACATAAATTCCCCCCGATGCTGGCGCGGCCCTGGACCTGGATCCCGCCAATCAAGCTGCTCGAATCCACCAGTGCCGGATATTGTTCAGCCAGTTCATCATTGTCGTATATTGTTTTGCAACTGACGCAGGCACCGAGTGTCAGGCCGGCACTGTCGATGCTGAATGCCGACAGTTCGGGGATTTTTTTGACGTCGATGACCAGATCCGGCCGTTTATGTCTGTTACGCATTGAAATAATCAGATCGGTTCCACCGGCCAGGAGATGTGCAGCGCCTTTATGCCTGGCCATTAAAGCCATCGCTTCCTGCAGGTTATCCGGAGCGCAATATTCAAAATCATGCATGCATTCATTCTCCTTACAAAACGTTAGGGCCATTCGATAAAACAGGTATTCAGGATGTCCTGAGCCTTGACCAGGGGTGGAAAGCGAACCCGCAATACTCTGGCAGGCCCAACAGATATTGAGCTGGATCTTCTCAAACAACCGCAACAATTCACCACAAACGACATTATAGGATTCAAGGGATTAAAGTAAACGTGTAGTTGTATGGATTCATTGATAAACAGCCTTTTACTCTCGACCCCATACCAGGCCCGGACAACGCTGTTATGCGCTAAATGGAAGAAGATTCTGCAGAGGTGTTGCTGATATCCGGAGAAAACGGGTCTATTGCCCGCACTCGCCGAAGAATTTAAAAACCTGTTTGTCTTACAGGTATCTCAGCCGGGGGCACCAGCTGATCTTTCGGATCATTGATGAGCCCCCGGCACTGAATATTCTCAGGTATTGCTGCTGTGCAGTTCCGTCAAAATTTTGTTATTGATACCCTGCACTGCACCGTTTAAGGCCCGGGCATAACACTTCTTGTATTGTTTCTTGATCTTTAACGAGGCAATCCTGGAACCTGTAATATGTCCGTCTTTTGCTCCGCATACTTTACCGGCGCTGCTTTTCAGTCTCTTGTAAAGAGTGGCGATACCTTCCTTCTGGGTCAAATCCAGATCGGATATGGAAATGCTCATTGTCTCGACCCGCTCTTTGCCATTGTTCACACCG
Source organism: Gammaproteobacteria bacterium (assembly GCA_024278135.1). Lineage (GTDB taxonomy): Bacteria > Pseudomonadota > Gammaproteobacteria > Eutrophobiales > Eutrophobiaceae > WLWS01. Next base: position 3,938 of record JAJRTU010000016.1, read on the forward strand.
GCGAGGGTGACAGCTGGAACGGCCAGAATGACAAGCAGCAACGGCAGCAGCAGTGATTTACAGCGAAATCTGTTTTTCATCATCTCTCTCCTCTTTGAATGTTTCGATATATTTCCAGCGATTGTTCTGCACACGCACGCAGTATAGTGCTGTTAAACAGAGCATCCGCTTCAAAACCGATGAAGCGAAACGCAGATGCGACGAGTTGAGAAGAAGTTCAATCTCAGGACCGGCAGGAACTGAACATTACGGCAGGTACTTCGATATTTACATGGCAAAATGCCGTCATGATGAAGGGAAGGCAGTCGCGCAATAATGATGGGCGGTGAAAGTAATTATATTGTGTGGCCCTGAGCGACAGCGCCATTCGACGAGCCGCTCGGGTCAGCGTATCGCCTGCATAAGCTCAGTATTCTATTCAATGGCTTCGCTGATAATATCCACCTGCTAGCGGGAACCCTGTTTATTATTCAGCAATTCAATCCATTTTTTATGATTTGGCAATGGTTTCATCATCGCTATATTGGCGATCTTTATATTTTCAAATACCTGAGTGACTTTATCCTGATCAGACACATTGACCATCGGTAAGGGCCTGCGTGGAAATCGCTCACCACCGGATAAGATATGAAAATAACTGGTATCAGGAAAAACGCCCGCTTTCAGTCCCTCGAGTATGCCTGCTTCATCATACAGGCTTAACAATTTCTGCAATGACGGTGGTATTTTCACACTACGACAATTTTGCCAAAAAAGAGTGTCTTCCCTTTGCGACAACAGGTAATGGAGCATTATAAAATCACGTGACTCTTCATACGCGATTTTCATCCTGTCGTTATAGGCATCAATCAAAGAGCGTTCGAGTTTCCTGTCCGGGAAATAGTCCATGAATGTTTCCAGACCATATTGAATAAAATGGATCCCTGTCGATTCAAGCGGTTCAAGAAATCCGGCTGCGAGGCCCAATGCCAGACAGTTCCCTGTCCAGAATTGTTGGCGATGGCCTACTGCCATGGATAAAAACTGCGGCTCCTGATTAACAGCATGATGATCACTCATAAATTCCATCAATTCAGCAACTGCAGCAGCATCGTCTTTGTGAGCATTTGAATAGACATAACCACATCCCAGTCGATCACTGAGCGGGATCTGCCAACTCCAGCCTGCATCCAGGGCAGTTGCACAGGTATTCGGGTGCATGACCTTATCCGTTTCGAAGGACAGGGCTACCGCCCTGTTGCACAACAGATAATCAGACCACTCTGTAAATGGAATCGCCAATGCCCGGCTAATCAGTAATCCACGGAAACCGGTGCAATCAATGTACAGATCGGCAGTATGCTTTTGTCCACTGTCCGTCTCGATCTGTATGATTTCGCCTTTTTCGTTTACCGGGACATGCTCCACTTCCGCCAGGATATGTTTAACACCGGCTGAAACAGCTTTCCCTTTCAGGTAATTCGCAAACGCCGCCGCGTCCAGATGAAATGCATACGCGCCCGTCTCCATAATGTGGGATACGTCTTCTGTTGAACAGGGCGACCTGGCATTTTCGGCGATTAATGCCTGTAAAGAGTAGTCTGAATACGATTCATCATGCTGCCTGTTTGCTTTGATCCAGAAATGAAATAAATCCATACCGTCAATAATGCCACCGCATACACCGAACGGATGCCAATAATCCTGTTCTTTCCTGATCCAGTCTTTGAACTTGATGCCGAGTTTATAAGTTGCCTTGCAATCGCGCATAAATTCCCTTTCATCAAAACCCATATTTCGAATAAATCTGACCAGACCGGGTAGTGTTGCCTCACCAACACCTATTGTTTTAATTGAAGGGGATTCAACCAGGGTGATGTCACTGTCTGTCCTTTTCAAAAAGCGACTCAAGTAACAAGCTGCCATCCAGCCGGCGGTGCCTCCACCCACAATGATGATACGGCGAATATCTGTAGAAGCTGTCATTTCGGATGATATGGTGTGCAATTGACTGTTACTTGCAGCTCTGCTTTATGCTGTTGAAAGAAGAATGATCATACTGACCGGATTTCAACTGAAGATTATCTGTGCCAATTCAGAATCCGGTTTCCATACATAATCAGAGTTTATTTGCGTGTTCACACCTGATTATCCAGGGAAGCTCTGATCAAGTACGTTTTTCGGCATGTGCCGGAATGACGATGCAAGGTATTTTCAGGTTTAATCAAAGTTCCCCAAATAATGAACCCGGCACTTCAGTCCGGCCGGTAATTTGAAGTCCGGGTTTGATATTTTGATAATCACTCCAAATGTATTACTGGCCGCGTCTATTATCTGATCCACGATCTTAACTGTCCCTGAATAGACTTTGTCTTCTCTCCCATCCGGAATCACTTCAACTTTCATATTTTTTTTAATCAGACCGTAATAATCAGCTTTCATGACAACCTGAGCGTGCAAGGGATTGAGTACGGCGAGCTTCAACAAGGGTTCCACACCTGCATACTCACCTTTTGATACCAGGCGTTCAACCACTACTGCATTAACCGGACTGTAAATAACTTTTTGTTGCAGACTCTCTTCCGCCTTTTTCAGCTCAAGTTCGAAAATTTTCTGCTCCGTCAGAATCTCATCAGCTTCATGAGCCGTTAAAATATTGCTATCTATAAGCTCTTGATTTCTCTCTACTTTTCTTTTTGAGAATTCAACTCTCGCTCTGGCAAGATTAAGCATTGCTGTTTCAAAGCCCGATTCAAGCGTGACAAGTACCTGGCCTTTTCTGACCTTCTCTCCTCTTTCACCGTTGACCTTTTTCACTACACCCTGCACCTGACTGGCGATTTTTATTTCTTTGCTGGGTTCGAGCAAACAACTCAACTGTCCTTCATCTACCGCATGGAGGCTTGAAAAAAAACCGATGAGGCCGATTATAATCAGACCCTTTGTTCCATTTCTATTGATCATAATGCTTCTCTTTCAAGTTCGGCATGCTTATGAGTTCCTGCCGGAAAACGACAACAATGTATTTTGTTTTTCATCATATTCAAGTAAGTTCGCACGCGTTTTTTGATGCTTTTTCTCCACCGATTTTTGAATAAGCTTCATCAGTCTATACATAATAATGCTCAGCCACGCTTTCGGCAGCATCCTTGCCGGAAAGTAATGCATTTTCAGCCATGCGCTTTGTTTCACAAGGTGATCCTCTGCACAAAGAATCATTTCGAAAAAGCCCGGATCTCCCTGCCTGGCACACCTTCCTTCCAGTTGACGGTCTATGCGAGCTGCATCATGCAGTTCGGTAAGAATGACATATAGTCCTCCGCATTCGCTTGCCCGTTCGGCCAACTTGATATCAGTACCCCTGCCTGCCATATTCGTGGCGATAGTGATTTGTCCGTATGCACCGGCCTGCGCGATGATTCCGGCTTCATTTCCATCCTGTTTTGCATTCAGCAACTGATGCTTCAACTGCATTCCATCAAGCAATTCACTCAATGTTTCTGAAGCCAGAACACTGTGTGTTCCTATTAATATGGGCTGACCTTGTTCGTGTATTTCGCGAACCCGTTCAAGAATGCTTTGCCACTTTTTTTCTTCACTCTCAACAACATTGACAGGCATTCGAACCCGCACACATGGTTTGTGAGTTGGAATTTTCACTACTCGAAGATTATAGACTCTCCAGAATTCATCGCTTACTTCTTCAGCCGTACCGGTCATGCCACAGAGATGATGATACTTTCGAAAAAAATTCTGATAACTTATTCTTGCCAATGTATTCCTGGGTTTGGTTATTTCGCAATCTTCCTTGACTTCAATCATCTGGTGCAGGCCTCTTTCCCAACTGCGATTTTCCATAATACGTCCTGTGTGCTCATCTATAATCTGGATCTTCCCGTCCCGTATCAAATAGTGCCTGTCTTTTTCATATATATGCAATGCAGATAAAGCCTGACAAACAAGTTCGTACGTTCTGATTCGTGATTTCCAGAAGCCACCCGAGCCTTTCAATTTTTCATATACATTCTCTTTACCGGTATCCGTCAGTACTATTTTATAGTTCTCATGTTCAATATTATAATCAACTGCTCTATCAATTTGGCGGGCCGCGTTAATCGCCAATCTGTACATTTTTTCCTGTTGCGTATTGATATTTTCTTCACCGGATATTATTAATGGCGTCCTCGCCTCATCCATCAACACACTGTCTGCTTCATCAATAATGGCATAATGCAATCCACGCATCAGTAAAACACCATTCGGTTTTTCATCGCATTTTAATTTTTCCGCATGTAAATGCAGATGATGCCGGCGTTTATCAATAACGATACTGTCTTTAAGGTAATCAAAAACTATCTCATTATTTGTACAGTAAACTACATTACGGGCATATTGTATTCGTCGCTGCTCAGGTGACAAGCCCTGAACAATACAACCAACACTCAAACCAAGGAGTTCATAGACCTCTCTCATCTCATCAGCATCCCGTTGAGTCAGGTAATCATTCACTGTGACTATGTGTACGGGAATACCCTGTAGAGCGGCTGCCCCTGCGGGTAATATTGCCGCCAGCGTTTTACCTTCGCCGGTATTCATTTCTGCGACTTTGCCATAGAACATGGCCAAACCGCCTGTCAGTTGCTCATCATAATGTTGCATTCCCAGCTTTATCTCGCTTGCCTTGCGGATTAACGCAAATGCCATCGCCAGCCGTTTCTTGTTATATCCCGATTTAGACAAGCCAACTCTCAGTTGAAATATTTCCTCCCTGAATTCGGCTTCACTTGATGATTCCAGGTTCAGTGCATACTGGTGAACCAATGAAACGAACTTTCTGTTGCCCAGGGCAACACCTGTAAATGGGCGTGTAAGCAATCCGGATACACGATGAAACAATTTATCGATAATTTTTTCTTTTTTTATCGATTTTTCGGGGCGCATCAAGGATGATGCCGGTAAAAGTTCGGGTGAACTAAGCACCAAAATTCCTTAGAAATACCCGACGTACCGCTCTGTACCATCGTTTGGCCACTGGTTCCGGATCGTGTCGAAATAATACATATACACGTTCTTCAGTCGCCAGTTTAGGGGCTTGCGGCACATCTATTTCCACCCGGTAGTAATCCTGAAAGGTTCTTGAACGATCAGGGTCGCCGGGGTCGAGTGCGATAGTACCACCACCTTCCACTGATAATACGGGACTGATCAGAGACTTGCTGGCCGAAGGCACAATACGGCTGACAGCACCCGTATAGACATCCTTCAGATGACTGACAAAACGCAGCTCCACTTTGTTGGTATTATTTATTACTTTATCTATATCATTTTCCGTGACCAGAACATTTGCCGGCAACTTGTCATAGTCGACGATATATCCCAGTACCTTACCCCTTTTTACAAACCGGCCAGGGAGATTTTCATGCTCAGGTATAATGAGCGTCCCCGAATAACGTGCCTTTATCTGTAAATTATTCTTCCTGCTGCTAGCTCGATTGTACTGTGAAAGAACATATTGATAGTCCTCCTTCAGGACTTCCGCCAGGTTTTTATCTTCGATATTTGCCTCATAACGCGCTTGTGATTCCCTTAGCTGAGCCTGCAACACCCTGACTTTCATATCCAGTTGATAATTATCCATACTGATAATGGTTTCACCTTTACTGACTGGATCGTTCGTCCCGGCAAGTATTTTTTGTATAAAGCCGCTTTCCTCCGCATAGATCTGAGCCTGTTCAGAAACCCAGATGACGCCCTGGGCCTTCGTCACCAGAGGAACAGGCAACAGAAATATAATCGCCAGCAAAATACCTGCCGCAACGGCACATCCGAAATAAATATTTTTACTGCGCTCCTTTAACTGCGGATCAGTTACCGGTTTCGATAAAGTTTTCATCAAAGGCAATATTATTGTCATATATATAAACCACAGGCCTATGATACTACCAAATAAAAAATACTTGGAGGTGACAAACAGTGTGATTACGACGGTGATGAATATTCTGTAGAGGAAAGAAGCTATCGAATAGCCGGCAAGCCAAATTGCTTCCGTTTTCGTTCCGGCATTTGATGTACTGTCATGTACCCCCAGCAGGTAACGTTTCACCAGGTGGCCGATATATTGATTGCAACGACTGGCGAGATTGGGTATCTCCAGCATATCGGATAACACATAATAAGCGTCAAAGCGCAGTAAGGGGTTGCCATTGAATAACAAAGTTGAAACACCGGAGATCAACATAATATTAAACAAGATGGCGCGAACAGCACCCGGTTCTGTATAGGTCCATATGATCATGGCAATCGCTGCCAGAAAAACCTCCACCAGAATGCCCGCCGCACCTACCAGCATACGTTGATACTTGTTATTGAATGCGGTGGCGGCAGTTGCATCAACATACGGCACCGGGAAAAATATCAGGAGCATGATACCTATTTCATGTACTTCGCCTCCCCACCGTTTAACACTGTAAGCATGCCCGAGTTCATGGAAGACTTTTACAAAAGGGTAGGTCAGTCCGATTAAAAAGATATTTTCCAGCACAAGAACCCGATCACTGAGGTTCGATGACAGATTGCTCCAGTGCATTAATGCCAGGATTATTCCGATAATGACCACTGTTATCCAAATGACTGCGCCAACAATGCTGAAAACAGGTTTTACATAAGGTGCTGTTGCCACAAGAAATTTTTCAGGATCAAGCAATGGTATTTTGATACTGAGCGGTGACTTGAATTTTTGCAGCAACTGCTTGCGATTGAAGTCCCGCCTCCTGACATCCAGATCCTGAATATCAGGCAGCCTGTTGGCGACCACAACATTCGCCTGGTAAAGTTTGGATATCAGATTAATGACATCGTTCTGGGTCGGCATATCATCGCCCAGTTTCTCGCAGGCGAGTTCCCAGATATCCTGCAAGGTTCTGTTTCCATCCATTAAACCGATAATCTGATAGGTATCAGGAGAAAAACGATGAAACTGACCGGTGACATAGTCCTGTAATACATACATGACCTCACCGCGATAGATATGCCTGTGTATTTTTGCATGTTGCTTGAGTTGAATCTTCAAGTCTGCAACACGATACCAGTTCTGGTTGAAGAGCTGTTCAACCATATATCGGTTTAACTGGAAAAAGACCAGAACTGCAGACGCAGCCAGTCAATAAAATCCCTGCTCCAAATAGAAATAATTTTACGTTCATCAATTTCCACCTGGGCAATACCTTCCATTCCAATTTGCAATTCTTTATCAAACTGTTGCAACTCGGCTTCCACCATAAAAAATGTCTGCTTGTCTTTTGATATAGTGGTGGGAGTAATTCGGATAATAGTGAATTTATACGGTTTTTCCGGTATTGCGGACAAATACAACAGTCCCTTCTGGCCTGTCTCCACGTCAGCCATGCGGGTTTCTTTTACCATCAAATCAATACGGTAATCATTCAGCGGAGAGATCTCAAACAACAAATCACCCTGGGCAACAGTGCCACCAAGTCGCTGACTTAAATCACCACTGACAACCGTACCGCTGAAAGGTGCACTTAATACCGCACGCGCTATTTTCATCTCAACCAGTTCCAGCTGTATTTTCGCCTGATCCAACTGGGCGGATATCACGTTCAGGCCGGCCCTGTCCCGTCCGGCCAGCGCTTCCTGGCGTTGCCGTTTCAATTTCTCCACCTGACTGATCCATTTTAACTTTTCAAGATTAAAGTCTCTGACATCCAGCGTCACCAGAGTGTCATTTTCTTTAACCCGATCACCCGCCCTGACACGGGCAGAATCGATATAACCATCATAAGGTGCAACGACAGCCCTTAATACAGCTCCTTTTAATTTAGCATCGGCAGATAAATTGTACGTCGTCTTTGCAGTGTAAAAATATATACCTGTAGCGATCAATATCAATATCAAACATTTCAACAACAGCTGGCCCGGGCCAAAGATTTTAACAAGCTGAGCCTTGACGGAATCTGCTATTTTATATATCAACAGACGATCATTTTCCCTTTTCTCATTAAGAGCCGTCACAGCGATAGCACAGATACTTTCACAGTATGTCAGGTCTTCCCGGGTGAATGGTTCGTTGATTTCACGCTCCATTGTTACCGCCCCTACAGCATCCTGATTGACATAAAGAGGAATCGTCAGAACACTGTTCTCACTTTCCTGTTCGACCAGGGTTTGGTGCGCAATGATGATGTTATTTTCATTATCATCAATTGCAGGGAGGGAGATGGGCTTCAACTGGTCCACAGCTTCTTCCATAGCCGCCTCAATGGCACGAATCAGATTCATACGTCGACCAAATTGTGCACTGTGCGAAATTTGCTGCACTTTTACAGACTTGTTTTTAAGGAATCCGATGCTGACTCTGTCACAGATGAATATTGCGGAGAGCTCACTTACCAGTCTCAAGGAGGCTGCATCTGAGGTTTCTTCTGCCAGAATTTTCGCCAGTAAATCCACACTTGTGCCAAGCCTTTCCTTTATCTTTCCGTTCTTTTCGGCCAGTTCACTTTTTTCCTGCAAGGCTATCCATGCACATCCCCATTGCAGTTGCTGCATGGAAAATTTCAGTATCTTGTTATCTGTTATATTCGCACTGACGGCGACAATCGCACTTATATTTTCATCGACTATGATCGGGTATGCCAGAGCATAACCTGATTTGCCATCGTTCGTTTCTGTATCAAGCTTTGTTATCAAACCACATTGTTGATCGATTACCTGCTCAAGCAATTCAGAAACCGACTCCATATCGGCAGCGGAGTCCGGCCAAATCGACACCGGCTGAAACATTTCGGAATCATCCTGACGTTTGACCAGTACACCGAAACGGGCACCGGCAACAAGACTGCATTGTGTTGCCAGCCATAAATCATAGAATTCTCTACCTCTCAGTTCGGAAAGGTTTTGAGAGGTGACAGCTGTCGAGGCAACATCAGTTTCATGATCCTGTTGGAGCGGCATAAATTCGGATAATCTGGATTATTGGCGTAGTTAAATACTACGATTCTGCAGAAAACACAAGTTATTGATTAAGCTGGAGTATTTATAAATTCACATTGTCCCAACGAATAAAGCGGCGTTTACTCTCTATTTTTTCCACTTCACTTACGTTAATCCTGCCGCTATTTCGTACGCTTGAGCCCAGTGCTCCGACAAGGCTCCAACCGGCAAGGGCCTGAATGACTTCCGGCTCAATATTTATTTCATTGATGAATGCCTGGTTCTCATCATCAGTCAATTCATCATTGGTGTTTTCAGCACCGTTATTCTCTTCTTCCTCTGCTGATGAATCTTCGGGCTCCTGATTATTCTCGCCATCATTACCATCGGATTGTCCCGGCTGTTTTTCGTCACCTTCGTTGCCCTGATTATCACCTCCCTGGTTTTCCTGATTATTATCATCTGTCTGCCCGTCTCCGCTTTCATCTCCCTCATTTTCAATATCGCTTCCTTCATCAAGAATTAACAGGTCTCCACTGTCTTCTTCGATCATAACTCTGAAGGGGAAGGGACTGCTTGCTCCTGGCGAACCGTCCTCTGCGGATTGGCTGTTACTGTAACGCTCGTTCAATACCCGCCAGCCATCCACCAGGCCCGGATTGGACAGGGGGTTGTCTTCATCAAGGATAAAGCCCCGGCCCGTTCCTGTACCTGGCCCGCTCCTGTCAGACAGGTTGTCGATAAGCTCCAGCACAAACCTTTCATCAACTGACTCATAAGATTCATATATTTCAGACTGATTGGCCTGTATTAAATCCAGTGGGCCCTGAGCAAGTGTGTTAACCGATTCCGTCCTGACAATATTATAATCATCATCAAGAACACTCACGACCCTTGCATATTCCCCGACCAGTGAATCATCTGACAATGTTCCGACCAGCAGATCGGATTCAAACCCGCCAATTAATACATCATTGCCTTCTCCACCATCAACAGTATCGGAACCACCCGTGAATAAATCAATGGATACGAAATCAACTATCCGATCATCTCTGTTCATTTTACCGGCATCGCCATTGAGAAAATCATCACCGGCACGCCCGAACAAAATATCAGAACCCACTCCGCCAAGGATCACATCATGTGAATCACCACCTGTAATCGTGTCATCGTCACCAAGCGATGTATCCCCCGTTGTAACAAAGGTATAAATCCCCTCTGCATCGCTCTCTATGATGCCATTGTCGCCTACGATGGCATTGATACCACCGGTAGTCTCAATGGTATCCTTGCCAACACCACCGACAGCTTCGTCATTGCCATCGCCCAGAATCAAGGTGTCATCACCGCCGATATCATCACTGCTGATAATCCTGCTGCGTATACCGTTGGTAAATGTCGCCATGCCGTTATCTGCAATAACGGTATCGTCACCTGAACCTGTCGTCACCTGATCATTGCCGAATCCGCCAATCACCATGTTATCGCCATCACTCAGGGCAATTACGTCGCCGGCACCGAAAGCAGGCAATTTGCTCATGGCAATGAAAATATCATCCTCATAGCTGAAAGTGCCATGATCACCAATGACGTAATCACTTCCGCTTCCTCCGCTGACTTCATCACTGCCAATACCGGCAATGATTCTGTTAAAACCATCTCCTGCATTAATAAAGTCCGCAGCGCCTGTTGAATTATCAATATCGCTACTGTCCAGTTTGCTTAAATTGCCCTCGGTGAATATGGCAATACCATTATCGCCAACGATAATATCGTCTCCTGACAGGCTGGTAATCTGATCGGATTCGAAACCGCCAAAAATAGTGTTGTTTCCGGCACCCGCATTGATCGTGTCCTGTCCGCCGATATTCAGGGCAAAGGTAAATCCGTCTGTAATGACACCCGAGGTATTCTGATTGATAATCCCGTTATCACCAATAACAGTATCGTTACCGGACCCTGTCCTCACACTGTCACCGGCGAACCCGGCGATGACCAGATTATCGCCATCACCCGCATCTATCACATCCACATCTCCCTGATCGCTCAATGTGGATTCCGCACGGCGCAAACTGCCGTCCGCGTTGTACGTCACCTTGCCATGGTCTCCCAGAATCGAATCATCACCTCCACCTGTGCTGATCGTGTCCGCTCCCGTGCCGCCCAGCGCATAGGTGTTGGCATTGCCACCGATCAAGGTGTCCGCACCACCGGTCCCGTCACTCGCATCAGTGCTCTCAAACGAGGTCACGATGTTGTTCGTCAA
>JAJRTU010000268.1 GCA_024278135.1 Gammaproteobacteria bacterium
CAGTTTCGGCCTGCAACCGGACAGTGGTCCGGGTCTTGTATTCGTTACGCTACCCATCGCCTTTGGACAAATGTTTGGCGGCAGTATAATCGGCACGGCCTTTTTCCTGTTGCTGGCTATAGCGGCATTGACCTCATTAATAGCCACGCTGGAACCGATTGTGGCCTGGGCCGAGGAATTTCGCGGTATCAAACGCCGAACGACAACGATCGTCATTGGCTCGACAGCGTGGTTGATGGGCTTCGGTTCAGTGCTGTCATTTAATCATCTGGCGGGTTTTTATCCGCTCGACTTCTTACCTTTCATGGAGGGCAAAACGATATTTGATGCCAGCGAGTATTTGTCAGTTACCGTGTTATTGCCCATCAGCGGTTTGCTCATTGCAATATTTGCGGGTTGGGTACTGCCCGGCAGCGTAACTGAAAACGAGTTGTCACTGAGATCAAAACGGACTTATCTTGTCTGGCGTTTTCTGCTGCGCTGGCTGGCCCCGGCAGTAATACTGGGCATCTTCTTTTTTAATATAGTGTGAATGTCCCCGGCAGTGTCATAAAGTCTGTGGCTATTTTTCCGGGTTAACGGTTTTCATCGAAAATGGACCGGCGAAGATTTATTTCAGCTGTATTGTCAACTTTGATCTTGTCCCGTCAGACGCGACTCCTTGCTGCGGACAAACGGCCTGAGTTTGCAGTGACGGGTGGCACCGGCTATCTCAGTCATCCGGTATTTTTGCAATATCATATCGATCCGGATCATCCGGAATCACCGGAAAGGATCGAATATATCAACAGTGCCGTGGACGAATCCGGGCTGCTTGAACGGCTCGTCGCATTCGATATAAAGCCGGAGCCTGATGACTGGCTGACAACAGTCCACAGCAGTGAACATATTGCATCCATTCGCAACAACAGTCCGCAGGCTCATCACGTAGCGAAAGCGGGCGTGGGCGCAGTTCTCGCTGCGGTTGATCAGGTGGCAGGCAATAAAGTGAACAATGCCTTTTGTGCCACGCGCCCGCCGGGTCATCATGCACTGAATACCGGGCGTGAAGAGGGCTTTTGCTACTATAATAATATCGCTATAGCAGCACGCTATGCGCAACAACAATACGGCCTCAGGCGCATATTGATCATCGACTGGGATTATCATCACGGTAATGCGACCGAAGCGATGTTTTATACTGACCCCAGTATCCTCTATTTCTCCACACATAATCAGTTTGCCTACCCCGGCACGGGCAGTCCGGCGAAAAGGGGCAGCGGCAGGGGTCTGGGATATAACATCAATGTTCATCTTCCCTGCGGCACAGACGACAGGAAAATTATTGAGATATTTAATACTGTGTTATTACCTGCCGCAGATCAGTTTAAACCTGACATGGTTCTTATCTCTGCCGGTTTTGACAGTCGTAAAGATGATCTGCTGGGATGTTTTAACATCTCCGATGCCGGGTTTATCCGCTTGACAAAAATAGTGATGCAAATAGCCGAACAGCATTGTGCGGGCCGACTCGTCTCCATGCTGGAAGGGGGCTATAACCTGAGCGGGAATGCGCAGGCCGTTGTTGCTCATCTGTCCACCCTGTTGGAAGGATAGCGGTTTTCCATGATGCGTGTCAGGTATCGACCCTGCATCAGCTTTGAATTTCTGTTGCTTGTATTTATAACGATCTCCATCACTTTTCATGTGCGTCAAAGCGCAGCACAAACCATCCGCATCGGTTTGGCCATGCCGAAGGATATGGCTGCCATGGAATACGTTAACGGTATGTATGAACTGTTCAGGGAGGAAGTGGAAAGGGACTCGAATGGCGAATTAAAGGTACAGATATATTATGGCGGTGTGCTGGGCAAACCGGACGAACGCCTGAACCAGGTGCGACGTAATGTTATTCAAATGAGTGATGCGTCTGATGGCAACTATGCCACTATTTATCGGGATATTCAGATCTTTTCCATGCCCTATCTTTTCCCGGATATTGATGTCGCTCATCGCGTACTGGATGGTCCGGTCGGCACTCGGGTAGCCGAAGGTTTACGCCGGAAAACCGGGATCAGGGTACTGGGCTGGTGGGAGACCGCAGGCTTCAAACATTACAGCTCGAACAAGGCTATTCGCCGTCCTGCCGATCTGAAAGGTCAGAAAATGCGGGTAATGGGAGCGGTCTTCGCAATCCCGGTATCGGCGATGGGGGGAGCCGCCACGCCGATTCCCATGACGGAACTGTATATCTCATTAAAAACCGGCGTGGTGGACGGACAGGACAATGCGGTCGGTGTTTTCAATATGTTGAAACTGTACGAAGTACAAAAATACCTGATACTGGATGCCCACATCTATGGCTTTGGCCCGATGGGGATTAATGATGCGTTTTTTCGCGGGCTCAGCAGGCGAAATCAGCAGATTGTACTTGCGGCCGGAAAAAAAGCGGTGATATGGAACCGTATCAAGTCCCGGCTTCAGGAGGCCAGGGCCCTGGATTTTGCTCGATCAAAGAATGTCACCCTGATTAAGCTCCCGGACAAGATAAAAAAAGAGTTTGCCGAGACGTCCCGCCCCCTTGCCGTACAGTGGCTGAAAAAAACCATAGACACGCCCTCTCTGGTTGATGATGTGCTGCAGGCTGTTGAGCAGGCTTCAATGGAGTAGCTGAATGTTTACATGGCTTGAAAAAATAATAAAGCATATTGGTGTGGCCTGTGTCGCACTGCTGTTCATACTGATGAGCGTACAGGTTGTCCTTCGTTACGGTTTTGCTTACAGCCATTTCTTTACCGAAGAGATGGGCCGTTACCTGCTGGTATGGGCGACGCTTGCCGGTATGGCAATAGAGACCCGTCGACAGGGTCATATTCGCGTAATGTTCCTGGTTGATCATTTACCAGCTGCTTTACGGCGTGCATGGTTGCTGTTTGTTGATATTATCATTCTTGCTCTTTTTGTCCTGCTGGTTTACACGGGTGTCGGTTCGACGATATTCAATCATGGTCAGGAAAGCCCCGGTATGCAACTGCCTCTGTCCATTCCTTTTTCAGCCATTCCCGTCTTTTTCGCCATCGCCGCTCTGTTTATGCTGGAAGGATTGTGGCAACGTTATAAAAAGCACTGATGGATATCTCCTTAATTGTTTTTTTGTTCAGCTTTCTGATCCTCTTGCTCGGCGGCATGCCCATCGCCTGGGCGATGATCTGCGCGACCGTGTTGTGGATGATCAGCAGTAATGAACTGGTGTTCCTGCTGATTGTGCCGGATAAAATATTCCAGGGTATGGATGTTTTTATACTGATGGCGATTCCGCTTTTTATTCTGGTGGGTGAGGTGTTGAATGCGGGCAAGATAACGGATCGTCTGATCCACTTTGCCAACCGGTTTTTTGGCTGGATAAGCGGTGGTCTTGCTCAGGTGAATATCGGTTCTTCTATTTTGTTTTCCGGTATTACCGGCGTTGCGCTGGGCGATATTGCCGCACTGGGACGGGTGTTTATTCCGGCCATGGTAAAGCAGGGTTACAGTCCGGCCTATGCCGCCGCCGTCACCGCATCTTCATCCATTATCGGACCGATGGTGCCGCCCTCATTGATTATCATTATTTATGGCGCCGCCACGGGGGTATCCATTGGCGCCTTGTTCGCTGCCTGCGTCGTGCCGGGATTACTGGTGGGCGCTTGCCAAATGGCGCTGGTCGGCTACCAGGCGCGGCGGCGGGGCTTTGAAGCCTTTGCCGCAGATCGTTCGCCTCGGGCCTTAATGACGTCGGCGACACAGGCGATTATTCCATTGATGGTCCCGGTGATTATTCTGGCAGGTATCCTGGGCGGAATAATGACGCCTACCGAGGCCGGGGCCGTAGCCGCTTTCTATGCCCTGATCGTTGCAATGCTTGTCTACCGTAGCCTGAAATTCAATGATCTTTATGCTGTTTTTGCACGGACGATGACATTTTCCGGCAAATTACTCATTATTGTCGGTTGCGGCACGGTGTTCTCTCTGGTCATGGCCATTGAGAACGTACCTGCTTTGATGCAGAACAGCATTCAGGCGGCCAATTTGAGTCCGGTGGCAACCTTAATCATTGCCAATCTTATCCTGCTGTTCATTGGTATGTTTATTGATCCCACGGCAGCCATCATTCTGTTTGCCCCCATTTTGAGTACAGTCGCCGTGTCCGTCGGCGTCGATCCTGTGCATTTCGGTGTTATTATGATACTGAATTTGAATCTGGGCCTGCTCACACCACCTCTCGGTATTTGTCTGTTTGCAACGGAGGAAATCGCAAAATGTGGTTTGCCGGCATTGATCCGTGAGACCTTGCCGTTTTTGATTACCGGCTTGCTGGTTCTGATACTGGTGAGCTATGTGCCGGATATCAGTCTATGGCTGCCCCGGAAACTCGGGTTTTGACAGGAAAGTTATTATGAATCACACGCAATCTCCCGGGCATTCCGTCACCATCGAAGTGAATACCTGTTGGGGAAAGGCCTTTGCTTACCTGAAAGATCCACTCAAGCTGGGCCTGTGGGCCTTTGGCTGCCGGGAGACACAGGCGACAGACATTGAAGGTGTATATGTGGGAACCTCACTTTTCAATGGCGAGAAAACGTATTTTGAAATCGAAGCTGAGGAACATTTTCGTATTATCGATTTTCTGCTTGGTGATCTCACTTCGCGCTGGCCGCGTATATCGCTTCGAATCGTACCCGGGCCGTATTATGGAGGCAAAGACAGCACCTGTCTGGTGACGATAGATGCCTGGCGTGAACGTAGTATGAGTGATCAGCGCTGGCATCAGCTTTGTGTCAGTCATGAAACCGAGATTTTTTTAATAAAATCCCTGCTGGAACGCGAAACATAATCCCCTCTGATCCCGGCAGTATTCCGCCATTTCAATATGACTGTTGGTATCAGGAGCCGATTGTTTTGTATGGCAGGTATTTCACTTGCATGGACAAATTACTGTCTTGCCGATCTACGGGCTGTCTTTAACGCGTGTTATCATAGTCGTCCTATGCCATCCCACCAGCAAGAGAGTAAACAGGCATCAATGTGGAGCCCGCTGGGCATTCCGGCATTCCGTTCCCTGTGGATAGCGATAACAATTTCCAACACCGGCACCTGGATGCAGGACATGGGGGCAGGCTGGTTGATGGCCACAATGACCGACTCGTCCTTCATGATCGCGCTGGTACAAACGGCGACAACCTTGCCCTTTTTTCTGCTGGCTTTGCCGGCGGGGACA
>JAJRTU010000269.1 GCA_024278135.1 Gammaproteobacteria bacterium
GATATCCGGTTCATGCAGCAGTGCCGCCGCCATGGCCAGACGCTGTTTGTAACCCAGTGGCAGGTTTCCACTCCCGGCATTTTTAAATTCATTCAGTTCAAAGGTGTCCAGGGCCCAGGCAATACGCTGCTTCCTTTTACTGCGATCAAGACCATAAGCACTCGCGAAAAACCGTAGATTCTGCAATACAGTAATGTCGGCATACAGTGAAAAACGCTGTGCCATATAACCCAGGCGGCCGCGTGCACGTGCGGCGGCGTGATGCAGGTCAAGACCGGCAACACGCACCTCCCCGGCCGAAATTGGCAATAACCCGCATAACATGCGAAAGGTTGTCGTCTTTCCTGCGCCATTGGCACCGAGCAAACCAAAAATTTCGCCGTGCTGTACAGCGAAGCTAACGCCATTGACAGCGTAAAAATCGCCAAAGCGGCGTTGCAGGTTTTTGACTTCGATGACGGCATCACCATTGGAAGCAAGCGGTACCGGTAATGATGATGGCGACGGAATTTGGATATGATGGCTTTTGTCGCCCTTGAGTCTGGCAATAAAAGCATCTTCGAAAATCGGTTCGGCCGCTGTTGTCCGGAGATCAGTAATTTCATCTGATACGACAGACAGGTCCGGCAGTCCGGCGGTGTCAGTGACGATGCGCACTTGTTCTCCTTCAATGATGGCATCCAGGATGCCGGGGACAACACTCAGACGCCCCTGCAGTGCGCGCTTGCCCAGTATCGTTGTGGTCACATGAAAAGTACGTCCGCGCATTGGCCGGCTGAAACCCTGTGGACTGCTATGACCCAGACATCGGCCTTCATGCAGCAGAATGACCTCATCACAACGTTCAGCTTCATCGAGGTAGGCCGTACTGAGCAATACACTCATGTTCTGTTGTCTGACCTGTCGGTACACGATGGACCACAGTTCCCGCCGGGATACCGGATCGACGCCGACAGTGGGTTCGTCCAGCAACAACAGGCGCGGGGGCCGTAACAGTGTGCAGGCCAGTCCGAGTTTTTGTTTCATGCCTCCGGATAATCGCCCGGCCAGACGATCGGTAAAAGGGGCCAGCCCGGTCATGTGCATCAATTCCTGATAACGTATCGCCCGATCATTTTTCGCCAGGCCCTGCAGATCAGCATAGAGGTCGAGGTTTTCCTGCACACTCAGGTCTTCATAAAGCCCGAAGCGCTGGGGCATATAGCCGATCGATGACTGTACTTGCAGCGGTTGTTGCACGACATCAATACCCAGCACTTCAATTCGGCCGACATCAGGCAGCAACAGGCCTGCCGCCAGTCGCATCAGCGTGGTCTTGCCCGCTGCATCGGGACCAATAAGGCCGGTGACCTTGCCGGGTCGTATCCGGATATCGACCTGGTCCAGGGCCTTCACAGCCAGGCCCCCGCTGACGAAGCTGATGCTGACGTGCTCAAATACAAGCGCTGTCTCAGTGGACACGCTAGTCCGGCTCCGTACAATCCGGTGTGGAATGGCCGGATGTCGGTTTTGGCTGGTCCAGCGGGATACTGACTGTGGCCGGCATGCCGAGGCGTAATTCATCCTGTGAGTTGCAGACATAAACCCGCAATTGATAAACGAGACGGGTGCGTAACTCGGGCGTTTCTACATTTTTTGGCGTGAACTCGGCAGTCGGAGATATAAAACCCACCCAGCCCGTATAGATTTTACCCGGGAAGCTGTCGGTGGACACTTCAGCTGTCATGCCAGGCGAGATTTTGCCCAGACTGGATTCAGAGATGTAGCTGCGCACCCAGACCGGGTTGGTCATGGCCAGCGTGAATACCGGTGTCTGTGGTGCCACCATATTGCCGACTTCCAGGATACGGTTTCTGATCACCCCGTCTGATGGCGCATATAAAGATGCATCCTTCAGTACCTCCTGAGCCAGCATCAGCTTCGCTTCTTCAGCTTTCAGGTTAGCGCCGGCCTCTTCGATATCCTCCGCACGCGGTCCTTCGATGGCCAGTGCCAAAGCTTCCTGTGCGACTTTCAATTGTGCACCTGCGGTATCCAGATTTGCCCTGGCATCATCCAGTTCCTGCCGGGATACCACCTTGCGCTGGAACAAATCATTCTTGCGCTGGTAACTGGCTCTGGCATCATCCAGTATCGCTTTGGCTGCCGCCACATCGGCCCGGTTCTGGCGAATTTCTTCCGGTCGGCTGCCGGTCATCAGGCGCGCCAGTACCGCTTTTCGTGAAGCGACTCCGGCATTGGCTGCTGCCACTGCCGCTTCCATGCGGGTGCTGTGTAAGGTTGCCAGCAGTTGGCCTTTTTGTACATGATCGCCTTCCTGTACCAGCAGCGTATCAATGTGTTCGACGTTGTTAAATGCCAAATCGGCTTCGCGAATATCGATATTGCCGTAAAGTATCAGGTGGCGACTTTGCCCGGTATCAGGGACACCGCTATTCCACCAAACACTGCCGACGATGACTGCTACCAACAGAACCAGCAGAGGTCGAACGATATTTTTCTTACTCACAACAGGCTCCTGCCACTAGTATAAAGGCTGTGTATTATGAATGGTGGACATGTATACCACTGTGTGCCTTTTAAAAGAAACTGTCCTTAAAATTTCTTTTGGATAAACCTCTGATGTACAGGCACGGCAGAGGATATGCTCTCACAGCATCCCATGTTTTAAAAGCAGTTCAATATACGATCAACAATTACATGGGAGACAGACAACGGTGCACAACTGGAAACGTCCGAGCTGTTTTGGCCTCGAAACACGCTGGATGACGGTGAACAGAGATGATTCCCCGAGTCCGACACCTCAGGCCCGATGGAAAGTCACCTGTTGGGTCCAGTCATGTAAAACCGTACAGGCACGCTCTGTAGCGTTCCGCTTGCCGGACACAATCAATAGAAACTGCTTGGCACTGATGGTTTCTTGGTAATCAGTAATGCAATCTCTGGAAGCACCCAGGTTAAACAGCGCTTTTCCAAGCAGATCGAAACCTCCTGCGATTTCAACTTCTTCCAGGCCTCTCACCAGTAAATCAACAATGGGGCCGGCCGCGGCGAGCGGGCCGAATTCGGGAATCCAGAAAAAGGCGGCTCCCGTTAAGCGTTCCCATAAATCATTCCAGAAAACATCCTGATGCCCGTGGTATAGAATACGGTTTTTGGCACTGTAGAAACCAACAGGGTGTTCCTTGCCCTGATAGCCCTGACCAACTATTGAAACCAGCCGTAGATCGATATCTGCTTTTTGCAGCTCATCGATTAACTGCCCGACGGTTTGACAGGTCGGGGAGACGGCAACGCACGCGTGTTTTTCGATCATCGTCCTGCTCACAAAGTGGAGGCCACTATCCTGAGCGGATAGCGTCCCGAAATTCAGCAACAGGGATATATCGTGAAGTATTGAGGTGAATATCGCTGTCACTCAGGTGACAGCTTGTGTCAACGGCGCTGACAGCGATACAGCCGGCTTATGATCTCCGGCAGGTACTGTCTTTGTTCATTGCCGGGGGCTGCACGTCTTCGGCATAGGCTTGCAGGGCCTCCAGTTCAACGATTTCCGTGTGGAACTTGTTCTTGTGCAGGATACCCTGCTTGCGCCAGTGCTGGAGATGACGGTTGACGACCTGGCGCACTGACCCGACCATACGTGCCAGGGATTCATCATGCAGGTCATGAATCAGCTGGAGGCGATGATGCTTGCCTTCGGCAGACTGGGGATGGTCTGGTGCAATATGGCGTAACAGGAGGCGGGCCAATCGTGTCATCGTGTCGTGCAGGGCCAGATCGGAGGCCAGATCTTCCATTTTCCGCATCTGCCCGGCCAGGTAGGGAAAAAACTTGCGGTTGAATTCCGGGTGCTGTTCCATCCACTGTCGGGCATCCATAACGGACACCGATATCAGGGCGACATCGTCCAGCGTTGTGGGGGCCACTTCATGGGGCTGTGAATCCAGCAAGGTAACAATATCGATGCCATCGCCGGGACCGAGCACATGCAGTGTGATACTCCTGCCGCTGTCCGGGTTAATACGCATGACTTCGAGTCGTCCGTCGATCAACACATAAAAGCGTTCCTGGAAAATCTCCGGATCCAGATGCAGTCCCCGTCGCCAGGTATCACGGCGAAAAAGCGACAGCATATCCTCAAGCAGTTCTTCCGTCAGTCCCGCAAACAGGGGAGATTGGAGAAGCACACTTTTACAATGTTTGTAATACACCAGATTTCTTTTCATGGTGCTTCTCTCCCACCGAGTCGGGTTGATTGCCGGGAA
>JAJRTU010000017.1 GCA_024278135.1 Gammaproteobacteria bacterium
GGAGCGGGGAGTGTTGCTGAGCAAAATCGGAGTCTATGACAATATCCTGAAGATGCGTCCGCCTCTGCCTTTCTCCATCGACAATGCGGATCAACTGTTGTCCACGCTGGATGATGTGCTTGCCGGTATGTAATCGTGCGGTATTCAAGGGCGCTCTGATGAAGCAGGATCTCCATCATGCCCCGGGGCAGGCTGCAGGCTGCCGGTGAACGCCGGTATCCGGCTAGTTATTGTAAGGACTGGATGCCGGCTTTGAATTTGTCGTTCTGTTAAACGTGTCCGTTTTTATTTATATCCTCCACTACTCTGTGTTTTATGTCACTGACATCCTCAGGTGAAAAATCCATGTGGTATTTTTTCTTAATGCCGTATTTTGTCAGTGTGTAATGATGGGTGGACTCAATATCGTGCAGCGCAAGGCAGTTCTTTACGCAATGCAAAGAGCAGCCATCCAGTGAAATGATATGCTGACTGGACTTTGCTTTTTTGACTATCGATTGTACGCCGCCGCCGATGCCTGCTATGCAGGACATTTCCGCTATATGTTCACGATCCAGTTCGACAGCGATTTGATTCGCCAGTTGTGCAATATTCGAACACCCCGAACAGGAAAAGACCAGGGGAAGATTACGGTGATTTCTTTGTGTCACAAATAGACTCCTGATGCCGATATTCTCTTGTCAAGGAAGATCTGATTATGTCTTCATATACATTATATTGTCATGCCCTCGGGCTATGACGGAGAACGTACTTAATCAGCGTTTCCGTAATGATCTTATTTCGGTTTACGTGTCATGTGCCCACTATCCGGCGGCTTCAGTATGATACGAAAGTAATGACGATTATAGAGGGTAAATTCAATGTGATCATTATGCATTGGCGCTGTATCCGTGAAAACAATTCTTTCATAAACACAAGGTGTTACTGTTGCATGCAATTTTGTGGGGGATGGCGGTATTATCCGGTTTTTGTTGCCCATGGTAATGGATAACGATCAAGGATATTTTCCCGTACAATCGGTTTTGGGCTGCAGTCGGGAAAAGTGGTCTCGGGCGATCAGGCGCATCGGGGTTGAACAGGAGCAGAACGCGTGGGGAAGCAGATATTGGCGCCGGGGAATATTTCACAACCTGGCCTGGCCGGCATCAGACAGCTCACAGCTCACAGCCCTGCTGCGGGATCGTTCGCTACACATCTGTGAAGAAATAAAATTATGACAGACTTTTATACACTATCGCCGGCACAACAGTCGGAACGTTATCGGCAACTGGCCGAGCGGGTGTTGCCCGAGTGGGGTTTGCAGGACGCTGCGCTGAGTATGATAAAGATGCGCGAGAATGCGGTATTCAAAGTGGAAACGCGCGACGGTCTGAAGCGGGTACTGAGGATTCACCGTGCCGGCTACCACTCAGATGATGCCCTGCGTTCGGAATTGCAATGGATGCAGGCTCTGGCGGGTGCCGGTGTTGAAACACCACGGGTGATTCCGGCGACATCGAGCCGCTTGTTTGTCTCGGCCGATGCCGGTCTCGCCGGTGAGCAGAGACAGATCGACATGTTTGCCTGGGTCGACGGAGAACAACTGGGCAGCGTGGAAGAGGGGGTGGAAGACGATACTGATACGATGGCGCGGCACTTTCGTGCTATTGGTGAATTGGCCGCTGCGGTGCACAATCAATCCAGCCGCTGGCAGATCCCGGAAGGTTTCACTCGTCATGCCTGGGATGCGGAGGGTCTGGCGGGGGAACAACCGTTCTGGGGGCGGTTCTGGGAGCTGGAAGCCCTGTCCGCAGGTGAACGTAAGCTGATCAGTCGACTACGACCCCGTCTCCGGCAGGATTTGGCAGCCTATGGTCAATCCGCAGAAAACTACAGCCTGATCCACGCGGATATGGTGCCGGAAAACGTGCTGGTCGATGGCGGGCATGTTCGCCTCATCGATTTTGATGATGCCGGTTTTGGCTGGCATATGTTCGAAATGGCCACGTCGTTATTCTTTCATGTGGGCAGCGCCTGCTATGAGGCCATTCACGATGCCTATATTCAGGGCTATCGAACGCGGCGGACGTTGGCAGAGGAAGAACTGGCCTGTTTGCCCCTGTTTTTGATGGCCCGTGGCACGACTTATCTGGGCTGGGTACACACCCGCCGTGAAACGGAAACCGCACAGGAGTTGACCCCGATGCTGGTCGACATGGTCTGTGGCCTGGCGGAAGCATATTTATCTGCATCGAAGTCCTGATTGAAAATCCCTTGCAGCAAGGGGCGGGCAGGAGTGGGCCGGTTTCCCGGAGGGTATTACCGCGTTGAAACCAAGATAACAAAGTGATGTAAATCATATTTTGTTATAATTTTTCAAAAATAATCAAAAACAGGTAAACATCTGATGCATCACAAATTACTCATACTGGGCTCGGGCCCGGCCGGTTACACCGCAGCCGTCTATGCCGCCCGCGCCGGACTGGAACCGGTTATCATCACGGGCATCGAAGTGGGCGGGCAGATGACCACGACGACTGATGTTGACAACTGGCCCGGAGATTACCAAGGCGTGCAGGGCCCGGATCTGATGGTGCGCATGCAAAAACACGCCGAACGTTTTGGCACCGAACTCATATACGATCATATTCACACCGTGGATTTATCCGCACGGCCCTTCAGCCTGACAGGGGACAGCGGCGAATACAGCTGTGATGCCCTGATTATAGCCACCGGCGCATCAGCCATGTATCTGGGTCTGCCCTCGGAAGAAGCGTTTAAAGGGAAAGGCGTTTCCGCCTGTGCGACCTGCGACGGGTTTTTTTACCGGGGCAAGGCGGTAGCTGTTGTGGGGGGCGGCAATACCGCAGTCGAAGAGGCCCTGTATCTGGCAAACCTGGCCTCACATGTCACCGTGATTCATCGTCGTGATCAGTTTCGTTCGGAAAAGATATTGAGCGATCAGCTCATTGCCAAAACCGGGCATGACGGCAATGTCACTATCGCCTGGGACCATGTGCTCGATGAAGTACTCGGCGATGATACCGGCGTCAACGGGATCCGCTTGAAACATGTCAAGACCGGCGAGACACGGGAAATCCCGGTACACGGACTGTTCATTGCCATTGGCCACAAGCCCAACACCGATATTTTTGCCGGTCAGGTGGAGATGGAAAACGGGTATATACGAGTCCGCTCAGGTGGTGAAGGCCTGGCCACACAAACCAGCATTGCCGGCGTATTCGCCGCAGGCGACGTCTCCGATCCCGTTTACCGCCAGGCCGTCACTTCCGCCGGAACAGGCTGCATGGCGGCACTGGATGCGAAAAAATATCTGGAAGAGTGCCCCTGAAAGGGGCCGGAGTGATTTAATTTCAAGCAGGTGACGAACAAACAAGATTGCCAACTGCTTGAAATTAAATCACTCCGGCACCTTTTTGTTCAGGTACTGCCATAGTTTGCAAAGGTAAATGTAGAGCTCCACCGCTTTTTCAACATCATCGATATTGATTTCCTCCGTCAGTGCCAGTTTTTTTACAGGGATATTCCATTCCACCGACAGGGCGGCATAATCAAACGCGGGCCAGCCCGGGGCGGCGTATTCCCAGTCGAGGCAATAAAGTCTGTCCGCACGTGTGATGATGTTTTTCGGGTTGGGATCATGATGACAGATAACAGTCGAAGCAGGAATGGCGGCCAGCAGCGGCAATATTTTTTCCCGTTGCTGACAGAGCTCGTCAGGCACAGTGATCTTTCCGGCCTGGAGCTGTTGCCAGTAATTTTCCGCATGTTGCCGGTAATCGAAAGCCGTGGTGCTGACATCAAGTGTATGAATGTGCTGCAGGGTATTGAGCAGCCGTGATAATTTATCAGGATCATGCAGTGTGCAGATCGGCCAGTGTTGCCCGTCGATGAACTCACTAATCAATATGTTCTGCTCAATAGAGCAATACACTACCGCCGGTGCCAGGCCCGCCGTACCGGCAGCATCCAGGATGTCCCGCTCGCGTTGGCGATCAACACCGGAAATATTGTGTTTATCGGCATTGAAACGGAGTACATACAGACTTTGGTCCGCCTTAATCAGATAGCTCCGATTGGTATACCCGCCATGCAGTCTGCGAAGCACTTGTGGTTTTTCCCTGAAAGGCAGGTTCCAGTCCTGCCACTGTTGCAGAGGATCTTCAGGCATGTGCGGCCAGGAAGTTCTGCTCCAGCCTACGCCGGCGCCAGCTCAGATAACCGAAGATGACAATGATGATGTAGACCATGAACAATATCGCCGTAAGATGCATTCCCCGGTCAATATAGAGAGGAATCGATATGCTGTCGATGACAAACCAGTACCACCAGTTTTCCAGGATTTTTTTCGCGACCATTACGGTGGTGGCTACACTGGCCCAGGTGGTAAAGGAGTCAATATAGGGCCAGGCGGCGCCTGTATATTGAGCCAGCAGATAACCGGATACCGCGCTGAACGATAAAATGACTGCAATAATCTGCGCGTGCTGCCTGACATTCAAGCTGTTGATTAGTACACCGCTGTTGTTGCTGCCGCCATATTTCCATTGATACCAGCCGTATACCGCCATGATCATGTAGTAGACGTTCAGTGCCGATTCCATCAGCAGACTGACATCCCAGAACAAAAAGGTAAAAATGGCGGTACTCAGCAGGGCGCAGTACCAACACAGTATATTTTCGCGTACAGCCAGCACCAAATAGGCGATGGCGAGCAGGACGGCGCTGGCTTCCCAGATGGAAAGCGCGCTGAGCTGTGACTGGGCGAATTGAAATATTTCCGGCATCAGGATTCCGGATCATATCCCGGGATGAGTTTGGTGACGAAGACCGCCATGCCGAACTGCACATGGCTCCAGGCAAGCGTTTCCTTCAATGCGTCCATGACAAAGTCATAATCACCGATAATCGTGGTTGCAGTGGCGAACGTCTTTACCTGCATACCCTTGAAGCTGTTAAGTTTTTCAATCAGGGCATCAATCGGCGGAATAAAATCATCGCGTAACGGATACATGCTTATTTCAACAGTTATTTTCATTTTCTGATTCCTCCTGTCTTTTCCACGGCGGACTTAGAATGCGTAACTGATATTCATACCATACACTCTGGGTTCACCAAACTGATAGTAGGAACGATTGATGGAAAACCCATCGCGCGGATCATTGGCGAAATACAGACCGTGTATTTGATAATTCACATTAAAAATATTTCGAATCCAGCCCTGTATATTGAAGCGGCCCAACTGATAGTCGATGCTGGCGTGAGTGAGCGTATAACTGCCAATTTTACCATTATGATAGTAACCGAAAAAACTGCTGCTGCGTCCTTCGACTTCAAAGCGCCCGTGTAATTTCTCGCCAAGATCGAGGTTGACACCAAGATTGTATTGCCAGTTGGGGGCCTTCGTCTGATCGCGGTTCACACGAGTAAGAAATTGATTGCTGTCCAGATCAAATACGCGCAGTTCATCAACATTGGTTTCGAGGTAGCCTACATTGGCAAAAACATCAGCGTTCGTTGCAAGTTGATAATTGATTTCCAGCTCCGCACCGTAGTTTTCCGCGTCACTGTTGCTGTCAAGAAAACCGGTGAAGATAAAAGTGGAGGCGTCATATACGAAGCTTTCCAGTTGCGCATTACTGCGGTTCATATGAAAGAGGGCCAGTCTTATTGTCAGCTTGTCATCCAGGTAGCGTGCCTTGATACCGATTTCCTTGTTAAACAAGGTTTCTGCCGAGAATTGCCGGCGCGACAACAGGAAGGGTTGAAACGAGGGGTTAATAAAGGCAAAACTGGAACTGGTCTCGGTGTTGACGCCGCCGGGTTTGACCGAACGCGACAGGACTGCGTAGAGAAGCGTATTGTTGCCGAGAAAATATTCCGAACTTAAACGGCCACTCCAGTAATCGTCGCCGGTGTTGCTTATTAATGCATTGCTGTCATTATATTTATCTTCAAAATGCTCGTAACGCAGTCCCGCAGTCAACTGCCAGTTATTTGCCGGTTCGAAATTCAACTGGCCGTACAGAGCATAACGTCGGGTTTCATAATCACTCAGGAAAATTCCGAAGCGTTGACGTTCCAGATCTTCATTACGTTTTTGTGCATACAGCCCCGCCACCCAGCTGACGGTTCCAGGATCGGATTTCAGGCGGACATCGACAGCCAGTGCATCGCCATTGCGTATCAGACGATCGCTGCTGGAAAATTCAAACAGGGGATCGCAACGTACACCGTCGCAATAACCTGAATACACCCAGTCCTCGTCAAAGGCATAATCTTCATTGCTGTCACGCCAGCTGATGAGAGTTTCCAGATTTACATTGTTGAAAACGGGCCAGCTGCTTTTCAGGGCCAGCGCCGTGGTTTCCTGTCTGTCGTGACCGGGCTTGTCGGACAAGGTGCTACGGACATTGTCGAGTGAAAAGGCATCGTAGCCCCCGTCCAGATCAGCATAGGATGCAATAAGATTTATTTCAGCGCCGTTGTTACCTGTCCAGCGCAATTTACCACGTACGGACAACTCATCGCGACCATTGGTATCATCACGATTAAGGAAGTCGTTTTTATAATATCCGTCACTTGTACTCTGTTTCACAGCCAGGCGGGCGCCGACTGAATCAGACAGGGGGCCGCTGAC
Source organism: Gammaproteobacteria bacterium (assembly GCA_024278135.1). Lineage (GTDB taxonomy): Bacteria > Pseudomonadota > Gammaproteobacteria > Eutrophobiales > Eutrophobiaceae > WLWS01. The sequence continues at coordinate 6,641 of JAJRTU010000017.1, forward strand.
GCTTGCGCCAAGCTGCCAGCTGTTGAAATTGCCATAGCCTGCTTCAATGCGGCCGTTAAAGGTTTCAGAAGGATCGTGCGTGCGGATATTGATAATACCGGCCAACGCATTGGCACCGAATTGTGTCCCCTGTGGTCCACGCAGCAGCTCGACCTGTGCAACATCCATTAATACGGCACCCGTGGCGGTGGTGCCGACTTCTATATCATCAATAGTAATACCGACGGAAGGGAAATGCTTGGGGTCGACAAATTGTTCCAGATCTCCGACGCCGCGAATCTGCACGAAGCGGGCACGTGAGCCCCCGCCGGAGAAGTTGACATTGGGCAGAACATTAATGGTTTGATCCAGATGCTGCGCCGCCCTGTCCTGGATGAGCTGTTCATCAAGCACACTGATACTGCCTGCACTTTGCATCAGTTTGGTGTCGTAAAAGCCGGCGCTGACGACGATTTCCTCCAGCGTGTCATTCGCATGAAGGGTGAAAGAAGTGCACAGGCTGAGGCTTGTCAGCAGGATGCGATATAAACGGGTATACATAGTCAGTCTCCAAAAGCTGTGTTGCTAAAAGAGACCCGGAACGGTGGAGAGAACGGTAACTTTGCAGTGGTCCTATTCCTACGCCGGCATTATCCGGATCAGGTTCACAGGGTTTATCATTATGAAATCTCAGGCCTTGCGGCCACCCCTTAGGTAAAATCGAACTATCTTTCGATATGCGCTCAGTGTAACAAATAACATAGATTTTTACAGAGTTTTTTCCATCAACTGTAAACGCTGCAGGCATGGATACTGCCTGGGGCAGGGTGTAAATTTGTTATCTCATAATGGCTATAGTATTGTAAAAAATCATAGCGCTTATTCAGGTAAATTTATGAAAAACAAAGAAAGTTATCACATGGATCTGGAAACATTTCGACAGAATGGACATGCCGCTGTTGACTGGGTAGTGGACTACTTGAAGAATATTGAATCGTATCCGGTATTGTCACAGGTGAAACCTGGAGATATTCGTAAACAACTGCCGGTTTGTGCACCTGGACAGGGTGAGAGTTTTGAGGCTATGTTGAAAGATGTGCAGGAGATCGTGTTACCGGGTATTACCCATTGGCAGTCCCCCGGTTTTTTCGCCTTCTTTCCCGGCAACAGTTCGGCGCCGGCCATTCTCGGCGAGATCCTTTCTGCCGGCCTCAGTGTCCAGGGCATGTTGTGGGCGACCAGTCCTGCCTGTACTGAAGTGGAAACTCATGTTATGGACTGGTTGGTGAAGATGCTGGGTCTGCCGGAAAAATTCATGTCGCATACGGAAGGTGGTGGTGTCATTCAGCATTCCGCCTCTGATGCCACTTTATGTGCCTTGCTGGCGGCCCGGGAACGGGTGAGCAATGGCGAAGTCAATAAAAAAGGGGGGAACGGAAAGCTGATTGCCTACACCTCGGCTCAGGCACATTCTTCCATCGAAAAGGGCTGCATGATTGCGGGTATTGGCACGGAGAATTTGCGTCTCATTGATGTTGACGAGAACTTCAGAATGCGTCCTGAGGCACTGGACGCGCAGATACAAAAGGACAAAGCGGACGGTTTGATACCTTTTTTTGTCTGTACCTGTGTCGGCACCACGTCATCGCTGGCACTGGATCCTGTTGCAGAAATGGTCAGAGTAACAAAAAAGTACGGGCTTTGGCTGCATGTGGATGCCGCCATGGCCGGGACTGCAGCTATCTGTCCGGAGTTTCGTTTTATCAACGAGGGTGTCGAAGATGCCGACAGTTATACCTTTAATCCGCACAAGTGGATGTTCACCAATTTTGATTGCAATGCATTTTATGTGGCTGATCGGTCGGCCTTGATTAACGCCCTCAGTATCCTGCCGGAATATTTAAAAAATGAGGCAACGAATGCCGGCGCGGTATTCGATTATCGCGATTGGCATATTCCTTTGGGTCGACGTTTTCGCGCCCTGAAACTGTGGTTTGTGATTCGACATTATGGTGTAGAGGGTTTGCAATATCATATTCGTCAACATGTTGATATGGCACAGCAGTTTAAACAGTGGGTCATAGACAGCGATGCATTCGAGTTGGTCGTTGACAACCCCCTGAATTTAATTTGCTTTCGACATAAAGACGGGGATGAAGTGAGTGAATCTATTATGGCGGAAGTCAATCAAAGCGGTGAGGCCTATATGACACATACGAAATTAAATGGTTTGTATACTATTCGCATGTCAATCGGTCAGACTCGAACGGAAATGCGGCATGTAGAGAAAGCCTGGCAATTGTTAAAGGAGGCAAGTGACAGGTTCGGCTAGTCTTTTCAGATATTTGGCCCGCTCCCTTTTATTGAAGCCGGCAATTATTCACATTGGGCTTGAATTTATGGATGAACTTCGTCTATGCTGATCGGGTCTACCTGAGCAGATTATTGAAGGTGGGCTATCCGGACACTCATACTTATGAAATTTTACGCACGACATAGTGTAGTTGGATTGACGCTCGCTGGATTGTCATTGATATTATTAATGACAATGCCGGTGCCGTCGGCCTACGCCCAGTATCCGCATAAGACCACCGGTGCAGTTACAGCAGGGCATCAGCACAGCACGGCAGAAACAGATAAAATTATTTCTTCTGTATCAACGGTTTATAGAGATATATCACAACTGCCGGAGACGGCGATACTCGCCGCTCAGTTGCCCTGCCACGAAATGGCCAGGTTTGCTGAAGAACATCACAACAACGAGTTATACGATGAGAACAATCACCATGATTGTTGCGATGTATGTGAGAATGTAGAGACCAATCTCAGTCAATCCATCAATAACAAGACCAAAGACAGTCAGGTCTTGCCGGTGAGGTACACAAAATCAATACCGTTGTGGTTCGCCGCGATAAACACTGCCGGGTTTATCGATCCCTCCGCCCCATCACCTTTGCAAGGCACACTTCGTTATCGCACACTTCTGATTTGATCGACTGTTGACAATTTTGGCCGGCCCAGCAGGTTTGTGCCAGACCAGCAACAACAGACAGGGGAAGACAAGCCGGGTTTTGTCATCAATTCTCCATTATTAAAAACCGACTCTCCTGTCATGCCAATTGCGGACAGCTATGCCGAATCATCGACCTTTAGTTTCGGTAAAGCTATTCTCAATTTGAATAAATTGATTGAATGATATTAGATCTCAGGAAAAAACATGAACAGAAAAAAATTAAAAACCTTTTCATTAAAGCAACTTACCTGTGTGCTGCTGTTGGGCAGCACTGCAACATTTATTGTTGTGGCAGACGGCAACGGCGGGCATGGACATGACAGCAAACCCGCTCATGATATGCCTGCAGCTGCCTCACATGGTGCATCAGATGGTGGTGCAACTCATGCCCATCAGGTATGGACGCCCCCGCCCGCCGCATACGCCGACAAAAAAAGCAATCGCTGGGCGGATGTAGATGCGATAGCTCGCGGCGGAAAGATATATGAACAAAATTGTGCCTCATGCCACGGCCAGGATGGCCGAGGGACGGGTCCACTGGCAGCGTCGCTGTCACACCCGCCAGCTGATCTAAACAGCCATTTTCACAAGGCTCCGGGCGATGGTGATGCCTATTTATTCTGGCGTGTGAGTGAAGGTGGCGTCGTGGAACCGTTTAAATCCATGGGTTCGGCCATGATACCGTTTAAAAACGTATTAAGTGTAGATCAGCGTTGGGACGTACTGGCTTATGTCCATGCCTACTTCCATCTCGGGCTTGGTCGTTGGGGTAAAGACGGGGGCGGGGCGGAAATGTCCGCTCACCAGGAATCTGCCGGGAAACACGCCGAAGGCCAGAAGTCGGATGAAAGCAAAGGACATTCAGCCGGGCACTAGCCTGAGTGACTGCTTATTTATTGGTATTGAAGAGATATGAAAAATGAACCCTGAACAAACACTGAGTAGACCTGCCAAAGTAAAATTATCCCGTCGCCGCTTTGTGCAAGGGGTGGCGGCGGGCGGTGCCCTTGCCGGTATGGGTATGATGTCAAGGGGCGTCCTCGCCGGGCCCGGTTCGAACATCCGCCCGCAGGTGTTGCGCGGCAACAGTTTCGATCTGAATATCGGCTACCAGGAAGTCAACTTCACCGGTAAAAGCCGTATTGCCACGGCGGTGAATGGCTCGGTCCCCTCTCCAGTCCTGCGTTGGCGCGAAGGTGAGCAAGTGACTTTACGCGTCACCAATAACCTGGCGCATGACAGTTCCATCCACTGGCACGGTATCATCCTGCCCAGCAATATGGACGGTGTGCCCGGACTGAGTTACGCCGGTATTAAACCCGGTGAGACTTATGTCTTTCAATTTGATGTCAATCAAAATGGTACCTACTGGTATCACAGTCATTCCGGTTTTCAGGAGCAAACCGGCATGTATGGTGCCATCGTCATCGAGCCCAGGGAGCCCGATCCGGTCAGCTATGATCGTGACTATGTGCTTGTGTTGTCAGACTGGACGGATGAAGACCCCGCCAACGTCTATGCCAAACTGAAAAAACAGAGCGATTATTATAATTTTCGCGAGCGTACGGCCACAGATTTGTGGCGCGATATTCGTGATAAAGGTCTTGCGCAAACCTGGAACGCACGGTCGATGTGGAACCGGATGCGTATGAGCGACCGCGATATATCCGATGTCACGGGTTACACCTATACTTTCCTGATGAACGGTCAGACCCCGGCGGATGCCTGGACCGGATTATTCAAACCCGGCGAAAAGGTGCGACTGCGTTTTATCAATGGCTCGGCCATGACCTTGTTCGATGTGCGCATACCCGGGCTGACGATGACAGTGGTCGCTGCAGATGGGCAGAATATCGAACCGGTGAGTATCGACGAATTTCGTATCGGTGTCGCGGAAACC
>JAJRTU010000270.1 GCA_024278135.1 Gammaproteobacteria bacterium
AAACATCACGCCGACACCCGCCAGTGATTTACTCGGAAACTTGTCCCCGGCCAAATTCGGATTGACGATGACGGTGGCTTCCGGCAACACCGGTCCTGGCAAATGATGATCGGTAATCAATACATCAATAGCCTTGCTGCGTGCCAGAGCCACACCGTCCACACTGGAAATCCCGTTATCAACGGTCAGCAGAATATCCGGTTTCAACTCTGCCGCCAGTTCAACAATTTCCGGACTGAGACCATAACCATGTTCAAAACGATCCGGCACAATAAATTGCACGTCTGCCGCGCCCAATATTTTCAAACCACGCATGGCCAGAGCGCAGGCTGTCGCGCCATCGGCATCGTAGTCAGCCACAATCACTATGCACTTTTGCTGCTCTATGGCCGACAGCAACAGGCTGGCGGCACTATCGATATTACTGAGTAAACTGAAGGGAAGAAGGTTACGCAGAGAATAATCAAGTTCCGTCGCACTGCTTACATTTCGTCCTGCGTACACCCTTTGCAGTACGGGATGCATATTGTCCGCCAACAGGGGCACCCTGTTCTGCCGGCGCCGGATTATTGTCTTTTTTATCAAGAGAACAATGCGCTAACCCATGTAGGCATCAAGCGTCTTTGCCTGCTTCCAGAATTTCATCAGGGAAGTCTTGCGGATCTCAAACTCCCATGGGCGGGAAATTATCTTCAGGGAACGTAGTTTCCCCTCCCGCATTTTCTGCAGTAATAATCTACACCAGTTATTTTCAAACTGTTCGAGTTGTTGTCGGCGCTGTTGACTTTGCGTCATCGTGGATTGAAACCCGGATATCACCACCAGCACGTCCCCGTTCTCGCTGTCGTAGCTGAAAATATCTTCGGCCATTTCCGGCAGTGGCATACAGGGGGTGTTCGACAACATGGACAGGCCCATTGCGGTATTATCATCACTGAAGACACGCGACCAACGGCGCTGCTGCAATTCCGGCAAGGCACCTGTCCCCCAGAACCAAAGACTGTTCACTGGCAGTTCACCTCGCTCCACCCGCAACTGGTTGATATCAGCACTGTGCAACTGCATTTGTATTTCATTCATCAGGCGATGCCAGTTGCCGGCATCCTTACCGCCGGGCATATACTTCTGAATATCCCGACCCGCAACTTCGTATATTTCCGCCGTGCGGATGGAGGGTCGTCGATCCATCTGTACATACCAGCGTGTTGGCACGGGGACTTCGAGTACCCAACCCAGATCGGAGAAGGATTGTCGGACACAGGCCGCCAGTGCCAGGGCATCATGTTGTGTGAGCGGAAAACGACTGGAGTCCAGCAGGCTTAGACTTTTTTGACCAGCATGCAGATGTACGGGATCAGCCCGCATCCAGTAACCTTCAGGTCGTTTATCATCATCGATAAGACGACCGATAGCCGCCACCGGAATATCTGTATCATCGGCCGGGGTATCACCAAACAAATGGCATAAAGCCGCATAATGTGATCTATCGCTGGCAGCGGTTTTACGCCCACGCGCCAGCAATAGTTCCAGAGTCGGCAATCCGCCGGGCCCGTCTTCCGCGAGATCAATTTCGGCATCAAACAGACCGGGAACGAATAAAGAGATATCCAGCATCACCTGTTAATGATCTTAATGGGTTCAGTGATCTCCGTGGCCAACATCAGGTTTTTAAAAAACGGGAAATATCACTTTTAAACGCCCTGAATAAAAGTCCCTGAAGCGAGACCATAAGCCTGAACATCGGCATAAGCAGATAAGGGCAGGGAGGCCGCCGCATACAGCGTGCCCGTGTTCTGTTCATGCCAACGTACGGGGGGTCAGCACTTCCATTCAGCTTATATTGTCCAGTATCGCCCGTTTGACTTGCTCCAGACTCGCCGCTGTTTTAATCACGGGTGCGCTGCTTTGCTGTATGGCGGTATCCGGATCTTTCAGGCCGTGACCGGTCAAAGTGCAGGTGACACAACTTTGTTTTTCAATCCTGCCGCTGCGGATATCACGCAATGCCCCGGCCAGCGATATTGCCGAAGCAGGTTCACAAAAAATACCCTCTTTCTCTGCCAGCAGTTTCTGTGTTGCCAGAATCTCCTCATCCGAAAACTCATCAAACCAGCCACCGGATTCCCTGCTGGCATGCCAGGCCAGATCCCAGGACTGTGGATGGCCGATACGTATGGCCGTTGCCACGGTTTCCGGTCCATCCACGAAGGCCCCGCGCAGGAAAGGAGCGGCACCACTGGCCTGATAGCCCAGCATCTTTGGCCTTGTGTCTGTTTGTTTTTCACAATTATAAGGACACTCGCCTTCAGCGAATGCAAGAACCCGGGTCTTTTCACCGGCATATTCACTGTAGCCAATCCAGTAGGCGCTGATATTGCCTGCATTTCCCACCGGCAGACAATGATAATCCGGTGCCCGACCCAGTTCATCGACGATCTCAAAAGCCGCTGTTTTCTGCCCTTGCAGGCGATAGGGATTGATCGAATTCACGATCGACACCGGCGCCTCTGCCGCGACTTCTTTCACCAGACGCATACCATCATCGTAATTACCTTCAATCTGGATCACCACTGCACCTTTCATCATCGCCTGGGCCAGTTTTCCGAGAGCAATCTTGCCCTCTGGAATGAGTACAAAGGCGGTAATGCCGGCACGTGCCGCATAGGCCGCGGCAGATGCTGATGTGTTGCCGGTGGAGGCGCAAATAATGGCCCGGGAACCTTCGGACACCGCCCGCGTCACCGCCATGGTCATCCCTCTGTCCTTGAATGAACCCGTCGGGTTGAGGCCCTCAAACTTGACGTACAATTCAATCCCCTTATCGATTATCAACGGAATATTGTTCAGCCGGATTAGGGCGGTCCGACCTTCAACGAGGGAAATAACCTGCATATCATCATCTATCGGCAGGCGAGCACGGTAATGATCAATGAGTCCTGTATAAATTGCCATTGTCTGTTGTTCCGGTTTATGGGTTCGAATGCGTCGCTGCGCTATGCCAGTGTTTCCAGGCGTATACGCGCGACCTGACCACTGATCGTATCCAGGGCCTCAATATGACGTATCGCCTCGTTCATATTTTTCTCCTGTACCCGCTGGGTCAGAAAGATCACAGGAACGTGAGGACTGCCGTCGATGGCCTGCTTCTGGATAATCGCTTCGATACTGATATTCGAGCGGCCCAGTATCGCTGTGACATTTGCCAGGACGCCGGGACGATCCACTGCTGATAAACGTAAATAATAAGCTGTTTCTATGTCTTCGATATCCACGACCGGAATGTCGGACATGGCGTCCGGCTGGAAGGCCAGATGCGGCACGCGATTTTCAGGATCGCTTGTCAGCGCGCGCACGACATCAACGACATCGGCCACCACGGCCGAAGCGGTAGGTTGTGCACCCGCACCAGCGCCATAGTAAAGTGTCGGACCGACAGCGTCGCCATATACCAGTACCGCATTCATCACGCCGTCCACGTTGGCAATCAAACGCCGCTCCGGGATCAGTGTCGGGTGTACGCGCATCTCGATACCTTTGTCTGTTTTTCTGGTAATTCCAAGATGTTTAATCCGATATCCCAGTTCACCGGCATAGCGGACGTCCAGTTGTTCGATGTGGGTAATACCTTCGGTATAGGTTTTATCGAACTGCAGGGGAATACCGAAAGCAATAGAGCCGATGATGGTGAGCTTGTGGGCCGCATCAATGCCCTCCACATCAAAAGTCGGATCGGTCTCGGCATAGCCGAGAGACTGTGCCTCTTTCAATACATCATCAAAATCGCGGCCGTGGTCACGCATTTCACTCAGGATAAAATTACCGGTGCCGTTAATAATGCCCGCTGCCCACTGGATCTGGTTGGCAGCCAGTCCCTCGCGCATGGCCTTGATGATGGGAATGCCCCCGGCCACGGCGGCCTCGAAAGCAACAGTAACCCCCCTGGCCTGTGCCGCGCTGAAAATTTCATTACCGTGCAGGGCGATCAGAGCCTTGTTGGCGGTGACCACATGCTTGCCGTTTTCAATGGCTTTCAGTACCAGTTCTCTGGCCGGTGAGTAACCCCCTATTAATTCAATGATGATCTCGACTTCCGGATCGTTGACCACATCAAAAGCATCGTCTGTGATCCTGCCGATCCTGTCCAGACCTTCAATGGCATCGGCATCGTAGTCCAGGGCGGCAACATGACTGATGACGATTTCCCTGCCCGCACGCCGGGTAATCTCGTCAATATTACGCGTCAGTACGCTTACGGTGCCGCCGCCTACCGTACCCAGCCCCAACAGGCCTATTTTGATTGGATTCATATCGTCTTGTCTATGCTGTATTTGCCAATAATCAACCGGCCAGTTTCACCAGTGCCCCATCCTTCTTGAACATCGCCTTGATGCCCCGTATCGCCTGCCGGGTCCGATGTTCGTTTTCAATCAGTGCAAAACGCAGGTATTGATCACCGTACTCACCGAAACCAACCCCGGGCGAGGCGGCGACTTTAGCGTCCAACAGTAATTTTTTCGAAAATTCCAGCGAACCCAAAGCCCGGTAAAACTCCGGTATGGGCGCCCAGACAAACATGGTGGCCCGGGGCTTTTCCACTCGCCAGCCACTGGCGTTCAGACCATCACACAATACGTCGCGCCGGGTCTGATACATACGGACAATGTCGCTGACACATTGTTGATCGCCTTCCAGTGCCGTGATGGCGGCCACCTGTATCGGTGTAAACATGCCGTAGTCCAGATAGGATTTCAGTCTTGCCAGGGCGTGTACCAGCACCGGATTACCCACCATGAAACCGACCCGCCAACCGGGCATATTGTAACTTTTGGACAGGGAAAAAAACTCCACAGCCACATCTTTGGCTCCGCTTACCTGAAGAATGGACGGCGCCTTGTAGCCATCAAACACAATATCGGCATAGGCCAGATCCTGCACCACCCAAATCTCGTGTTCCCTGGCAAAGTCGATCACCTTTTTAAAGAAGTCCAGCTCAACGCACTGCCCGGTGGGATTGCTGGGAAAATTCAGCAGCAGCAGTTTTGGCCGTGGCCAGGCATTGCGTACCGCATTTTCCAGTTCGGCAAAAAAATCAATACCGGGACCGATCGGCACATGCCTGACATCAGCACCGCTGAGGATGAAACCGTAGGGATGAATAGGATAGGCCGGGTTGGGCACCAGCACGGCATCCCCCTTATCCATAATCGCCATCGCCAGATGGGCCAGGCCCTCCTTCGAACCCAATGTGACAATGGCCTCTGCCTCCGGATCCAGATCAACATCGTAACGATTCTTGTACCAGCGACAGATAGCACGACGCAGACGGGGGATACCTCTGGACATGGAGTAGCGGTGGGTATCCTTGCGCATGGATGCCTCCACCAGCTTGTCGATAACATGCTGCGGCGCGGGCTGGTCCGGATTACCCATACCAAAATCGATAATATCTTCGCCCCGGCGCCGCTGCTGCATTTTCAATTCGTTGACAATATTGAAAACGTAGGGTGGCAGGCGTTTGATTCTCGGGAATTCTGTTTCCAAAACTGCTACCTTTAGTTTCTGACTTTCTGAAAAGCGCCAGATTATACGGGATCTGCCCTGCAGGTGACAGTCGCAGCCATGCTCCATCCCGCTTATTCCATTGTTATGGATTAACAATACCGTGAGTTACCACTACTGTTGTTTGCCGGAATGCTCCAATCTATGCAGTAGAGTGAAGATGGGTTTGGATTTCAAGCTGGCATCAAAGAAACGTAATTCTATTTGACACTTCAACAAAGATCACCAAAAACCAGTGATTTTTTCGTGAGAGCGGGGAAAGTGCATTTTTACACCATCCCGGCGTTATGCCCTATGGCCTGTGTATTAGCAAGATAAGCTTCCATAATCCGTGTTGGATCTTTTAACAGGTGATCTTTCCATTTACCCAGATTCAATTTTGTCTGAATCAATCCTCGTAAAACACCGACATGCTGCGTCAAGCCTAATGCTTGCGCGCCAACCAGGACATCATCTTCAAATTGAAGGTTCAAATAACGATATCGATTCTTATCACATAATTCAACCGACTCACCGCCATCAACACCCATCCATAAGCCATAGGAACTTGATATTAAACCCATGGTATCCAATACATTCATATTGATGCAGCCTTGATGAACCGTGTCTTTCCCCGCCATATTCATTGCTGCTATTCGACCATGATCTGCAGCCGTTGGTTGTATCGCCTGTACACTGTATTCACCTGTGGAAAAATCCTTGCCCTGACAAACATCACCGGCAGCATAGATATCAGAAATATTTGACTGCAGTCGATCATTCACCAGCACACCAAGATCCGTATCCACTTCACTTCCACCCAGAAACTGAATGTTTGCAGCAACGCCCGTTGCAGAAATAACTAAATCTGCATCAAGCACATCGCCATTATCCAGCTTCACTTTTAAAGCTTTACCACTGCCTTTTTCCATGGCTTCAACACGCGTTGATGTATGTACAGAAACACCTTTCCCCAGACACCAGTCTTTAATTAAATTTCCCGCAGTTTGATCCATCATTCGAGGTACCATTCTGTCACCCATTTCAATGACGGTCAGATTCACCTTACGCAGAGCAAGCGCTTCCAAAATAATACAACCAATAAAACCAGCACCCATTAAAACAACATCGGCGCCTGGTTTCGCTTTCTCCACAATACTTCTGCCATCTTCAAGAGTCCAACAAGAATGAATACCAGGTAAATCCATACCTTCAATTGGAGGCCGTACAGGATGCGAACCGGTTGCTATCAATAGTTTGTCATACGCAAACGGGGCATGATGCTCAAGATTTAATGTCTTTGCTTTTGAATCAAGCAAACTCACTCTATCTTTGATTACATCGATTTCTTTCTTACCGTAGTGCGATGATCCTTTTCGTAAGTAGGTTCCTGTTTCATCAATCTTATCAATCAAAAAATAAGGCAATGCCATACGCGAATATGGTGGTTCAGGCTCATCGCCAATCATTGTTATGCTGGAAGCCGGATCGACTTTACGTAATGTTTCTGCTGCTATAACACCAGCAGGACCTGCACCTATAATGACGTGACGCATCTGTTAAACCTCCTTTATGAAATCAAGCCTGATAACAAACAACAACTCAAAATACAACTGCTTATGACGGTTGGCAGCGATACACACCCATTCACCGAAATGATATTCGATGTGAAGTAAGTGAGGATTCAGAAATAAACACTTTTATGCCAGGTGAAACTGACTGACGATTGTACTACCCCGTATGTGTAAGAAGCATATAGGCAATATTCGCAAATATCCAGCACCATCAAACCCCCGTCAAGATGGCATTTCAGGCATCTTTAATTATTGAAAGCTGGCTAATGGGTGTCCCCTGATAGCAAAGACTACCGTATACTCCAGCAATGGTACGCGTAGCGACAATACAGATGGTCTCCTCCAACGAGGTGGACAGCAATCTGTCACAGGCCCGGAGTCTTGTTCGGCAGGCCGCCGCCGAAGGTGCGGAATTTGCCGTGCTGCCTGAGTATTTCCCCCTTATCAGCGATGATGAAGCCGCCAAGCTGAATATCGCGGAAGACTTTGGTGCCGGCGTGATACAGGATCTGCTTGCCAACGAGGCCAACAAGCACAATATCTGGCTGATGGCCGGTTCGATTCCGCTGCGCACGGCGGATGACGCCGGGCGGGTCGCCAGTAGCTGCCTGCTCTATAACCCTGCCGGTGAATGTGTGGCACGTTACGACAAGATGCATCTGTTTGATGTCTGTGTGGACAGGGAAAAAGAAGAATCCTACAACGAATCCAGCACCATTGTGCCCGGACGCGAGGTGGTCGTGGCGAAAACGCCTTTCGCAAAATTGGGTCTGTCTATTTGCTACGATCTACGCTTTCCGGAGCTTTATCGCGCTCTGACAGGCAAGGGAGCGACTATCATCACCGTGCCCTCCGCTTTTACCTACAGCACCGGCAAACGCCATTGGCAGATGCTCCTGTGTGCCCGGGCCGTGGAGAACCTCTGCTATGTGATAGCCTCGAATCAGGGTGGGCAAAATACGGAAAATCGGAGTACTTGGGGACACAGTATGATTATCGATCCCTGGGGTAATATACTCGCGTCACTGGAGCAGGGGCCGGGAGTTGCCTGTGCCGATCTCGATCTGGCGCACCTTGAAGAATTGCGCGCATCTTTTCCGGTACTTCAACATCGTATCCTGGGGGTTTGAGTCCTTTTGGGTGCATTTCCAGAAGTTTGCCGCACTGATGTAATATAAAGTCTGCTTACAGCAGTGCATTAATTTACTGGATGCCGGATCAAGTCCAGCATGACGATGTTCATATCTCCTCCACATGCGGTGAGGATTTTTATTTATAATGTGCCATTCGAATAATGGAGACCGGTAAAAATTGAGTCAGTCATTAGAATTAGCTACACAACATCTGTTACAGCCCGTCGGTCTGGACACCAGCGACATCCAGTTGACCCTGGACAAACTGATGGTCCATGATATTGATCTTGCGGATCTGTACTTTGAGGCATCGCGGGCGGAATCCTGGGTCATGGAAGACAGCATCATCCGTGAAGGCTCGCACAGCATCGACCAGGGCGTCGGCGTGCGTGCCATCAGCGGCGAGAAAACCGGCTTCGCCTATTCCGACGAAATTGTCCTGCCGGCACTGAGCAACGCCGCGGATGCGGCTCGCGCCATTGCCAAAAGCGGTGGTGATGGCAAACTCCAGGCCTGGCGACAACAGGAGGTTTCCTCACTTTATGTCCCCAATGCGCCGATGGATTCCATTGGTTCTGAAGAAAAAGTGGCCCTGTTGAAAAAGATTGATGCGCTTTGCCGAAAGAAAGACCCAAGAGTGAAACAGGTGATTGCCGCACTCAGCGGTTCATATACCGCTGTTCTGGTGGCGGCCAGTGACGGGACTTACGCCGCAGACATGCGCCCCCTGGTCAGACTGAATATCAATGTGATTGTAGAAGACAAAGGCAGGCTGGAAAAAGGCGGCGCCGGCGGCGGCGGTCGCTTTGGCTACGAGTATTTTCAGAATGATGAATTGATTTCCTCCTATATCGATGATGCCATCACTCAGGCCGTAAGCAACCTTGATGCGCAGCCGGCACCCGCCGGCAGCATGAGCGTCGTACTCGGTCCCGGCTGGCCCGGTATTCTCTTGCACGAAGCCATCGGTCACGGTCTGGAAGGCGATTTCAATCGCAAGCTCACCTCGGCATTCTCCGGTCGAATGGGCGAGCGCGTGGCGAGCGCCGGCGTCACCGTTGTCGATGATGGCACCATCGCCAAACGCCGCGGCTCACTCAGCGTTGACGATGAAGGTGTACCCACGGAATACACGACCCTGATTGAAAATGGCATTCTTAAAAACTACATGCAGGACAAGCTGAATGCCCGGCTGATGGGAATGCCGACGACAGGTAATGGGCGGCGCGAATCTTATGCCCACCTGCCGATGCCGCGCATGACCAATACCTACATGCTCAATGGTGCTTATGATCCGGAGGAGATAATCGCGTCTGTGGAGAAAGGCATTTACGCCTCCCAGTTTGGCGGGGGGCAGGTGGATATTACCAATGGCAAGTTTGTGTTCAGCGCCAGCCAGGCCTGGCTTATTGAAAAGGGTAAATTGACCGCGCCGATCAAGGGCGCCACCATTATCGGCAACGGCCCGGATGTACTGACACGCGTGTCGATGGTGGGGAATAACATGGAACTGGACTCCGGCATCGGTTCATGTGGCAAGGACGGACAATCGGTGCCGGTCGGGGTCGGCCAGCCCACCATTCTTATCGATGATTTGACGGTGGGCGGTACCAGTACCTGACAGGACAGAACCCTCAATCGTTTGCCTGAGCCGCTATTGCCGACAAACCTGATGCCACATCACTGTTCTGCCCCCGGTGCCGCAACAGATGATCCATCAACACAATCGCCAACATCGCCTCGGCAATGGGTGTGGCGCGAATACCCACGCAGGGATCGTGACGCCCGGTCGTGACCACTTCATCGGCCTCTCCCTGCATATTGATGGTTCTGCCGGGCAGACGGATACTGGAGGTGGGTTTCAGCCCGATGCTGACCAGCAGATCCTGAGCACTGGATATCCCTCCCAGACAGCCCCCGGCATGATTGCTGACAAAACCCTGCGGCGTCATTTCATCACGATGTTCACTGCCTTTTTGTTCGACACAGGCAAAACCGGCACCGATCTCCACCGCCTTGACCGCGTTGATACTCATCATCGCCCCGGCAATATCGGCATCAAGACGATCAAACACCGGCTCCCCCAGTCCCACCGGCACGTTCTCCGCCACCACATTGACCCGCGCGCCGACAGAGTCGCCCTGCTTGCGCAGCTTGTCCATATACGCTTCCAGTTCAGCCACTTTCCCGGCATCGGCGCAAAAGAAGGGGTTCTGCTCCACGGCGTCCCAGTCCTCGACAGCCAGCTTGATCGGGCCGAGTTGTGCCAGATACCCGCGTATTTTCAGGCGACAATGCCTGTACAGGTATTTTTTCGCGATGGCGCCCGCTGCCACCCGCATACAGGTCTCTCGAGCGGAGGCTCTGCCACCGCCACGATAATCGCGCAAACCGTATTTTTGCTGATAGGTATAATCGGCATGACCGGGACGAAAAACATTTTTTATTTTTGTATAATCCCGGGAACGCTGATCTTCATTTTCAATCAGCAAGCCAATGGGCGTACCGGTGGTCCTGCCTTCGAATACACCGGACATGATCCGGACCGTATCGGATTCCCTGCGTTGAGTGACATGGCGTGATTTCCCGGGTTTGCGCCGATCCAGATCATGTTGCAGATCTGCCTCGGACAGTTCCAAACCTGGCGGGCAACCGTCAACAATGCATAAATATCCGCTGCCGTGACTTTCACCACTGGTAGTGACTGTAAATAATTTTCCGAAACTGTTGCCTGACATGGGAGTATATTCTATCTCCTAATGAAAAAATCTTCTTGGTGAGTTTGAAATAATTTCTTCCTGTTGTTACTTTGCCTGTTTGCCGGTGACCTGTCCGAACAGGATTTCGTCATCCGATCAGATTTAAAATCATTACGCCTGTTCAATGCCGTATCGTCACTTTTCTGCAATTGAATGTTTTTTGATCAGGTTTTTCTTTACGTTCGTGAAAAAATATCAGACGCTGTCACTTTTGGCTGTAACAGATATCAACAAGTCAATCATTCTATCTGGAAATTATGGACCCTGTATCACAGGCATGTTTTGGTGCCAGCTTATCGCAATCATTTGCCAATGATAAATCGAAACAGTTAAGTGCTCTGCTGATTGGTGCACTTGCAGGCATGTCTGCTGATCTTGACGTGTTAATACGTTCGCCTGATGATCCCCTGTTATTTCTGGAATATCATCGCCAGTTCACTCACTCACTTGTTTTTATTCCTGTCGGCGCGCTGTTGTGTGCACTGGTTTTTCATCTCATCGTGGTTGCAGCAGGGAGAATATCAAGATCCGTCAAAACGAACATATCTTTCCCCGAGATAACTCTTTTTTCGTTTTTAGGCTACGCCACACACGCCCTGCTGGACAGTTGCACATCTTATGGCACCCAGCTGTACTGGCCTTTTTCTGATGTGCGCGTCGCATGGAATATTGTCTCTGTTGTCGATCCACTGTTTACCTTGCCTGTTGCCTTTTTAATCTTGCTGGCAGTTTTTCGTCAACATGTTCGCTATGCACGACTTGCTTTTGCTTACGCACTTGTCTTTCTCAGTGTCGGTGTGATCCAGCACCATCGTGCGGAGAAGGCGGCTTACACGCTGGTGCAGCAGCGCCATCATCAGGCGGAAAGAATGCGGGTAAAACCCAGCTTTGCCAATCGCCATGTGTGGAAAATCATTTATGAATATAACGATCGTTATTATGTTGATGCGGTGAAACTTTTGTGGAACACCGAATATATTCCCGGTACATCGATCCGGAAACTGAATGTGAAACGTGACTTCCCGTGGCTGCCTGCCAATAGCCAACAAGCAAAAGATATCGAACGGTTCCGCCGGTTTTCCAATAATTTCCTCGCCCTGAGTACACAAAACCCGGATATCATTATCGATGTGCGTTATTCATTTCTACCCAACCGGATCAACTTGATGTGGGGCATTGAATTGAACAAAGAAAATATTGATGACAACAAACTTGAGGCCCATGTCGAATTCATAACCAATAGTGACCTGGATGCAAAAACCCGAAAAATGTTTGTAGAAATGCTGTTTTGATCCGCTACTGAACGCGCCCAAAAGAGGGCTTTATCCTTTGAATGTTGTTCTCCTTCCCCGGCACCGAACAGAAGATTAAGCGCAAGCTATTGATTCTAATTGATAAATTAGCGACACAACAATGATAATCCCGATAAGTTTTGTGCAGCGGAGCAGTCACTGACATTGTCGGAATTTATTACAGTTTTATTGTGACATGTAAAATCATAACTGATTGAAATTAAAAGAAATTAACTTGTCGGCCTGTTTGGCACTGTCGGAAACTTTTACAATTTTTTGTCTACTGATAAGCACGCCATTCTAACTCTTTGTTTTTAATGGGGAAACAGCATGGTATTGTTATTGCTAGAGCGATTGTAGTCGAATTAAATAGAAAAACCCGGAGGATGGGATAATGACTTGTATAAAGAACTTTCTGAAATGCGCCGGCGCTCTGGCTTTTTGTATGATCTCAATCAATGCAAACGCGATTCAGATATACGGCGATAACGGCGGTGGTTTCAGCCTGCTGAGTACGACGTGGGTTACCAGTGGCGGTACAGGTGCCGTGGCCACAGATATTTCAGGTGGCGCGGGTACCGATTGGGAAGTGCTCGTGGGCTTTGATGATTTTGGCGATCCTGAAAGCGGTACCCAGACATCGGGTGTCTATGGCGGTGGAACCACCATCTCCGGCTACTCATCGTACAAGGTCGTCTTTGATGTACAGGCTTACAGCTGGGATTCATACAATGACGGTACGACACCGGCGCCGGGAAATATCGGTCTCTGGGACGTATTCGCGGTCAACATGAACGCGGGTTTAGGCTACTACTGGGATATCGTGACCGGTGATCCCATTGTTGCTACCAACCCTGCCGGCAGTGTTGTCATCGAAGATAACGGTACATCAGCGACGGGTGGCCTGTCCGGTTCCACCTGGGCCTGGGGTGGCCTGGACTATGTTAATGGTACGTTTGAGTCGGAAATAGGCACGTACACACTTAACTTGACCGGCGTGGATATAAACACAAATTTGTTCGTCAGCGCCGTTCTTGATACCAATACCGCTCCTGATGTAGATCAGGTCTATCCTTCATGGGGCTGTTTCAACGCAGGTACAGGTACCAATTGTCCTGTCCCGGTTGTTGATACACCTGAACCGTCGACAATGTTGTTGTTGGGTGCGGGCCTGCTGGGTCTGGGTTTTCGCAGACGCCGCAGCTGACAAGCGCAACAATTCATTTGTAATATGAAAAGGGGAAGCTTTGCTTCCCCTTTTCTGTGCAGCCTTAAAGGGGACTAATGATTCGTATTATCAAATGACTCCGACCCCATTACCGTCTTGCTCGAGTTGTTCAGCAGTTAACAGGAATACGCCATGACCGCCGTATTCAAATTCCAGCCATAAAAAAGGCAACTGCGGGAAGGCTGCAAGCAGCGCCTCCTGACTGTTCCCGACTTCCACAATCAGAATACCCGTTTGATTAAGATGGTCTCTGCTTTGTTTCAATATCTGCCGAACGATATCCAGGCCGTCTTCGCCTGCTGCCAGACCCAATATCGGTTCGTGGTGAAATTCGGCCGGTAAGGCGGCCAACTCTTCTGCGTTGACGTAGGGCGGATTGGCGATAATGATGTCGTAGCGTTGTTCCTGCAGATTTTCGTATAGATCCGATCTGATCAGTCGCAACCGGTCGCTGACAGCATAACGTCGGCTGTTTTCATCGGCCACCGCCAGCGCATCCGCACTGATATCCACCGCATCCACGCGGGCATCGGGAAAGGCAAGAGCAGACGCTATGGCGATGCAGCCGCTACCTGTGCCTATATCAAGTATGCGGCTTACCCCGGCAGCCACTGCCCAGGGTGAGAACTGTTCGCGGATTAATTCTGCTATGGGTGAACGGGGCACCAGCACCCTCTTATCCACATAAAACGGCAAGCCACAAAACCAGGCCTCGCCGAGCAGGTAGGCAACCGGCTCTCGTTGTTCTATCCGGCATCTCACCAGGGCCGCCAGATAATCTCTGGTTTCCTCGTTCAGGGTCTGATTGAGTTGTACTTCATCGCAGTCAAACGACAAATCCAGCGCACGCAGGACAAGATAAGCGGCTTCGTCACCGGCATTATCAGTACCATGTCCGTAACACAAATTCGCCTGTTCAAAACACTGCTCGGCCCAGAGGATAAATTGATAAGGTGTATTGGCGGCAATGGAAGAATTCACCGGAAAAACGAAAACCTCAGTGCAGTGCCTGATAACCCGGGATTCTTGTCAGATCAACATTATCAATCTGCTTATCATCCAGATGTTTATGCGCGTACTTCAGATAGATCTGATCGTGCACGAATAAATCAAACAGATCAGCATCGATATGCCCATCCACTTTCATTTGCCCCAGAATCATCAGGGACTGTGATAAAGGCATGGCTTTTTTATAGGGTCTGTCACTGGCGGTAAGCGCCTCAAAGACATCGGCAATAGCCACCATACGTGCCTGCAGGGACATCTCACTGCCGGTCAAACGATTGGGATATCCGGTCCCGTCCATTCTCTCATGGTGACCGCCCGCATACTCCGGCACTCGACGGAGGTGTTTTGGATAAGGTAAAGATTCCAGCATCTTGATGGTGACACTGACATGGTTATTGATAATCTCCCGTTCCCGCACCGACAAAGTACCACGACCGATCTTCAGGTTTTGTATTTCCTCGTCGCAGAGCAATCTTTCCTCCCGCCCGGAAGGCGCCCACCAGCGTTCTCCGGCAATCTGTTCGATCCTGGCCGTTTGTTCCGGGGTAATCGTTTCACCACCAATATTACACCTGCCGATAAATTCCCGACTGTCCTCAATCCACTTTAATCTCTGTTGATAAACACTGTCCTTTTCCAGCACACTGTCAACAGCAGTCTGTCCTGCCAGACGACGCAAGGCCTCAATCTCGGCATCACGCTTCAATATCTCGAAACGGGCATCCACCAGATGAATACGATCAAAAATGGTTTCCAGTTTGGTTCCCTTGTCCACCACATATTCCGGCGTGGTGATCTTGCCGCAATCATGCAACCAGGCCGCCACTTCCAGTTCATATTTCTCTACATCCGTCATTTGGAAATCTTTCAGGGGCCCGCTTTCCATGGCGCAGGCTGCATCCGCCAGCATATTGGTCAACACCGGGACCCGACGACAGTGTCCTGCCGTATAGGGCGACTTCTCATCAATGGCGTTGGCGATCAGCTGAATCAATGCATCGAACAATTGCTTTTGTGCATCAATCAAACTGCGATTGGTGATGGTGACTGCCGCCTGGGAACTCAGTGACTCAACGACCTGTTGATCAAATTCGGAAAACGGGATGACGCTTCCGCTGTCCTCGTCCTGGGCATTGATCAATTGCAGAACACCGGTGAGCTCGTTTTCATGATTGGTCATCGGCACGGTCAGAAATGATTTGGAACGATAGCCGGTCTTCTCATCAAACTTGCGGGTACCGGAGAAATCGAATTTCTCGCTGGTATAAGCATCTTCAATATTGATTGTTTCACCGCTGATGGCCGCCCAGGCAGCGACCATGTGATCATTGGGTGTACCGTCTTCCTTGTACAGAGAGATGGGTTGAAAGTCGATGGTCTCATCGCTGGTGCCACCCTTGTGTACACCCAGAGATTCGGTCAACATGATTTCGAACTTTAAATGGTTGTCTTCCGTGCGGGTATAGAGCGAACCGCCATCGGCCCGGGTCACTTCCATGGCCTTCATCAAGATCATTTCCAGCAGGCGTCCGTGATCTTTTTCAGCCGACAAGGCTACACCGATATCGGTCAGCTCCTTTAACAGGCTGGAAAAATCAACTTTCGAGATCTCCATATTTAAATTATTGATCTTTTCTTTTAGGGGATTCCAGTCTCCATTCTAGTCGATTTACCGGATAAAAATACAGGCGGCTGTATCAGTCCGCCTGCTTTTCCGTCGATAACTCCACAAACATGTCGTTCAGTCTGTGTACGAAAGCCGCGGGATCGTCCAGTTTGCCGCCTTCGCTCAGCAATGCCTGATCGAAAATAATATTCGACCAGTCCCTGAAACGGTCTTCATCCTGCTCATCTTTGAGTCTGCGCAGGATCAGGTGTTTCGGGTTGATCTCAAGTATCGGCTTGCTGCCCGGCATAGACTGGCCCGATGCCGCCAGGATCTGTTCCAGATGCCGGCCCATGTCATGTTCGTCCGCCACCAGACAGGCAGGCGAGGTCGTCAGTCGATCTGTTATACGCACATCCTTGACTTTTTCATCGAGTATTTCCTTGATACGTTTAACAATGTCCTGGTATTCTTTTTCGAGCTTTTCCCCCTCCTTTTTCTTGTCCTCGTCCTCACTTTCCCCCTCATTTCCATCCAGATCCAGTTCACCTTTGTTGACGGAACTCAAGGGCTTGCCATCGAATTCATTCAGGTGCGTG
This sequence comes from Gammaproteobacteria bacterium, assembly GCA_024278135.1. Classification (GTDB taxonomy): domain Bacteria; phylum Pseudomonadota; class Gammaproteobacteria; order Eutrophobiales; family Eutrophobiaceae; genus WLWS01. The sequence continues at coordinate 16,738 of JAJRTU010000270.1, forward strand.
GTCAGCCACTCATCGATGGGATCGCTTAATAACAGCACTTCAATGCCCTTGTCACGGAAGATCTCCAGATGGGGGCTGTTTTTGGCCGTGGAAAAACTGTCGGCAGTAATATAATAGATGGCCTTTTGTCCCTCAGGCATACGGGCAACGTAATCCTCAAGAGAGACAGCCTGCTCCTCCTTGTCATCATAAGTGGAAGCGAAGCGAAACAACCTGGCCAGGTCTTCCTGCTTGTCGGTGACTTCAATGACACCTTCCTTCAGTACGCGGCCGAATTCCTTCCAGAAAACGGCATATTTTTCTGCATCCTTCAGCGCCATATCGGCCAGCAGGTCCAGCACCTTTCTGGTACAACCGGATCGGATGGAATCGATGGTCCTGTTGCGCTGTAATATCTCGCGGGAAATATTCAGGGGTAAATCATCAGAATCCACAATACCTTTAACGAAGCGCAAATAAGCCGGCATCAGTTGTTCTGCATCATCCATGACAAATACACGTCTGACATAGAGTTTTATCCCGTGGCGTTTCTCCCGGTCCCACAGATCAAAAGGTGCGCGGGCCGGAATGTATAAAAGACTGGTATATTCCAGCTTGCCTTCGACTTTATTGTGAACATGCGCCAGCGGGGCTTCGAAGTCGTGGCCGACATGCTTATAAAATTCATCATATTCTTCATCCTTGATATCTTTTTTACTGCGCTTCCAAAGCGCAGTGGCACTGTTGACCGTCTCCTCACCCTTTTCATCTTCACCTTCCTTGTCCATAACAATGGGAATGGAAATGTGATCGGAATACTTGTTGATAATGGCACGCAGTCTGTGGCCATTCAAAAATTCTTCCGCTTCATCCCGCAGATGTAATACGATTTTCGTACCACGTTTGGGACGATCCACCGTCTCCAGACTGTAGTCATTCTTGCCCTCGGAAATCCAGCGTACCCCTTCCTCCCGGGAAAGACCGGCACGCCGACTGGTCACTTCAAGCTTTTCAGCAACAATAAAGGAGGAATAGAAACCGACACCGAATTGACCGATTAGCTGGCTGTCCTTGTTTTGATCGCCGGTCAGCGATTCAAAAAATTGCCGGGTGCCAGATTTGGCGATAGTGCCTAAATTGTCGATGATCTCTTCACGAGACATCCCGATACCGTTATCCAGCACAGTGATGGTCTTCTGCTCCTTGTTGTATTCAACACGGATTTTCAGATCCGGATCATCTTCAAACAGACTGTCATCGGTCAGAGCCTCAAAGCGGAGCTTGTCCGCGGCATCCGAGGCGTTGGAAATCAGCTCACGCAGAAAGATCTCTTTGTTGCTGTATAGCGAATGGATCATCAAATCCAGCAATTGTTGCACTTCAGTTTGAAACCCCAGGGTTTCTTTGTTTGTTTCAACGCTCATAAGTCTTTGTTCCCGTTCTTAAAAATAATTATATCGATGAATACAGATACCTTATGTGAGGCCAATACTCCGGATTTCAAGCGCCGACCGGCTGGTAAGGGAATTGCCGTCGCAATCAGCCCCATATCTTATTGATTTAGGGAGGGCATCACGTCATAATCAATTTGGGATCCTGTCACAATCGGGTTCATATTTATTGATTTAGGGGGTATACAGAGCCATAATTAGAGTAGAAGTTGCTAGATTCTACCTTCAATCCGGTATGGAGAATTCAGATGAGAAAACAGTTCAAACAACTTGGCCAGGGCATGACCGAATACATTATCATTATCGCGTTAATCGCTATTGCCGGCATCGGAGCCTTTACCTTTTTCGGCGACGGACTTAAGGCGACAATAGGCACGGTAACGGAAGAATTGACAGGTAAGGATTCAACAGCAGCCAAGGTTACCGCCGACAAGAGGATCACCGAAACTCGTGACATGGAAACCTTCACTGAAAGTGATAATGAAAAGTAAATCAGGAAGAGTCCCAATTTTATCCTAACATGAACACATCAGCAGGCAGCTGATGTGTTCAACTGCAGTCTTATCAGTTTTTATGGTGTACTTTAGCCTCTAAAGTATCTCCTGCTGATGGTATGCGGCCCACAGGATAGTGTCATTGGCAAAATATAAACCCGGATCAATTGGAAAGCAACACGGCCAGGCGGCCGTGTTTGTGATCTTGTTTGCCGCTATTTTACTGGTTTCCACGTTCGCCATGTTCAAGGCGGGCAAGCTCACCAACAACAAGATGCAACTGCAAAATGCCGCCGATGCCGCGGCCTACAGCATGTCCACGGTCGAAGCGCGCGATCTGAATTTTGCCTCCTATATGAATCGCGCCATCGTTGCCAATGAGGTGGCCATCGGTCAATTTGTCGGACTGGCTTCCTGGGCCTATCATTTCAAATCCTTTGCTGATTATCTTGATACTTACGATAAACTTTTCCTGTCACCACTGACATTGGGGAATTCAACGCCGGTCGTGACAGCGATAACAAGCCCCTGGCGAGGTGCCGGACAAAGTGCCGTGACCGCCATGAACAAACTGGCGAATGTCGCCACGCTGGTTTTTCATAACATCAATAAAATATACGGTTATTCCCAGTTTGGTTATCACACCGTCAGCGTCATTTCCGCCGTCGGGGTGCTGGATGATGTACTGGCTGAAAATGGCCCGCCGGGTACCAAAATTTCTGATTTCGGTATTATTTCGCTGATCGCGCACCTTGCCACCTATGGTGTCCTGCCGAATCTGCCCGGCGATCAGTTCGCCACCGGTTATATGAGCCAAAGCAAGATTAATGTAGATAAATTCGGTGATCAGAACAGTGGCTATGCAAGACTCTCGGCTCTGATACGGGACTCACGCGACCCCTTTACCATGGCCCGCGGCTGGGAGCTGCGTCCACCCGGGTTTCCTGTCGATCTCAATGTTAAAAAGAGTTTCAAAATCGGCATCGGTGTGGCCTCAGTTGAGTTCGGCTTCGAATTTGATTTACATTTCGATCTGTCCCTGCAACGCAAAGGGGGCAGTGAACTGCGCTTTGTGTTGCCCAACAGCGGGAAAATTAAAGCCGGACAATATGCCAACTGGTCCAGTGCCGACACCACCGGCCTGTTCGTGGAACTGGCTATCCAGTTGTATGTCTGGGCCAAGGCCTGCATCGGAGTATCGCCTTTGAAGAAGTGTTTTAAAACCGGTGTTGGCGGTGGCTTTGAGTTCGGCAACAGCAGAGCCAAACTTAATCTCAAAATCCTTGGATCCAATATCCAGATCCTGGATATCCCCTTCCCCACAGCCGCGCCGTTCGGCTCAGGATTTGCCGAAGTAGGTAAAAATACCCCAAATAACCTGAAAACCGCTGACATGCTGCTGGCTTCCCTGGGCGGCGATATAGAGATTGAGCATTACGGAGGAGCAGGCAACAATATGCTGGCCTGGCTGTCGCCGGGGCCGGGGCCCATTCCGCC
>JAJRTU010000271.1 GCA_024278135.1 Gammaproteobacteria bacterium
ACATGTCAAATTTCTGCTGGCCACCACGGAACCGAAGAAACTTCCCATTACCATCCTGTCTCGCTGTCTGCAATTCAATCTCAAACACCTGACGCGGGAACAAATAGCCACTCAGCTGAAAATAACGCTGGACAAGGAAGCAGTGGAGACGGATGAGGAGTCGATTCGGCTGCTGGCTGTCGCTGCGGATGGCAGCATGCGTGATGCCCTGAGCCTGCTGGATCAGGCGATTTCCTATGGTAACGGTATCTTGAGAGAAGCGCAGTTGCGGGAGATGCTCGGTACCATAGACAGTACGGAGCTGAGTGGCCTGCTGGAAGCCTTGATCGAAGGTGATGCACAGGCCTTGTTGCAATGCATTGAAAATATGGCGGAACATGCACCGGACTATGATGCCATTCTGATGGAGTTGTTATCGTATCTGCAAGGCATCGCCGTGAGTCAGGTATTACCCGCAAATACCGATCTTGTGGAGCCGAAGCATGCCGCCATGGCAGCGAAAATCAGCAAGGAGGATGTACAACTGTATTATCAAATCGGCCTGAATGGTCGACGTGATCTGATGATGGCAGCCGATCCGCGTTCCGGCTTCGAAATGACCATGATTCGGATGCTGGCCTTCCGTCCTCTGCACGGCGGAACAGATCAATCCGATCTTGCCGGCAGACGGGCGACAACTTCAGGTCATCCGGGCAATGGCGGTGATGCCAGCCAGGTAAAACCGGGCTGGCAGGACACCGATACGCTGACAGACCGTATTGATGTACCGACAGCAACTTCCGATACAACGAAGAATGCCGCCCAGACTGTCATCTCCGGTTCGGTGGGCCGCTTGACACCGGGTGACTGGCAGAAAATCATTGATGAAATGGCACTGGTGGGCATGGTGAAAGAATTCGCCGGTCATTGCAGTCTGAAAGAACATAGCGGCAATGTGGTACATTTAAGTTTGATACCGGCACAGGAACATCTGTTAAAGACAACGCAAAAGGATAAACTGCAAAAAGCCATAAAAACCCGTTTTGGTGCCGAGGTGAAACTCGTGATCAGCGTAGAGGAAACACAGGTGGAGACGCCGGCGCAGAAACGTCTCAGACTGGAACGCGAAAATCAGCAGGCGGCGGAGCAATCAATACTTGAAGATCCGAATGTGCAGGCCATGGAACAAATGTTTGATGCGGTTGTAGATAAAGATTCAATCAGGCCTCTGTAAATATCTGTATAAATTTGAGAGAACATACGTATGAAAGGTGGAATCGGCAATATTATGAAACAGGCCCAGCAGGTACAGGAAAACCTGCAGAAGACACAGGAGGAAATCGCCAATGCTGAAGTCAGAGGCGAGTCCGGTGCCGGTATGGTCAAGGTGGTCATGACAGGTCGACATGATGTGAAGCGGGTTGAAATTGATCCCGGGCTGATGAACGATGACAGGGAGATGCTGGAAGACCTGATCGCGGCGGCGGTCAATGATGCCAACCGACGGGTGGAAAAGTTATCTCAGGAGAAGATGTCCAGTCTGACTGCCGGTCTGGATTTACCGGCGGGTATGAAATTGCCTTTTTCCTGATTCGATCATGAGCGGCAATCAATCTTTGATTTGTTAACAGATGTCAGCGTCACCGCTTTTGCTGGAACTGGTCGAGGCCCTGCGCTGCATGCCGGGCATAGGCAGGAAATCAGCACAACGTATTACCTATCATCTGCTGCAACGAAATCGGGATGGTGCGCGCAAGTTGTCCCGCGCCCTGCTCGACGCCGTGGACAATATCGGTCACTGCGAGCGTTGCCGCACCTTCAGCGAAGACAGGATTTGTGCGCTCTGTCAAAGCAGTAAACGCGATAACTCACTGCTTTGTATTGTGGAAAGCCCTGCCGATGTTTACGTGGTGGAGGAGTCCGGCTTTCGTGGACTGTATTTTGTTTTAATGGGACATCTGTCGCCACTGGATGGCATTGGTCCGGAAGATTTGGGGCTGGATACACTCGAGCAACTACTGGCCGAGGGTGAAGTGGGAGAGGTGATTCTGGCGACGGGGACAACGGTGGAAGGTGAAGCAACCGCCCATTTCATCAGTGAGATGGTACATAAAAAAAATCTGCGGGTAAGCCGCATTGCGCATGGTGTTCCCATGGGTGGCGAACTGGAATATGTTGACAGCAGCACCATGTCACACGCCATCGCCGGCAGGCGCGAACTTTAGTCGTCGCCGGCGGTCTCAGGCAAAACGGAAGTGCTGAATTTCCGTACATCCGCCTGAACAAAAGCGGACACGCTGTGAATACGTCCATATAAGTATGATGGGCAGCCATGCCGCTTAAGAACTTTTATTTGCAGTCTGGTATCGATAAAGTGTTATTCATTTGTAATATTCAACAGGAGAAAAACAATGATTGGTTATGTCACTCTGGGGTCAAATGATGTTGAAAAAGCAGCCGCTTTTTATGATGAATTGTTAGCGGAAATCGGTGCCGGCCGGCTGATGGAAAATGACAGGTTTATCGCCTGGGGGACTTCTCCGACAGCACCGATGTTATGTATTATCAGACCTTTCGATGAACAGCCGGCCACCGTCGGGAATGGTGTCATGGTCTCTCTTTATATGGATTCCACTGATAAAGTCGATTCTCTACACAAGAAGGCACTGGCCCTGGGCAGTCAGGATGAAGGTGCGCCGGGTCCCCGCGGTGACGGTGAATTTTATGGTGGATACTTCCGTGACATGGATGGAAACAAACTCTGTGCTTTTCATTTCATCCAGGCCGATTGATTGTTATTTGA
>JAJRTU010000272.1 GCA_024278135.1 Gammaproteobacteria bacterium
CGCCTGGGCGGACAGGATTGCACAGGGCAAGGACGTGCTATATGAACATGCACTAAAAGGATTCACTGGCGCCAGCGGCATACCGATGCCGCCGAAAGGCGGCAACGCCTCGTTAAGCGATGATGAAGTAAAAGCAGCCGTCGACTACATGGTAACCAATGCCGAGTAAATGACGGGTCTTTGATGAAAAAGGAGGCAAGACCTTCTTTTTTGTCTGTGCGCAGGAGGGGCGACAGTATCGCTTTACAATTTATCCTCCTTGCTGCGTTGATAGGCCCCTTCCGTCATCTCGCTCCATTGTGCGTAAGCGTCTTGAAACGCCCGGTATTGATCATAAACACGTTTAAAATTCGGATTTTTTTCGGCTTCTTCATTCAAGGTTTCCGTCGTCAACCTTCTCAGTTCCGCCAGCACCTCGGCCGGGAACTCCAATACTTCTACATTACGTTTGGTCTCCAAATCCCGTAAGGCCTGACTGTTGTGGTACTCCATCGCCGTATAAATCCATTCTGAATTTGCCGCCGCCGCCGTTTCGACGATCTTTTTCAAATCGTCCGGCAAGGCCTGCCAGTGGCGCGTATTCACCATCAATTCAAACTCCGTCCCAGGCTCATGCCAACCGGGGTAGTAGTAATAGCGTGCCGCTCTGTTGAGTCCCAGTCGCAGATCATGAAAGGGGCCCACCCACTCAGTGGCGTCAATGATGCCGCGCTCCAATGCCGTGTAAATTTCGCCGCCGGACATCAGCACCGGGTTGCCACCGGCCTTTTTCAATACCTTCCCGCCCAGTCCGGGGATGCGCATCCGTAATCCTTGCAGGTCGGCCACAGAGTCAATTTTTTTGTTAAACCAGCCGCCCATCTGTATACCGGTATTGCCCATGGGGAAGGGATAGATATTGAAGGGCTGATATATTTCCCGCCAAAGCGCCAGGCCGCCCCCTTGATTCAGCCAGGCCTGCATGCCTCTGACAGTCATGCCAAAAGGCACAGTGGAGAAAAACTGTGCCTCGGGCACCTTGCCCGCCCAGTAATAGGGTGAACCATGTCCCATCTCCACCGAGCCCTGAGACACCGCATCAAAGACCTGCAACGCCGGCACCAGCTCGCCGCCGGCAAAAACCTGTATGTCCAGCCGACCACGACTCATGATGCGTACATCATCAGCGAACTTTTCAGCCCCCTCCTGAAAGACCGGGAAGTTGGCCGGCCAGGTGGTTACCATTTTCCAGCGATAGACTTTATTACTGTCAACAGCGGCTGTCCCGCCAGTTGACTCCGACCCCGGCCCACCGCAGCCACTCAGCCCAATGCATAGAAATACGAATATCAGATGACGCATAATCATGGTTGATGTTCTCTCATATTGTCAGATAAATTGTGCGGATCTAACCGGCCACGTGTAACCCTGCATAGGCCAGCACCAGCCATTTACTACCTGCCTCTTCGAAATGTACCTGCACCCGGGCATGACTGCCGCTGCCTTCCAGGTTCAACACCACACCTTCGCCAAAACGATTATGCACAACCCGCTGACCCAGTGAGAAATCACCTTCCTCCTCCAGGGCCTCATAACTGCGGCTGAAAAAGGCCTGACTGACACCGGCACCACCCAGACGCACCTCGTTGATCAATGCCGAGGGTATTTCGCCGATGAAACGTGAGGGCTGCGGATAATAATCTGCACCGTGCAGTCTACGGTGCTGGGCAAAGGTCAATGTCAGAAACTGCTTCGCACGCGTGATACCGACATAGCAAAGGCGGCGCTCTTCCTCCAGCTGGCTAAGCTCATCAACACTGCGTTGATGGGGGAACAGGCCTTCCTCCATGCCGACCAGATAGACACAGGGAAACTCCAGTCCTTTGGCGGAATGCAAAGTCATCAGGTGTACGCATTCACTGTAGGCATCCGCCTGGGTATCGCCGGCCTCCAGGGCAGCATGGGAAAGAAAGGCCGGCATCGGTTCAAGATCTCCATGGGCTTCCCGGTTATTTTCGAATTCGCGTGCGGCGCTGACCAATTCTTCCATATTTTCGATGCGCGCCAGACCTTTCTCACCTTTTTCCTTGCGGAAATGTTCCACCAGCCCGGAGTGCTTGATCACAGTATCCACGGCTTCATCCAACGGCAGGGTCTGGATTTCCGTGCCGATAAAATGGATCAGTTTCAAAAATTTCTCCAGTGCGCCGAGCGCCCGCGCCGCTAGTGACTTGTCCGTCAGTATCTGTCCGGCCGCCTGCCACAGCGTGGTATTATCGCGTCTGGCCTGCAGACGCAGTGCTTCCAGCGTACGCTGACCAATACCACGAGTGGGGGTATTCACGATGCGTTCGAACGAGGCATCATCATCACGAAAACCCGCCAACCGTACATAGGCCAGGACGTCCTTTATCTCCGCCCGCTCATAAAAACGCATGCCGCCATAGACACGGTAGGGGATATTGGCCTGCATCAGGATCTCTTCCAGCACCCGGGACTGGGCACTGACCCTGTACAGCACTGCATTGTCGTCATATTGCAGCGATCCCTGCTTTGCCGCCCGGATGGATTCAACCACATAACGTGCTTCATCATGTTCGTTATAAGCGGAATACAGGCTGATTTTTTCGCCGTCTTCCCCCTCGGTCCACAGATCTTTACCCAGACGTGAATCGTTATTCATTATCAGCGTGTTGGCCGCCTTGAGGATGTTGGCCGTGGAACGATAATTTTGCTCGAGCTTCATCAAACGGGTATCAGGCAAATCCTTTTGAAACTGCTGCATGTTCTCAATGCGCGCACCCCGCCAGCCATAAACCGATTGATCGTCGTCGCCGACAGCAAACAGGGCGCCGCTGTCTCCGACCAGCAGACGCAACCAGGCATACTGCAGGGCATTGGTGTCCTGAAACTCATCGACCAGCACATGACGAAAACGTTGTCGGTATATTTCCAGCACGGATGCCTGATCGCGGAACAGTTCATGGGCGCGCAGCAATAATTCGGCAAAATCCACCAGACCACTGCGGGCGCAGGTCTGTTCGTAACTCTGATAGATATGAATCATCTGCGCCATCTGCGGATCGCCGTTATCTTCCAGATGTCGGGGCCGCAGGCCTTCGTCCTTGCGGCCGTTGATAAACCACTGCGCTTCGCGTGGCGAATACTGTGACTCATCCAGTTGCAGGGCACGAATCACCCGGCGCACGGTGCGGTACTGATCATCGCTGTCGAGGATCTGGAAGGTCTCCGGCAAACCCGCCTCCTGCCAATGTGCCCGCAGCAGACGATGAGCGATACCATGGAAGGTGCCGGCCCACATGCCGCCGAGGGGCCTTTGCAACAGGCTTTCGATCCTCGCCCGCATCTCGGCAGCGGCCTTGTTGGTGAAGGTTACCGCCAAGATGCCATAGGGGCTGCATTGACTGGTCTCGATATACCAGGCAATACGATGCACCAGCACCCGCGTCTTGCCACTGCCGGCACCCGCCAGTAACAGAATATTACCGGTCGGCGCAGCCACGGCCTCGCGCTGGGCTTCATTCAGGGGATCTAATACCGAGGACACATCCATTGACGGGATTTTACCAGAATGTGTCTGAAATTTCGGATCATACTTGAATACCTCTGACTTCAGCCCGGGAATATCTGTTTCCTGTTTCGAGCCATGCTTGATACTGCGTCCTCGATGGCAAAATTATTTCAGGAAAGCGCCGGACAGCATAAGGATGATAGAATGGCCTTTTGGTAATTGAGATTAAGCGTAGTGAAAACAGACATAATGGACTCAGGTTCAAACCTGGAAGAGATTATTCAGCAAGTGCTCGAGTGTGCCCGCAGTGAAGGCGCTACCGCTGCAGAAGCGGATATCGGCATCGGCGAGGGACTGTCGGTCACGGTCCGCATGGGTGAGCTGGAGATCATTGAGCACCAGCGTGACAAGGGATTGGGGGTCACGGTATTCATGGGACAACGTAAAGGCAGCGCCAGCAGCACGGATTTCAGCAGGCAGGCCATAAAGGACTCCGTACACGCCGCCTGTACCATAGCCAAAAATGCCAGTGCTGATGAGTATGCCGGACTGATTGCACCGGAATATCTGGCCAGGGACATACCAGAACTGGATTTGTACCACCCCTGGGAAATAACCCCGGTTCAGGCAACGGAACTCGCTATCGAATGTGAGTCCGTAGCACGTCATTGTGATAAGCGTATCAGCAATGCAGATGGCACGCTTGTGAATTCCTATACAGGCCGGCACGCTTATGGTAATTCCCATGGTTTCAGCGGCGGCTGGGACTGGTCCAGCCATGTCATTGATTGCACGGTCATCGCTGATGAGGGCGGGATGCAGCGTGATGGCTGGTACAGCAAGGCACGAGACGCAACAGACCTGGAAGATATACAGACTATCGGCAGAAAGGCCGCTGAACGTACGCTGGCCAGACTCCGGGCAAAAAAGTTAAGCACCCGCCAGGTGCCGGTCCTGTTTGAAGCACCGGTGGCGAGCAGCCTGTTCTCGGCCCTTGTCAACGCGATATCCGGTGGCGCTCTGTACCGCAAGGCCAGCTTTATGCTGGACAAAATAGAGCAGCAAATTTTTGCTGAACATATTCATGTATATGAGGACCCCCGGGTGCCGAAAGGCATGGGTAGTGCGCCCTTTGATGCTGATGGTATGGCCACCCGCCGGCAGGACATTGTCAGGGACGGGGTCTTGCACACCTATCTTCTCAGTGCCTACTCGGCCCGCAAACTGAAGCTGACCCCGACAGGGAATGCCGGCGGCGTACACAATCTGTTTGTCGCGCCCGGAACACAGGATCTCGACGCCCTGGTCAAATCCATGCATACGGGATTACTGGTGACTGATATGATCGGCTTTGGCGTAAATCAGGTGACCGGCGATTACTCCCGCGGCGCCTCCGGCTTCTGGGTGGAAAACGGGGAGCGCCAGTATCCGGTGGAGGAAATCACCATTGCCGGTAACCTGCTGGAAATGTACAGGCAAATAGTGGCGGTGGGGAATGATGTTGACGCCCGCGGCAATATCCGCACCGGCTCGATCCTGATTGAAAACATGACGCTGGCCGGGGAATAAAAAGCCCTGTCTGCCTGCGGCCTTTTTGATTACATACTTCATCGATAATGCTATGACAGCCTCTCAGGATAATATTTCAGCCCCCGGGGTACAGGAAGCATTCGAGAAAGTCATTCTCGCTGCAAATCGGATCATCCTGGGCAAGGAGGGGACCATTCGTCTGGCCCTGAGTTGCATGCTCGCACAGGGGCATTTGTTAATAGAGGATCAGCCGGGTGTCGGCAAAACCACGCTGGCCAATGTCCTCGCCCGCCTGCTCGGTCTGAGTTTACAGCGTATCCAGTTCACCAGTGATCTGTTGCCGGCGGATATCCTGGGTGTGTCGGTTTACAACCGCGAGTCTGAGTCGTTCAGTTTTCATCCGGGTCCCATCTTTACGCAGGTGGTTCTGGCTGACGAAGTGAATCGTGCCACGCCGCGCGCGCAAAGCGCCCTGCTTGAGGCAATGGAAGAACAGCAGGTCACAATTGAAGGGGAAACACGGGCCCTGCCCGAACCGTTTTTTGTGATTGCCACACAAAACCCTTCCAATCAGGTCGGCACCTTCCCCTTGCCGGAATCGCAACTGGATCGCTTTATGATGCGGCTGCAACTGGGCTACCCCGATGGCAAGGCGGAACGGGAATTGTTGAAAGGCCGGGATCGGCGTGAACTGCTTGCAGAGACTTCAGCAGTGATCACTGCCGCCAAATTACGGGACATCCAGGCCCAGGTGAAATCCGTCTATGTTGCTGACGCCCTGCTGGATTACCTGCAAAATCTGCTCGACTTCAGCAGAGCAAGCCCCGACTACCTGGGCGGACTTTCCCCACGCTCCGGTCTGGCCATTCTGCATTGTGCCCAGGCCTGGTCGTTGTTACATGGCCATGAGCATGTCCTGCCCGAGGACATACAGGCCGTGTTGCCCAGCATCATCGGTCATCGCCTGCGACTGGCTCAGGAGTCGACGGTAAACGTCGGCGATGCGGCGGCCGACACGCTGATCAGGCAGGTCCCCATCCCCTGACGCGCCTGCTGCAATGAGCAACAGCGTGGTACTGGAACGCCTGCCTGCGGCCGGATCTCGTTCATCGACGGCAGCTCACCTGCACAAGCGCCAACGGGTATATATTTTTCTGTCACGCTATGGCCTGATCTTTGCGCTGAACCTGCTGGTTATGCTGCTGGGCGCGGTCAATTACAGCAACAGCCTGGCCTACGCGCTCACTTTTCTGCTGGGCGGGCTGTTTATGGTTGGCATGCTCCACAGCTACAGTAATTTACGCGGCCTGATCATCAGCGCCGCGCCGGCAGCGCCCGTGTTTGCCGGGCAACAGGCCTGTTTCCCCCTGCTGCTGGATAACAGACCGGGGCCGGTGCGACCGGCCATCGATCTGCAAACACAGCCGGTCAAACGCTTTCGTCGCCGGCAACCAAACGGCCCGGCAGCCCGAGTTTCAGTCGATATCGCCGCACACACATTACAAAGACTTGATTTTTGCCTGACGACAGCCAAACGCGGCTATCTTGTGCCCGGGCGGATAAAAATCTCATCGACCTGGCCGCTCGGCCTGTTTCGCAGCTGGTCTTACATGCACATTGATCAACGCTGTGTGGTTTACCCGCGACCGGCAGGGACAAGATTGTTGCCACAAAAGACCCTGCTTGATGAAGATGAACAAA
>JAJRTU010000273.1 GCA_024278135.1 Gammaproteobacteria bacterium
ACCAGCATTCAGGAAGCGGCTACTTATCTGGGCCTGGACGCACTGCGAACATGGGCGTCGCTGTTGATTATGGCCGGTGCCAGCGATAAACCTGCGGAACTTATTCTGGCCGGTCTGACACGTGCAAAAGTATGTGAGTTGCTTGCTGAGAAATCAGGCAAATCAGATCCCGCCGCCTATTTTATTGTGGGGCTTTTTTCAATACTGGAGGCACTGCTGGATCATCCAATGCGGGAAGTATTGCAACAGTTGCCACTGTCTGCGGAGATATCTACCGCCCTGATTGACAGAGAGGGTGAGATGGGTGAGGCCCTGTCATGTAGTCTTGCCTTTGAAGCGGGCAGTATCAATGACATCACATTTGCTGATTTGCATTCAGAAATAATACATCGATTATGTCTCGAGGCATTGATCTGGTCCAGTCAGGTTATTGAAAGCGTGGAGTGACCGAGTGACGATCCCGGCAGGTCTGCCGGCAGAATTCCGGGAACAGACAGGTGTTATATAAGCGTACTCTGTTCGCTTTGTGGTACGGACTCCTGCAAGGGAATATTCTGCTCACTCAGGAGTTCACCGGGTGCTTCCGCTTCACGTTGTTGCAGCTCCCACAGGCTGGCATATATGCCCTGTTTTTCCAGCAACATTGCATGTGTACCCTGCTCCACAACACGGCCCTGATCCAGTACAACAATATGGTCCGCATCCACAATGGTAGACAGGCGGTGGGCGATCACCAGCGTCGTATTACTTTCCGCCACCTCGCTCAGCGCCGCCAGTATGGCCTGCTCGGAGCCGGAGTCCAGCGACGAAGTGGCCTCATCAAAGATCATGATGCCGGGGTTTTTCAGTAACATCCTGGCAATAGCAATTCGCTGTTTCTCGCCCCCGGATACTTTCAGGCCACGTTCCCCTACCAGGGTATCGTAGCCCTGCGGGAGTTGCTTTATAAACTGATCCAGATGGGCAAGACGTGTTGCCTGCTCTATTTCCTCCCTGCTTGCCTCCGGTCGGCCATAGGCAATGTTGTAATAGATGTTGTTATTGAACAGTACCGTATCCTGCGGCACGACACCGATTGCCGCACGCAGGCTGTGTTGGGTCACATCGCGAATATCCTGATTGTTAATCGTGATACGGCCACCGTTCACATCGTAAAAGCGAAACAGCAGGCGGGCGAGGGTCGATTTTCCTGCACCACTTGGGCCTACCACAGCAATCTTTTTCCCCGCCGGGATGGTAAAGGACACGTCTGTCAGAATTTGCCGGTCTTGCTTATAGGCAAAATCGACATGTTCGAATCGTACTTCGCCACCATCAAGCACCAGTTCCGTCGCCGTGGCTTTATCCTTGACGACAGCCTCTTTGTCCAACAGTGAAAACAGGTGTTCAATATCCGCCAGTGCGCGTTTGATTTCACGATAGACAAAACCGAGGAAATTGAGCGGAATGAATAATTGCAACATATAGGCATTGACCAGCACCAGATCCCCCAGGGTCATGACACCGGTACTGACATCATAGGCCGCCAGCGTCATTATTGCCGTGATGGAGCCGGCTATGACAAAAGCCTGACCGGAGTTCAGTGCTGCCATGGATAGTCTGTTCCTGGCGCGGGCGTTTTCCCAGCCTGTCAGGTTTTCATCGTATTGCCTGGCTTCATAGGCTTCGTTACCGAAATACTTGACTGTTTCGAAATTGAGCAGACTGTCTACGGCGCGAGTATTGGTCTGGTTATCCATCTCATTCATATGCCGCACGATATGGGTACGCCATTCAGTCAGGACGACGGAATAGGCAATATAGACAGCAACGGCAACAACGATGATGAGGGCATACCAGACGCTGTAGTTGACCAGAAGAATGACGGTAATGAGGGAGATTTCCAGCAGTGTGGGAATAATATTGAACAACATAAAGCGCATCAGAAAACTGATGCCGGTGGTGCCGCGCTCGATATCCCGGGCCAGACCGCCGGTACGTCTCGATAGATGAAAGTCCAGATCCAGTGCATGCAGATGTTTGAATAACTTCAGGCCGATGCGGTGCATGGCCCGTTCGGTGACACGACCAAAGATGGTATCGCGGATCTCACCGAATAAAATAGTCCCCAGTCTCAGTGCGCCATACATCATCAAAAACAGTATCGGCACAACGACGACCTGGGCTTGACTGGCATCCAGTGCGTCAACGATGTGTTTCATGGCAAAGGGGATCATGACATTCGCCAGCTTGGCCAGGATTAAAAAAAGCATGGCCAGAAATACCCGCCCCCTGAATTCCATAAAATAGGGGACAAGGCTTTTTATCGCCGTCCAGTCTCCCGACCAGGTGTTGTTTGCTGTACTGTGACCATGTCCACGCATGGCGGTAGTGTACACATTTGCAATGCGCTTGGGGGTATTGGCTTTTTATCGGTGGTTGTTGCGCGTCTGTCAGTATCGACTGGCTTAATCGAGAGTGAATAAACAGTGGTTTTCAGGTATTATTTCCCTAATCAAATCAATTTGTTATCTTTATGAGTTCTGAACTGAAAAATGATCGCTTGATTCGCGCCCTGTTGCGTCAATCAGTGGATATGACGCCGGTGTGGATCATGCGTCAGGCGGGACGTTATTTGCCTGAATATCGGGCCACGCGGGAAAAGGCAGGTGATTTTATTACCTTGTGCAAGACGCCGGAGCTGGCCTGCGAAGTGACCTTGCAACCGTTGGCGCGATTCGCTCTGGATGCGGCAATCCTGTTTTCCGATATTCTTACCATCCCCGATGCCATGGGTCTGGGCTTGAGTATCGTTGAAAAACAGGGACCGCAGTTTGCCAGGCCGGTCCGCAGTAAAGCCGACATTGAAAAATTGACGGTACCCGATCCGGAAACGGATTTGCGCTATGTGATGGATGCTGTACGTCTGATCCGCAGGGAACTGGACGGTTCGGTCCCCCTCATCGGTTTCGCTGGCAGCCCCTGGACCATTGCCACTTACATGGTGGAAGGTCGATCAAGCAAGGAGTTCAGTCTGGCCAAGGGCATGCTTTATGAAGAACCGGCAAACCTGCATCGTCTGCTGGCGCTGCTGGCGAAATCGATCACCGAATATCTAAATGCGCAAATAGCGGCAGGTGTACAGGTAGTGATGATTTTTGATTCCTGGGGCGGGGCTCTGGCGCAGTCCAGCTACAGAGAGTTCTCGCTGGATTATATGCAGCAGATTATTGACGGGCTGGACCGGGATGCCGACGGCAATAAGATTCCCAGCATATTATTTACCAAAGGAGGCGGTCTGTGGCTGGATGCCATTGCAACAGCAGGAAGTGATGCCATTGGACTTGACTGGACCATGGATATCGGTGCGGCCCGCAGGCAACTGAAAGATGGCGTTGCCATTCAGGGCAATCTGGATACCGCTGTACTGTATTCAAACCCGGAAGTGATTCGTAATGAAGTGGCGAAAGTACTGGCATCCTACGGGGCAGGCAGTGGTCATATTTTTAATCTGGGACATGGCATTCACCCCGGGATAAACCCGGATAATGTTGCTGTTCTAGTCGACGCTGTACACGAATTAAGTCAGCCTTATCACCAGTAAGCCGTGGCAATATTGTCATGAAGAAAAAGGTATTGCTGGCGGCAAAGGGATTTTGCATGGGAGCGGCCGATGTCGTTCCCGGTGTCAGTGGCGGCACCATGGCTTTTATTCTTGGTATCTACGCAGAACTCATTGCCGCAATCAAATCTTTTGACAGACAATGGCTGCATGCTCTGGTACGCATCGACATTAAGACCGCCTTTTCCAGACCCCATTTGCATTTTCTCATTCCTCTCGGCATCGGTATGCTGGCTGCTCTGTTGTTCTTTACCCGGGTTATTCCCTTGCCGGAATTGTTACTTGAATATCCGGAGCAGATATACGGCCTGTTTTTTGGTTTGATTATGGGCTCCATCTTCGTGCTGGTAAAAGAAATGGGAGGGCTGAAAGTCAGGGACACTCTGGTCATTCTGCCGGGTATGATACTGGGCTTAATTGTATTCAACCTGGTACCCACGCAGACGCCGGAAACCGCCTGGTTCGTATTTCTGTCCGGCGCACTCGCCATTTGTGCGATGATATTGCCAGGAATTTCCGGTTCCTTTATCCTGTTGTTGCTGAACAAGTACAGCTATATCTTCAGTGCCATCGGTTACTTCAAGTTTTCAATCCTGCTGCCCTTTGGTCTCGGCATTGTCACCGGTCTGGTGTTGTTCAGCCGCGTTCTGTCATATCTTCTCGAGCAATACTCGCGTGGCACCATGTTATTCATCAATGGCCTGCTGATCGCTTCACTTTATGTTATCTGGCCATTCCAGGAACGGGTCTATGCTGTAGTCAGGGGAAAGCCACACCTGATGACGTCAACACCGATCATGCCGACGGAGATATCGTCCATGGTCATGATATCCATCATGCTTCTTGTCTTCGGTCT
>JAJRTU010000274.1 GCA_024278135.1 Gammaproteobacteria bacterium
CGGTGAGAAACCAGGTGATCAAGATCCCCAGCAGGAAGAGGCCGATGGATGTACCCAACAGAATACCGAGATAGATCCGCCCGCTCCGCTTCGCCTCCGGGGTGCCGGCATGGGTGACCAGCGGGTAGGTGGCAAGGGTCAACAGCTCATAGAAGAGAAACAGCGTGAACAGGTTGGCCGAGAAGGCGATCCCCATAGTTGCGGCAATAGAGACCGCAAAGGCGGCATAAAAACGAGTTTGGTGCTGCTCATTATGGCTGCGCATATAGCCGATGGCATAGATTGAGGTGACTACCCATAGCAGTCCGGCAACCAACGCAAACAGCATCCCCAGCGCCTCAATCTCAAAGGCGATGGTGATACCCGGTAGTGGCTCGATAAGCGTGAACGCAAATCTCTCTCCATCTATGAACCGGGTGTTTATTACCACTACCAGAATGGCAATGAGTGTTGCTGTTATTAGCGTTACTCCCTCTCTAACATCAGGCGTACGGCGGGTAATTACAATCCCGGCAGCCCCAACCAGCGGAAGAAGAAGGGTTATCAGTAGTAGCGATTCTGCACTCATAAGTTCATGTCCCCAGAATGGCCGCTGCTTTTTCAGCAACCCCCACCGTCAACTCCGTATCCAGGCCAAAATAGATATTGGCAAACACCAGGGTCCAGGTTGGCACCAACAATAGTAAGGGTGCCTCAGTGACCTCTTTTCCAGTGTCGGTGACGGGTTTAAAGTAGAGCGACTCTATTAACTTGCCTATATAGACCACAGCCAACAGAGAGCCGAACAGAATAACGGCAACAGAGATCCATGCCCCCTGCTCCAGGGCGGCTGTCACCAGATACCATTTACTGATAAACCCCGCTGTGCCAGGTACGCCAATGAGGCTAAGACCACTTACAATAATGGCGCCAAAAGTCCAGGGCATTGCTCTACCCAGGCCATGAATCTGATCCATGCGGCAGGTACCGATACGGTAGGTAATGGCGCCAACGGCCATGAAAAGTGCACCTTTCATTAAGGCATGGTTGAAAAGATGGATCAGCGTGGCGGTAATACCCGTCGCAGAGGCGAACCCAATCCCCAGTGCCATATAACCAATCTGTGCCACACTGGAGTAGGCCAACAGCCTTTTAACATCCTCCTGATAGATGGCATAGATTGAGGCGATGATAATGCCGGCGATACCCGCCACGATAAACAGTTCTTCAGCAGGTGTTGCCAGTGCAAAGCTGTGTGGGAAAACCGTAAATAGAATGCGCAGCATCATATAAACGGCCACCTTGGTGGCCGTTGCTGCAAGGAAAACGGTGACCACCGAGGGTGCGTAAGTATAGGCATTGGGTAGCCAAAGGTGCAGAGGAAACAGCGCCAGCTTCAGCGCAATGCCAATCATGATGAATGCAAAGCCGGTATCCACCGTTTTAAGGTGAAGCACCCCGGGCAGAATCGTTGCCAGATCCTGCATATTCAAGCTGCCGGTTTGCGAATAGATCAGACCGACACCAATCAAGAAGAAGGTGGCGCCAATGGTACCCATGATCAGGTATTGGTAGGCGGAGGTGAGTGCCTGCCGCTTCTTTCCGAGGCTGATCAGCGCATAGGAGGAGAGTGATGAGATCTCCAGAAAGACAAAGACATTAAAGATATCGCCGGTTTGGGTGATACCCAGCAGGCCGGTCAGACAGAGCAGCATGGCGCTGTAGAACAGTGGAATCTTCTCTTCAGGGATCTCCTGCTCTACGCTGAGCAGTGCGTAGGGCAGGGTAATCGCTGCAATGCCTGCAACAATCAGCGCAACAAAGGCATTGACCGCATCGATCCGGTATTCAACCCCCCAGGGGGGCGCCCATCCACCCAGTTCATAACTGATTACACCGTTATTCAGTACCGCCCACAGCTGCAAGCCGGCAAGCGCCGCGCACAAGGTGGTGACGAGCAACGCCACTGCCCACGGCAGGCGGCCACGGGGTAGAACAGCTACGACAGGGGCTGCGATAAGCGGTATAACAACCAGCAACAGACTAATATTGTTTCCCATTACAGCGAATGATCCAACTCATGAATCTCATCCTCTTCAATGGTACCGTAGGACTCTTTAATACGTACCACTAAAGCAAGGGCCAGCGCCGTTGTTGCAACACCTACCACGATGGCGGTGAGAATCAGTACATGCGGCAGTGGATTAGAGTAGAGCTTGACCCCTTCGGTAATAATAGGGGCGGCACCACCCTCCACAGTGCCCATGCTGATATAGAGAAGAAAGACTGAGACCTGGAATATATTCAGGCCGATTATTTTTTTTATCAGGTTGCCACGGCTTATCACCGTATAGAGTCCTGCCATCATCAATAAGATCACAACCCAGTAGTTGTAGTGGCCGATAATAAAATCCATTATCCTGGAATCTTCAGTCGGAAATTGGGCTTGAATATGGTCAGTAATTTCAATGGTTTCATTATGTTCAGCTCCACTCTAAGCGGTCAACTGCGGATTCCAGGATTATGTTCTGCCCCTGCCTGCAAAGGCAAAAAAGATAATTAACATAACCGCCGCCACTGTAATACCCACCCCCAGCTCCACCAGTAGAATGCCGAGGTGTTGACCGGCAATCTGGTTGCTTCCAAGCAGTGTGTAATCAAGGTAGTTACCGCCTAACAGCAGCGTGAGCACCCCAACCCCGGCATAGATCAGCAGACCAAGGCTGGCCAAAACACGTAACTGCCGGGAAGGGATGATCTTCTCGGCGGCATCAAGGCCAAATACCAGGGAGTAAAGAATAAGGGCGGCGCTGAAGATCACCCCGGCCTGAAAGCCACCTCCCGGTCCAAAATCACCATGAAACTGAACATAGAGTGCAAACATGATAATCAGAGGGATGAGGAACTTTGCAACAACGTGCAGGATAAGATTAGGCTTCATCTTGCTTCCCTCCTTAACCTTGAGCTTAACCACCGATTTTTGGCGCCTCCCGCCTATTAACAGCAGTACGGCAACAGCTGCGGTAAAGACAACCGCGACCTCGCCCAGGGTATCAAATCCACGATAACTGGCCAGCACAGCAGTAACGACATTGGGGACACCAGTCTCTGCAACGGCGTTTTCGATGTAGTAGCGCGCAACATGCGTCTGTGCAGGTGCATTGGGATCACCAAAGTCGGGGATATCCCAGGTACCATAGACCAGTGCCGCGCCGGTAATTGCCACCACGATCAACGGCAGCCAGGGACGATGAGTTTGTGGCGCCTCGGCATAAGGATTTTTTTGCCGGTTTCTGGTCAGTGCCAGCGTGGCCAACATCAATACCGTAGAGATTCCCGCGCCCACGGCCGCTTCGGTAAAGGCGACATCCGGGGCATCCATAACCACAAACAGACCGGCTGACAACAGGCTGAAAATCCCAAACAGCATGACGATGGCGAACAGGTTTGTCATGCGCACAATGGCCACCGCGGTGATCGCCAGAAAGGCCAGCAGGGTGATATTGATAAAAATATCTATCATGATTTAGCCCCACGGTTATCCATATCCAGCTTAGGCTTAAGGCCGCTATGCAGCGCCGCATTTGCCAACGCATGTGAAGCGGTTGGGTTGGTAAAAAAGAGAAATACGAAAATCAGTGCCAGCTTGAAAGCGGCGAGGTTGAAGCCGGCTTGCAATCCAAGGCCAAGCAAAATCAGCATGGCACAGAGGGTATCAGTTATACCGGCAGCATGCAGACGGCTATAGAAATCTGGAAAGCGGTGAATGCCAATACCACCAACAATACCTAGCAGCCCCCCCGCAAACAGGCAGATCCAGCTCAGCAGGTCAATAATGATCATTCGCCCTCCCTCTTTTCAACTTCTCTCTCATCTTCCCCGGAGGAGTGACAATTACCTTGAGTGATCAGCTTCAGTGCCGCAATAACACTTATAAAATTAATCAGCGCATAGACCAATGCAATATCCAGCAGATCTGTTCGGCCTGCTAAAAATGCCAGGACAGCAATAAGCAGCACGGTCTTGGTGCCAAACATATTAACCGCCGCAATCCGGTCATAGGTTGTCGGCCCGACCAGAGCACGCGCAAGTGCCAACCCCATGGTGATAAGAATTGCCAATGAGACCGCAATAAACATTACTCTTCAAAAACCCGGCTGGAAATTTCTTTGGCCATACTTCCCTCAGTAAGCTCTTCAGCCGCTTCCGCTGTTAGTGTATGAATAGTGATCGTATCCCGGGTTAATTCAACAGTGACCGTACCGGGTGTTAAGGTGATCGCATTGGCATAGATAACACGCCCCAGATCTGTTTTTTGCAACACCGGAATATCTACCAACTGTGGGCTGATGGAGTGCTCATTCCATATGAGAATACGTCTGATCACATCAATATTTGCTTTTATGATCTCGTTGAAAATGTATATGAAAAAAGCGGGAAGTTTCAGCGACAGGTGTAGAGGATAGCTTTCATTGTCGATAACATTCATCCGCTTCGATAGAAAAACCGTTAGTGCGACAGACGCCAATCCCAACAAGAGCAACAGAGGCGCAAAGTATCCTGATAAAAATAACCAGAACACAAACAGCAGCGCGGCAAAACTGACAGTTTTCATTCGGTGTAGTGTCCTAATTTAACTGTATATTATCAAGCGATGACCGTGCCCGATGCACTTTTTCTGAAATTTCTTCAGCGGGCTTTGTCCAGACAAAAGGCTTCGGGTTTTCGTTGTTGTTATCAATATACTCAATAATCTTTTGCTCCAACTGATCAACTGAAGTAAATACACCTCTTGTAAGTTGCTTCTGTGTTAACACACCCAAAAATCGCTCAACCAGATTCAACCATGATGAACTGGTCGGTGTGAAATGCAGAAATATACGTTTGTTCCCTTTCAACCAGTTCCGTACTGTTACATGCTTATGGGTGGAATAGTTATCAACGATAATATACAGGTCTTTATCCTTGTCCGTTTGACTTTCAACTTTCTTGAGGAATTTGAGAAACTCTTTATGTATATGCTTATGGTAACACTCTCCAGTCACGCTACCCGTGGCAACATCAAGTGCTGCAAACAGTGTACCTGTCCCATTTCTTTTATAATCATGCGTGGCGGTTCCACAGCGCCCTTTCTTTATTGGCAGACCAGGCTGAGTGCGATCCAAGGCCTGGATGGATGTCTTCTCATCAATGCAAAAGACCACCGCGTTTTCAGACGGGTTTAAATACAAACCCGCGACGTCACACAACTTTTCTTCAAAATATGGATCATTGCTGACCTTGTACATCTTTTCCAGATGCGGTTTTAAGCCGACTGACTGCCAGACACGATGCACAAAGCTGTGTGTCGTATTCAGTTCTTCAGCCAGTGTGCGCGTGGACCAGTGCGCGGCATTGTCTGGTTTTTCCTGCGTCGTTTTTTTTATGATCCTGTTTCGCAGCCTGGCCTGCTTTAAGGAGTCTTTTCCGCCGTGATTGCCTCCCCTGGGTTTATCTTTGCTAATCGATTCAATGCCGCCTTCGACAAATCTGTTCCGCCATTTGCCGACTTTGTTGGGCGGGATATTAAGCTTTTGCGCAATCACCTTGTTCTCCAGCCCCATCGCCGATAACAGGACTATTTTGGAGCGCTCGGACAATCGGATGGAGACGGCCCTGCTTTTTACATTTTTCTCCAGAATTTTCCTGTCTGAATCTGATAATGTAACAGCTGTTGCTACTCTCATAAGGCCATCATCCCACTGTTCAAGACCAGCGGAATTATAGCAAAAAGAAAGTATTTAATATGTTGTTTATTTAGGACACTACGCCAGGAGTCTGTCGGGTTTAACCCGGGCTGTTTGCCTCCGCTGTACGTAATCGATGCGCCACACCGTTACCGCATCCGCATCGGGCGGGCAGGGGGCGCTTTGAAGCGTGCATCCCGGAGCTGATGGTATCGCTCCCGATGATCGGAGATATACGGCGTCTTCGCCGCCTCGCAACCCATCCGCTTTGCCTGCTTGCACAGGGTGCAGACATTAATCGTCCATGTGTTTTCGGAAGGTGAGTACCCCACAGCAATCCATATAGGGGATCTTAACAGGGCTCTCAGTAGAAAACCCGAATGTTCTAACTCTTTTCCCGAAATCTGAGCCATGAGTCCATATAGTATTTTCGCTTGGTGCTATTAAAGATACAGGATCTATTATTTAACATAATATACATTATGCGCACTAATATATTAAAAGCTGCTGGCCAAAGCTTTTCGAAGGTGTTTATTTACCCTGTCAAATCCTTAATAATTCAGCAAGGGCTTTTTGAATGTTTCATAAAACATAAATACTATATTTTAGATTATAACAATCTTGTTACCTATTGTTTTTATTATAATATAAGAAATTGTTTATTAAAGTATAATGCAGATGATCCTTATCGAGTGGATATTTGTGATACTGATAAACCTGACTCGATATAACTGTCACAGGCAAGATAGAGATTAAAATAATGAAATTACTCCCCCAACTGCTGTTCCTGGTCTTTATGTCATCACACGCTTTTGCAGAATCGGATCTCAGTACGGCTGTACAAGATGACTATGGCTATCTTGAATCACTTTATCAGCATCTGCACAAGCACCCGGAATTGTCCTTCCATGAGGAACAAACAGCGAAACGTATTTCCCGGGAGCTGCGCAAGGCCGGATTTGTCGTGACGGAGAATGTGGGTGGCTACGGTGTTGTCGCTGTGCTGAAAAACGGCAATGGACCGACAGTGCTGCTGAGAACGGACCTGGATGCGCTGCCTGTTGAAGAGAAAACAGGATTGAAATATGCCAGTACAACACGTGTCGAGGATGATTTGGGAAATACAGTCAATACGATGCATGCCTGCGGTCATGATATCCATATGACGGTATTTACCGGCACGGCTCGTCGACTGTCCAATATGCGCGGTGAATGGAGCGGCACACTGGTCATGATCGGGCAACCGGCCGAAGAACGCGGTGCCGGTGCCAGGGCCATGTTGTCAGATGGACTTTTCAGCCGCTTTCCCCGGCCGGATTATGTCATGGGCCTGCATGTTAAAGCCGGTATGCCGGCAGGACAGATAGGCTACGCTGAAGGTTATGCACTGGCGAATGTGGATTCGGTTGATGTCACGCTGTTTGGTGTCGGTGGTCACGGCGCCTACCCTCACACCACCAAAGACCCCATCGTGCTCGCCGCCCAGATCATCAATGCCCTGCAAACACTGGTATCCAGAGAAATCCCCCCGATAGAGGCCGGTGTCGTGACCGTCGGTTCCATTCACGGCGGCACCAAACACAACATCATTCCTGAGCGGGTGGATTTGCAGTTGACGGTACGCTCCTATTCTGACGAGACCAGAGACACCTTGCTGACCGGCATCGAGCGTATCGCCCGGGCTCAGGCCCTGAGTATGGGACTGCCGGAAGATAAACTCCCGCAGGTCAAGGTCCGGGATGAATATACGCCGGCCGTATACAATAATCCCATGCTCAGCAGACGTGTTGTCAAGGTATTCAAAAAGCGATTCGGCGAGGAACAGGTAAAAGAGGTCAAACCGGTCATGGGGGGCGAGGATTTTGCGCAATACGGCCGAGTCGAGCCGCTAATCCCCGGCTTTTTCTTCTGGCTGGGGGCCATCGACCCTGCGGTGGTAAAATCCAGCCTGGAAAAAGGAGAAGTGCTCCCTTCCCTGCATTCCGCTCATTTCAGCCCGCTTCCGCGACCGACGATTCTGACCGGTGTGGAGGCGATGACGGCAGCTGCACTGGACTTGTTCAAGCCTTAGCCTGTGTTTCAGCGTGCATAAAATTTCAGGAACCTGAGTCCGCTTACGAAAAGGGTGATACTGTCCGTCAACCACACAACCCGCGATCTGAGTTGATCACGGGTTACGCGGTTTTGTGTCGGCACTTTGCCTGGAAACTTAGAAGTTTATCCCGAATTTCGCCCACCATTCCTGTGGCCGCCCCTGTGTGGCAATGATGTAGCCAACCCCCGGTTGATTGAATCCAGACACGATGTATTCTTCGTTAGTCAGATTTGAACCACCTATACCAACATACCATTTATCATCGACTGCGCGATAGGTGACATTGGCGCCTAACAGACCGAACGATTCCTGCATTAATTCCGGTGTGTTGACGGCATCATTGAAATGATCGTCTTTCCACGCGTAATCCAGATGCCAATGAAGCTCACCGCCTATGGCGAGTGGCTGCGTATAATCGGTTGCAATCGAAAATGAATTCTCAGGTGTATTTTGTAATTCATTTGTCAGGAATATTCCCGACGCATTGGCATTGGCATCCAGTTCGGTGTATTTCGCGTCGATCCAGCCGTATGCACCCGTTATCAACAGGCCATCCGTGGGCAGCCATTGTAATTCCACTTCGACGCCTTTGATTTCAGACTTGCCTGCGTTTTCCGTTAATGGTGAGATTCCACGTTGAATGATCAACTGTAGATTTTTGTAATCAGTGAAAAAACCGGATACATTCAACCGCAATGTATTATTCAACCATTCAGATTTAAAGCCGACTTCA
Organism: Gammaproteobacteria bacterium; assembly: GCA_024278135.1. Lineage (GTDB taxonomy): Bacteria > Pseudomonadota > Gammaproteobacteria > Eutrophobiales > Eutrophobiaceae > WLWS01. The sequence continues at coordinate 8,534 of JAJRTU010000274.1, forward strand.
TAGGTGCTGGCGGATTCTTCCTGAAATGGAGGAACAACCAGTACAGGTGCCGTCACCCGGGTATCCCAACTACCGGCTTTAAAGCCCTCTGAATAGGAAAAATAGGTAAAGAAATCATCATTGAATCTATACTCCGTCCCTGCCCTGATCGATACGTCCGTAAAGCCCAGATTATTATTGCCCGGCGGATAATACAATGTTGGATCACTCGGATCGGGATGCAGGGAGAGTGGTAAACCCAAATTGGACAGCAGCGCATTATTGTCACGTTGCCCGCCTGTGAAATCTTTCTCCTCATCGGTATATCTCAGACCGAATGTCAGGCTCCATTGCTCGGTAAGGTTGAATGTGCCCTGGCCGAACACGGCAATACTTGTGTTGTCGATGGTGTTCGGGCCATTCACCTGCAGCAAGCCGCCGGCAAGCGGGACCAGATCATGTATACCACCGTCTTCATTGAAGTAATAAAAACCCAACAGCCACTGCAGGCGGTTGTCAAAAGACAGGCCGCTGAGTTGTAACTCCTGAGTAATTTGATCATTGACCATCACGAAGCCATGATGGTCAATGATAATAGGCGACATATCCGCGTCTTCTCCGAAAGCTGAATCCAGCTTGCGAAAAGAAGTGATGGATTTCAGCGAAAGATTATCGTTGATCTGCCAGGTATAGGTGCCTGTAATTCCCCATGAATCCAGGGCTGTACCGGAGATGGCGTTGCCATAATTGCTGAAACGGTCGCCGGTCAGGAATCTGCTGTCATAAGGTGTATCACCGGTAAGATCGCCGACACCGACCACATTCGTACAAATGGGCGGACCGACTCCTGCCACACAGGCATTGTATAAACCGGATATGGGATCATCACCGGTCCCCGGCACTCCGTCCGGACCAACGTCAGGCAAAACTACTGATAATGAGGTGGGTGCTGAGTTTTCACGTACTCTTGTATAGTCCACGGTCAGTAAAAATTCTTTCGTCTCATCAATATCCCATAACAGTTTTGCACGGATATTATCATTGTTTTCATTGCCCAAATCGTTTCCACTTGGCAGATCATTCAATCGTCCACCATCGTAGCGCAGGTTGGACAGTCCCTCTATCACACCTGGAAACGGCAGACGTTGCACATAACCATCGCGATTTTTTGAGGAGTACGCTATCGAGCCAAACAAATTTCCGGTGATGGGAATATTGACTGTTCCACGCACATCGAGTCGATTGTATTCACCTAATATCACCTCTGCTCTGGCTTCAAATTCATTGTGAGGTTTTTTTGTTACTACACTGATGGCGCCGCCGATGGTATTTCGACCAAAGAGTGTTCCCTGAGGGCCTTTTAATATTTCTATCCGTTCGACATCAAGAAGATCAAGAACTGAGCCTACAGTCCGCGCGTAGTACACATCGTCCACATAGATTCCAACACCCGGTTCAAAGTTGCTGGCAAAGTCCGATTGGCCGATGCCGCGAATGAAAGCCACAAGAGCGGACGAGGATCCACTGATGGCTGCGGTGAAATCAAGTGTCGTATTGGGAGAAAAATCCGCGATTTGGGTGATATTGCTTAAACCCATATTGTCCAGAGTCTCACTGCTGAATGCAGATACCGAGATGGGTACTTCCTGCAGGCTCTCACTGGTTTTCTGCGCGCTGACAACCACTTCCTCCAGTACTGCGGATTTCGTGTCAGTGTATGTTGTTTGCGCCTGTGCATCGACGACAGTCGAGCCGATCACTGCCGCTATGAAACTGGCCAAAAGCCCACTTTTCTTCATCTTGTTATCCCCTTTTGTCAACGAGACCTGGTTTGCGTTAACAGTCAACGCTCCGTTTGCTTTGATCTCTGGCTGCAATCCCGTACCATCAAGCAATAAGCTGATGGCTTCAGCACGGGTAAAATAGCCAATCAACTCATTGGTGATGACTTCCTGCACTTTCTCTATCGGAAAGATAAAAGTCACATCAGCCTGTTCAGCAAACTCAATCAGCGCTTGTTCTGCATTTTGCCGGGGGATATTGAAAGGAAACTTCTGCTCCAGTCCTGAATCGCCTGCGAATGCGACAACAGGAAACAGCAGCACAATACAAAGCAGAGTATTGCGAAAAAAAACCGCTCCATCCCTCCCGGCAACGCACCTGAGGTGCGCTGGGGTTAAAGACGAATCAGCATATATTTTCCGCCATATACTCAGCAGGGATGGCAGGTAAGGGACAGTGTCTATACTTATTCCCTGCCCTGCACAGCTTGGGGAATCAGCCATCGACTATTTATCTGTGAGTACAATTTTCCGGTCACTCAAACGCTCATAGGAGATATTGAAGTTTTGTCTGAGTGCTGTAAGCAGACCGTCAACATCCCCTGCTTTGAACAGACCCGCGATGCGGACAGTTTTCAGGTTTTCATCCATAATGACGAATTCTACCGGGGTATAACGCTCTATCTCTGTCAGTGCTTCTTCCAGTGATTCCCCACGAAATACCAGGTTGCCTCCGCGCCAGGATAACTTTACATCGATCTCCTCGGTTGCTATTTCCTCAATAGCTTCATTTTCCTCGCTCAGCAGGACGCGTTCTCCCGCTGTAACGGGTAATTCCAGTTTCTGACGAAGCGGGGCTGTATTGCTTTGTTTGGGGATCGCGCTCTTAACCTGCAACACCCCGACCAAGACCTTGCCCTCGGTGACAATCAACTCAATTCTGTGTTCATCTTTAATTTCGACATTGAATTCGGTTCCGACGGCATGGATAATTTTATTGCCTGCCTGCACATCCAGGGGGCGCTTCTCATGAAAAACTTTCACATATACTTCGCCACGCTCCAGTATCAGGCTCCTGAAATTATCGCTGAATCTGACACGTACACGACTGTTTGTATTCAGAGTCAATTCTGAACCATCCGGCAAGTGTATAAGCGAATGTTCCCCCACGGCTGTTTCGAATATTTGATGATAATCCGGTGACAACGCAACAATATTATTCTGCCGGGTTGATTTGTCAGGACTGTGTGTCATAAACAGTCCCAGTGCCATAGTCAGTAAAACCGATGCTGCTATCGCCAATACCACTCGTGTTCGTTCATTTTTCCGTGGCATGGTTTTCGGGAAAAGACCCGCAAGACGGGAGAGTGAATCCATTTTATCCCAAAGTGTTGCCGTTTCAATCAGCGTTTCCCGATGCAGCGGACTAATGGCCAGCCAATCATACAAGGCAGACTCTTCTTCTTGATCAAGCCCTCGCTCCAGCCTGGCGAGCCAGTCACAGGCCTCTCCAAGTATGTCCGCGTGTGAGTTTAATTTATAGACGTTGTTCATAAATAACCTCAATGTCCGAAAGCGCTGTTTTGCGAATCAATTGAAGATCCTGCTTTCTTGACCGGTGAATTCAAAATATACTGCGTACAGCTCTTCATACCCCTGGAAATATGTTTTTCCACAGTACTCTCGCTTATATTCAATTCCATGGCGATCTCCCTTTGCGTGTAGCCATACACCTTTTTCAATACGAATACACGTCGACACTGCACAGGCAGTTGCCGGACGGCATCACAAAATTGTGCGAAATTCTCGTTTGATGCCACCGTATTCAGGGTCGTGTCGGCGTCATACCGTATTGAGCTGCTGATTTCGTTTTCCGTCTTTTCGTCCAGTCGGGTTGACAATCGTCTTTCTGATCGCTTTGCGTAATCAAGTGCAAGATTGCGCGCGATAGTTGTCATCAGAGCACGAGGTTTCCGAATTTCTGCTTTTGTACTGAGCTGACACACACGGACATAGGTTTCCTGGACAATATCCTCAATGTCATGTGGAGGGACGATTAGCGATACCACACGTGCCAATCGCGACTGGCAGGCCAAAAATACACTGTTCAACAGGCTGTTTTCCGACAAGATTATGGCTCCGTAAAAAATACTGAAATTTCCCCGTGCTACCTTGACGACTGACAGTCGTTTTTCCGCCATGCTGATACGAAATACTCCATTACTGATGGCATGGGTAAAATTGCCCAGCCCGGGAATGTTGTGAAACGGCAACTGCAGTTGGAATTAAAGCAGAGAAGGTAGCGCTTCAGCCGGATAATTGTTGCTTTAAATAAGCAGCTGCATCCTGTAACGCAGTTTTTGCCACATCCACGGCCCCCGGCATGGCGATAAAACCGTGCACCATGCCGTCGTAACAGTGATATTTGACTGCGACGCCTGCCTTTTCCAGTTTCCGGGCGTAGGCTTCGCCCTCATCGACCAGCGGATCAAACTCGGCTGTCATAATAAAAGCAGGCGGCAGGCGGGAATGGTCTTCGGCCAGCAGTGGCGACGCGCGAAAGTCATGCATATCGTTACCGTCGCGCAGATAGCCGTTGATAAACCAGAGGATCGAAGTGCGAGTGAGACGATAGCCATCACCAAATGCGGCATGAGAGGGATAACTCATCCACATTTCCGTAGCCGGATAGATCAACAGCTGACAGGCGATGTGGGGACTCCCCTGCTCTCTTGCCAGCAGAGAGACTACGGCTGACAAGTTACCTCCGGCGCTGTCACCGCCCACGGCGATCCTGTCGGCGTCAATTCCCAGTTCGCCGGCATGTGTTGAAATCCATTCGCATACTGCCAGCGCATCTTCCACGGCGGCAGGAAATTTATGCTCCGGCCCCATCCGGTAATCGACAGCGATCACCACGCAATTCGAACAGGCCGACAGCCAGCGACAGACATGATCGTGACTGTCGAGGTTGCCCACGCACCAGCCACCGCCGTGATAATAAATCAGGGCAGGCATGGCTTTGACATCAGCAGTTGGCGGCCGGTAAATACGGACAGGTATATTACTGACGGGCGTCTCGATAATACGATCTGATACGTCCAGATTGTCAGGTGGATCACCGGCCAGTTTTTGAGACATCAGCACATAAAAATCACGCGCATCCTCATAGGAAAAGTTATATATAGGCGGTACGCCGGCGGCGTCCGCCGCCTGCAGCAATTCTTTTATCTGGAGATCCAGTTCTTTGGTCATTATTCGTTTGCCCGATGGATAACGCCGGGTTGCCACTTTTGTATTCTGTGGTTGCCATGATCCACTACAAAAACGATACCGTCAACGCTGAGCGATATACCCAACGGCCGATCAAACTGCCCCGGCCCCCTGCCCTGATCGCCAAAGCTCGACAGAAAGATCCCATCGGCGGTAAATTTCTGAATACGACTGTTGTAGAAGTCGCTGGCAAAGATATTACCCCGGGGACCCATCGCGATGGCGCTGACCGTCCTGAACCAGCTGTTAAACGAACCTTTGATATTCAGGGCAAAGGGACCGCCCCACTTGCGTAGAAATTCACCCTTGCCGGAAAACACCTGGATGCGATCATTGTAAGCGTCGGCGACGTAGACGGTGCCATCGTCTGTCACGGCCACATCAGTGGGGTAATTAAACTGCCCCGCCGTGATACCGACTTTTCCTGTCGTTCCCCATTGTCTGATAAATTTCCCGTCGGACTGCAATTGTTGCACTCGTTGATTGTAAAAGTCGGCAACATAGATATCGCCATTGGCAGCGACAGCAAGACCCCCGGGGGCATTAAATTCCCCGGGACCGCTGCCGGCCAGACCGAGAGCACGCAGTGGTCTGCCTGACAGGGTAAATACCTGGATACGATCATTCCAGTAATCGGCGACATAGAGTTCATCACCGGCGATGCTGATATTCATCGGTCGTCCAAGCTGACCCGGTCCATCACCTTTACTGCCAAACTGACGCATGAAACGACCATTGTAATCGAAGACCTGGATGCGGGCATTGCGGGCATCACTGACAAAAACCTCGCTGTCACTCACCGCAATGCCGGTCGGATCATTGAATTGTCCTGGTGCCGAACCTTTTTCGCCCCATGCCGTGACGAAAACATAAGCAGGTTCATCAGGTGAGGGCACCCACGCTATCCATACCGTCACCAGCAGCAACAACAGAAGCGCACACAGCGTCATGACAACTTTAATCAGTGCTGGCAAGGGAAAAGTATATGTAGACACCTTTAAAAGTTAACACGAAATCCGGCACGAAAAATATACTCATTCTTCAGGGCCCTGCCGTTCATATGCTGGATCACGGGCAACTGCACGGCGGCTTCGATAACCCAGCGTCGGGTGACAAATTGCAGACCGGGAACAAGCAATACGCGCGTGCCCCCGGAATCGGGGTCCTTGCCGGTGGCAATGCGGTTTTCAGTCTGGTAAACAATATTGGATTCGAATACGGCATACAGAAAACCCGGCACGCCATGTTGCAGTTGCTTTGGCCACAGGCGATATTGAAACGAGGCATCAAAGCGCAGGATATCACCGGACTCAAACTGATGCGCCTGCGTATTTTCCTGATAACTCAATGCAGTATCGACTTCGAAATCCAGTGTTTGATACGTCAGCACGACGCCGACGAAGGGATCCCAGGAGCCCGAGCCGGTCTGGATATTGGCGGGAATCTTTCCCCGGCTGTCCTGCTCGTTGTCCTCGCTCATCGGAATATCCAGTCCTGCAAAGGGGCTGATGCGTAATGTTCTTCCTGAGCCATCTCTGCGATACAGTGTGTAACGGGCAAACAACCCGGGATCGGCGATGCCATGAATGCTCCGTGTTTGACGCGCACTCTGAGGGCCGGAATCAAACCGGTTATCAAAGTATGGCAGTACGCCAAAAAGGACAAGATTACTGTTGATGCCATAGCCGAGTACAGAGATCAGCGCCTGAGCCTTGCGCTCGCGTTCCGCCCCGCTCGGATCAGCAGCGGATTGATCAAGTACATATTGTTCACGCAGAACAAACTCGTTTTCAGCCAGACCTATCGCTGAATTAAAACTGATGGGGGCACCCCAGGCGGCATTCATAAGCATCGATCCTGCCAGTGCCAGCACAGGGCTGATCATGTTGACAGCAAAAGATGCTCGGGCCATTTGTCGGCTTATTCTGAAACCGGATCCGAATGCTTCATTTCCACGAATGATCGCAGAGTAAATCCGGCCCTGCTCACGGCATCTCGAACTGCTTGCTCATTCAGACTCGCGCCCTCCTCCATTGTCAGGGCAATCCTGCCGTGCTGAATATCGGTATCCATCCGTTCGATGCCGTCCAGTTTATCAAGCTGTTTCTCGATCCCATAGACGCAAAAAGGACAGGCCAGTCCGTCAAGCCCCAACTGGTATAAAGTCTCGTCAGCATAAGTGAAGGAAGTAAGAAACAGAGGGAAAATAAGGACAAATAACTTTTTCATCATGAAAATAAACTCCCCTGGATAATTTCATTCAATCGCAGATGGCGCACTCAGCATTGTGTTCCCTGCTGGACGGCCAGGCATTCCATAGCGAGCCTGACAGCAGCACGACAATCCCAAGATATAATACCGGATCGATTTCAAGTACGAATTTGCCGACGACGATTAGTGTGCTGCCTGCCATACCAATGATCAATGGCCCGTAACCCTGTCGCTTGTTGGCCTTGTATGCAAAAGCCAGCAGGCTCACAAGCAGAAACATAATGGTGACCGGCAGCACATAAGGCGTGTAATTCACAAAGCCAATCCCCATTGTACTGAGCAAGCCGGTGTAGGCCGGCCAGCATACAGGACAAAATACCTGGGGCAGCATGGCTGTTATTATCGCCGGGATGGATGACAGGGCCGCTTTTAAATCAATTTGATTCATATTGTCTCTCCAGACGTTTAAAATCCGCCAAACAACATCTGCCGGATGGATTTCGAAACTTACAGGCACAGGCACCCTGTCGGGTCTGTTCGATGACGAATGATTTAATTGCTTCCGCGCCATTCGTTGCCAATGCTGTTTTATAAGTTGCTGTTGATATTCCGAAGCAATGGCAGAGCCAGGGGGTCCTGATTTGATTGCAGGATCGGAGATCCTTTTTCTTCACTGTACTGCCAGCCTCGCTAAAATATCCGATATCACAATCAATATCCCC
>JAJRTU010000275.1 GCA_024278135.1 Gammaproteobacteria bacterium
ACTGAAGGCACATTTTTTTGCTTCTCCGGCAATGCATTCACCGAACGCGGTCATCATGCCAAGCATAAATGATTTACGGTCTATTAATTTTGCAAGATCTACACTGCTGCTAAATTGCTTCACTATTTATTCTCCCGTATTAGACAAGTAAAAATCCACGTTTCAGGAACGCAATATTGTTTTTGCCTCCTGGAAAAGGACTGACCAGCTGAGTCCGTGCCTTATAAATTTATTGACCTAAACTCAAAGGCCGTCGCTTTCGTTCCTGCTTCTCTCGATACCTTGCATACTTGCGTATTATTTCACATCCAGATCCATCGTATCCATACAGATGCTCTGGCCTCAAAGTGATGACCCCGTTACTCAACAGCGGTTTCGGGGCATCTGGACCGAGGGGTCCTGGCAATGCCATAGCACATGCGTTAACCACCTGAAACTACTCATGATATTTTCCTCTGCCTGGCATTGTCGGCACAGCCCAAGAGGCTCTACTCTATTGCCAATGAGTGACAGGCTGAGCCTGCAGCTGATGGGCACGCCCCAAAAAGCAGGTTTTCACCTTACACCAGGGGATTCAATCCATTGACAGTGCCAGTGGAGTATAAACACCATGTTATTTGTATGCTACCTGCCGATCAAACGATTCTCTTTATGCACATCATGCCAATATAAATGGAAAACACACTGAATTTTCGCCCACCACTGAAATTCATGCACTGGTCCTCTTTTCCGACCTTTCCAGGCCGGTGTTAACAGGTATAGCGGCATCAATCAGCGGCAATATTGAAAACATCTTGATGAATTGGCCGGTAATTGCAGCTTTGTCCGCTACCTTAAGCTGTATTTAAGATTTCTCTTTCAGAATACATCCGCTTTATTAAATTTTTCAGGGTAAAAACAGTATGAAAATCAGATATTTTTCAATTCTTCTGTTTGCAATGCTTACACTCAGCAACCGTGTGTGGTCGGTAAAAGAAATTCCGCAGCATAATATCGATCCGAACGGTGCGAAGGGCTGGATTGTTCCTGATGATAACACCCCGGCGATTATTACCACCGATGATCCTCACTTTGTGGTCAATTTAAATGTGCCATGAACGGCCTGGATCGTAGTGCAGTGCGAGACCTTGATCGACGTGAATTTCATGTTCTTTCTACCAGGTTATTTTTTTGTTAATGAAAAAAAGGATGACCAATTGATAAAAAGCGAACTGGACAACGGCAAAATTGCATTGCTGGAAAAATATCCGCAACAGCAGATGCCGACAATAAACGAGAAAAACGTCATATGAGAATTCTGCTTGTAGAAGATGATAAAATCATCGGCGATGGTATAACGCAGGGATTACGCATGGAAGACTACGCAGTTGACTGGGTCGAAGACAAAGAATCCGCCGAAACCGCCCTGGCCGCGAATCCCTACGAACTGGCGATACTCGACATCGGTCTGCCGGACGGCTCCGGTCTGGACATCCTCGATAAATTACGTAAACAGAATAATCCTCTACCGGTGTTGATCCTCACTGCTTACGATGACGTACGCTACAAGGTGCAGGGACTGGATGCCGGAGCCGACGATTATCTGGTCAAACCGTTCAAACTGGATGAACTACTGGCACGTCTGCGTGCTATCAGCCGCCGTCATGAAGGACGCGCCTCACCCGTGTTGAAGGTAGGCGGGGTAACTCTGGATCCGGCCTACAAGATTGTCACCAAAAACGGTGAACCGGTAGACCTGGGGGCCAAAGAATTTATCATTCTGCAGGAATTAATGGAAAAGAAGGGACGGGTATTGTCCCGCAGTCAGATCGAAGACAGCCTCTACGGCTGGGATATGGAGATCGAAAGTAATACTGTTGAGGTACATATTCACGGTCTGCGCAAAAAACTGGGGAAAGATTTCATCAAGACCCTGCGTTCGTTTGGATACAAGATCGAACCATGACCCGATCACGGGTATTGTACTTTTTATACCTGATACTGGCCTGTGGCTGGGTTTTTGCAGTCACCTTTATGCTCGCCGAACATGTCGCCTGGCAGATATTTCTGGCCGTGGTGATCCCCATGATTCTGGCGATTGTCGTTATCCGTATGCAGTATATCGCCGTTCCGAAGAGTGGGGTGGCGGCGCTGGCAAAGCTGGCACAAGGTATTGACCAGCGGCGTATTGACAAGGCGGAACGGTTTGATGACGACATTCAAAATATGCCTGTTGAAATACTGCCGGTAGTGCACGCCCTGAATCGTTTGTTGGACTTTTATTCAGAAAAATTCAGCCACGAACGTGACTTTACTGCCAGCGCATCACATGAATTGCGTACTCCCCTGGCGGGGATCCGCTTACAAACGGAGATCGCCTTACGTACAAAAGATGACAAACAGCGCGAACTGGCACTGAAAAATATTGTCAAGGCTGTTGACCGGGGTACGCGGCTGGTGGAGCAGTTACTTGCTTTATCGCGTTTAAACTCAGAAGACACCGAGTTTAAACGTGAACAGTTCGATTTGGACAGAGTAGTGCAGGAGCAAATCAATCAGCTCCATGATCTGGCCGCGACAAGAAAGACAAGTATCTGTTATGAACAGGGAAAGCCGATTTATTTAACTGCTAACGTAGACAGTATCGGCATCATGATCAACAACCTGTTACGTAATGCGATTTTTCATTCTCCACAGGAAAGTAAGATCGTTGTAGAACTTGAACAGGATCCCAATGATATCCATATACTAATCACGGACTCCGGACCGGGCATTCCCGAACAGGAACGGGAGCAGGTGATACAACGCTTCAGGAAAGGAAGCGGAGGGATGAAGAGCGGCACCGGTCTCGGGCTTGCCATTGTTGCTCGCATACTGCGTTTACATGACGCGGTATTGCGACTGGACTCCCCACCTGATCACAGGGGTTTAAAGGTGATCGTAACCTTGCCACTCAAGTCTGCTGTGGTAAAGACCATGGGACATCCTGATTAAGTCAGCGTTCGCTGTTAAACAGACAGTTGGAAAAACAACCCGTATTTCTTTGTCAACAGTTGTGAGCTTAAGCGTGGTTTAAGTCAGGCCATAAACAATACTGTTACCCGCATCTGTCATGGATACGGAAAAAATATTTTTGTTTATGAATCAACAGGAGATTAGCCATGAAATTCACACAATATTGTATAAAGACATTCCTTGTCCTTACATTGACTTTTTCAGGTATGGCGGTTTTTAGCGCCACCGATACAACGAAAACGAGCAAGGAAAAAACACTAAACCCGGTAGTACAACAGTATCACCAACAGATCACGGAGGCGCACAA
>JAJRTU010000276.1 GCA_024278135.1 Gammaproteobacteria bacterium
CCGGAAAGCGGTATCAGTCTTTCAGCACTTCCCGTAAAACCGGCAGGACTTCCGGCTGCGTGACTGAACAGATCATCGTCTTGATGTAGTCCTGTTTCGCCAGCCACTTTTCCGCCCTTTCCTGAATTTGTCGTGCTGTGCCGATCAATGAAATTTCGTCGACCAGCGCATCCGGCACGGCGGCCACGGCCTCTTCTTTCTTTCCGCTCAGATAGAGTTGCTGGATCTTTATCGCCTCGTCTTCATAACCCATTCTGGCGGCGAAATCCTTGTAAAAATTCTTGCTCTTTGAACCCATGCCGCCCACATACAGCGCCAGAAAGTGCTTGATGGGCAGGCGGCAGGCATCCAGATCATCACCCATCTGCACGGTGATAAACGGCGCGATATCAAACTCCTGAAATGTCTTCCCGCCACCGGCCCTGGCGAAACCTTGCTCCACGTCGTTGCTGATAAGGTCTATCTTGTCCGGACTCATAAATACCGGGAACAGACCATCGGCAAGTTCGCCGGCAAGGCGGAAGCCGGCCGGGGTAAAGGAGGCCGTATAAATCGGCGTAGACGCTTCCGCCTGAAGAATGGATTTCAACGGCTTGCCCATGCCGACGGCGCCTGCACCGGTAAAGGGCAACTGGTAAATCTCTCCCGCATAGGAGACCGGCCCCTCGCGGGCAAATATTTCACGGACGATCTCAATACACTCGCGTAGACGCGGCAGGGCCTGACCGTAGGGCATGCCATGCCAGCCCTCCACCACCTGCGGGCCGGAAGCACCCAGACCCAGTATAAACCGCCCGCCCGACAGCTGTGACAAACTCATTGCCGTCATCGCGGTATTGGCCGGTGTTCTGGCAGGCACCTGCATAATGCTGGTGCCCACTTTTATCCTGGTCGTTTGTGCCAGGATCCAGGCAGCTACCGTCACCGCATCCGAGCCATAGGCCTCGGCCGTCCAGACGGAATCGAAACCCATCTTCTCAGCCTGCAGGATCATGTCCATCGGTGGTGCCAGTTTTTTGCCCGAATATCCCAGTAATAAGCCTACTTTCATATCATTATCCTTATTCCGGTGAATACGATACCCGGATTATGCCCGTTTCTGGTAGAACTCGTCGACAAAGCGCTGAAAAAATCCGTTGTCGATAGCCTCACGCATATCACGCATCAGGCTGTGATAATAATGCAGATTATGTATCGTATTCAGTCTCGACCCCAGGATCTCCCCGGTTTTGTCCAGGTGGTGCAGGTAGGCGCGGGAGTAGTGTTGACAGCTGTAACAGGCACATTCCTCATCCAGGGCCCGCTCGCTGTCCCGGTGCATCGCGTTTCTGATTTTGACCACGCCGGTGCTGGTAAACAAATAACCATTGCGCGCATTACGGGTCGGCATGACACAATCGAACATATCGATGCCGCGAGCCACGGCCTCCACCAGGTCTTCCGGCGTACCGACACCCATCAGGTAACGGGGTTTATCTGTGGGCATCTGCGCGGCGCAATGCGCCATCATATCCAGCATCTGCTCGATGGGCTCGCCCACCGACAGACCGCCAATGGCATAGCCGGGAAAATCGATATCCATCAAGCCCTGCAAAGACCGGGTGCGCAGCTGTTCATACATGCCGCCCTGGACGATACCGAACAGGGCGGCAACATGCTCACCGTGTGCCTGTTTACTGCGCTCGGCCCAACGCAGTGACAGTGCCATCGAGGCTTCGGCCTGTTCCTCCGTCGCCGGAAAGGGCGTGCATTCATCAAAGATCATGACGATGTCAGCGCCCAGGCTGTGCTGTACGGCTATCGCCTCTTCCGGCCCCAGAAATACTTTATCGCCATTCACCGGCGAACGAAAATGCACACCCGCTTCCGTGATCTTTCTCGACCCGGCCAGAGAGAAGACCTGAAAACCACCGGAGTCAGTCAGAATCGGCCATGGCCAGTGCATAAACTCGTGCAGGCCACCGTGTTGTTCTATGATCGCCGTGCCGGGCCGTAACATCAGATGAAAAGTATTGCCGAGGATGATCTGACTGCCGAGCGCCCGCAACTCTTCCGGCGTCATCGCCTTGACCGTGCCGTAGGTCCCGACCGGCATGAACACCGGTGTCTCTATCACACCGCGCGGGAAAGTCATGCGTGTCCGGCGGGCATGCCCGTCCTGTCGTATCAATTCAAATTTCATCCGGCCGGACTGTTTTATGGAGAAGAAATAAACATGGCATCACCGTAACTGAAAAAGCGATAGCTTTCATCCACGGCATGTTGATCAGCACGCAGAATATTGTCACGCCCGGCAAAAGCGGATACCAGCATCAGCAAGGTCGATTCCGGCAGGTGAAAATTGGTAATCAGCGCATCGACCATCTGAAAAGAATAGGGAGGATAGATGAAAATGCGGGTATCGCCTTCGAAGGGCTGCAGTTCACCCTTGTGTGTCGCTGACTCCAGGCATCTGACCGCAGTAGTGCCCACGGCAATCACCCGGCCGCCCAGGGCCCGTGTCTTTTGAACCTTCTCACAGACTTTCTCATCCAGCCTGAACCATTCACTGTGCATGCGGTGATCTTCCAGACGCTCACTGCGTATGGGCTGGAACGTGCCTGCGCCTACATGCAGCGTCACGAACGCCGTGTCAACCCCGTTTTGTTTCAACCCGGCCAGCATTTGCTCACTGAAATGCAGGCCGGCAGTCGGCGCCGCCACCGCACCGGCATGTTTCGCATAGACGGTCTGATAACGATCCTGATCCAGCGATTCATCACTGCGCCTGATATAGGGAGGCAAGGGAACGTGCCCCAGCGCCTGCAACTTGTCCGGCAGATCGGCAGCGGATACCAGTCGCAGCCGGTAGAAATCGTCCTGTCTGTCAATCACCTCCAGCACACTGCCGTCTTCCAGTACAATCCGGCTGCCCGCCCCGGGGGACTTGCTTGCCCGCAGCTGGCACAGCATGCTTTGTGCGTCGAGCAGGCGCTCCAGCAGGATCTCGACCTTGCCACCGGTGGCCTTGTGAGCAAACAGGCGCGCCGGGATCACCTTCGTGTCATTGAACACCAGCAGATCCCCGGGCCGGATCAGGGCCGGTAAATCGGAAAAGACCCGGTCACAAAAAGCGCCGCTGTCACGATCCAGACACAACAAACGGCTGTCACCACGCCGCTCAGGCGGGTACTGGGCGATCAGCCTTTCAGGCAGGTCGAAATAGAAGTCTCGGCAGCGCATGGCGCGCGATGGTAACAAAAATCACCTGTACCGATCAGAACAGTTTTAAAAAGGGCAAAGATTCCTTATACTTGCCAGCCTTTCCAGTCCAGAATATGCCGGGGTGGCGGAATTGGTAGACGCGCCGGATTCAAAATCCGGTTTCTTCGGAAGTGCGAGTTCGATTCTCGCCCTCGGCACCACTACTCTAATATCCAAATAAGTAGAAACTTATATTATTCTTCTGATAAAGTAGTTTTAGTTTACCCTGCTAGGCCCACCACCCTTCACTTCTCTTTGGATACAAAGCTTGAAACGTGTCTCCAGAATCTCGACGAATAATATAATAGTAAACTCTCATTGGTGTTTTTTGTTTTGGCTCATTTCCTATACCAACGATAGCAACTCTTTTGCCCTTAGCGTGATAAACAACAAAGCCATGAACTTCCAACTCATCAATCATCCTCTGCAATTCCCGCCGCATTTCTAGCTTGTTAGTTTCAGATATATCGTCAAGAGAATCACCTAAGTCTTGTAAATAATCAACCAGATTTGCAGCTAGTTCTTCAGCCTCATCATTTTCATTAATTAAAACATCAGACCAGTACATGTGACTTCCAGAAAGTCTATTTATTATGTCCTTAGCGTTTGTGCTTTTTGTGAGTACAATTTTTGTATAGTTCTTCTCGCGCTCCCTGGCCTCTCTTTCACTTTCCTCTTTAGTTTTTATGGCGTGAATTTTTGTAAAAAAATCTTCTTCAAGCATTAAGGCTTTTGCAATTCTCTTTAATGAATTATCACTTGGCCTGTCTTTTTCTTTTCCCGATTCTGCTCTTTCTAGTGTGCGTAAAGAAATATTCGCCCGTTCGGCCAGAAATTCTTGCTTTAGCTCATACATATCCCTAAATAGTTTAATAAAAGAGGATATTTCAGATGAATTGTATTTTCTATTCTCCATCCCTAATTTAACTTTCATTTTGTGTTCTCCTACATAATGGTGTTGGAGCATTAAAATGACAGATCAAACCATTTATTTCTCCGACAGCAGCCCGCCAACTTTAAGGCTAAGCCCGACAACTAATTACGAGTAGATTCACGGTCTCGTAACCATTTGGTAATGAATTTTACTTTATTTAGAACTTTACCAAGATAATCACCTTAACTATATATTAATACATAATATTCGTATTATTAGTTATTAAAATGTATTTTAATATAGTGCTATACTAAATATCGTAATAATTACGTTAATACAGAATAAATTGATTTTTTATATAG
>JAJRTU010000277.1 GCA_024278135.1 Gammaproteobacteria bacterium
CCCATGGCGCCGAATATATCATTGACACCGCGACTCAACTCCAGCGTGGCAAAGTTAATCCCTTTAAAGCGTATATCCACATTATCAAAAGTAGCCTCGAGGTTGAACACGGACAGTCTGTCCCGGTTGTTAAAACGATTACGTGTTTTGGTCACAGATTCTTTTCGGGTCAGGCCAAAACGGGTGCTCAGGTTCATGGAACGACTGCGTATCCAGCTCTTGTCAAGCCAGACACCCATTTGTTCGGTTTCACCGCTGATCTCCTGTCGCGCCAGTTCGCCACCGACATCAAAGGTATTTCGATTCAGGAATACGCCGGCTCTGACACCACGGCCCACATAGAGGCTGTAATCCATTGAGATGTAGGTGTTGTTCTTGGGCTGGTAGGTTTGCTGGACAGTCAAACTGACCAGGTCGCCGATCCCGCTGGGGTTGTTCCAGTCGACCGTGGTCCTGAATCTGAACCGGCCTGTTTCCTGTAAACCGTGATTATCGACGCGCATGGCGAAATCGAAGCGATCTTCTTCCTGCACCTTGAGCACGATATCCGCCGTACCCACCTGCTGGCCCGGTTGAAATACACCAAATACACTTAACCCGGGAAAATCCGTCAGGCCCAGCAGGGCCGTTTCAATCTCATCTTTGGTGACGGGCTTGCCGATTAAATGTTTGAACGGTTTCGACAGCATGCCGGTGGAATAGCTGTTGTTCCCTTCCGCCACCACCCGACCCAGTATGCCTTCATAAACCTGTAAATCCACAACACCACCGGAGACTGTCTGTACCGGCAGTACCGCCTGGGCCAGGATCAGGCCTTTTTCCCGGTAATATTGTGTCACCAGATCCTTGGTTTCCTCCATCTGACCGATGGTGAAGCCATCCGGCTTATCGGCCACGACATCGGCCAGGATTTGTTCAATCTCTGCAATCTTGATATCAAATTTGGGCATATCCTTGCCGCCGAGAATGCGAAAACGGGTCACGGCCACCTTGGGTCCCGCATCGATCTCAAAAGGACGATCGATAACAGCCGGGACTTCCAGCACTTGTGTATCGGGAGATTGCGGGACAATCTGCTTGCCCACTTCTTCGGGACGAACCGCCCCGGGCCTGGCCGAATCAGGTAAACCCAGCGGACCGGCCTGGGCTGACGATGATAAAAATATCAGTAGCAACGGACCCCAAAACCGGCTCTGGCGTCTGCGGCCACTCCCCCCCTTGTTTTCTGTCACGTAATTAAACCTGGTTATATTTATTAATTTTCATTTAATTTCAATAACTTAACCAAAAGTCTCGTCTTCTGGCATCGCTTGCAAAGCTAACTCTGGTTCTGCCCGTTCAGACACACCTTTGGCAATTCTGCGACTATAACAGGAAGGTCAGGCGACGGCAAAGAAAAAAATGTAGAAGTATAATGGCAGGAAAAACAGTTTATTTGCTGAATTGATTGACTTTTCCACCACAGCAAATAACAACAATCCAGGCAATTCTCTTACGGATCCGGGACTGAATGTGAAAACTAAATGTTTTCGACAAGCTGCCGCTATAGTAACTAGTAGTCAGCGCCGTAATCAAGAGCTAATATTCGTCGTCAGAGAATTATCTCGAATGGATTTTGGGGACAATGAAGGATTGCAGCTGTGCTGCCCGCCCTGGCGCTAAAGGAAAGTATCTGGATTCGTAATTGATTTTTAACATAACTCACTCTACGGAATGTCATATCAGACTATGAAAACAACAATAACTCGAAATATATTTCAACTGCTTTCTGTCACAGCAACGCTTGCATTGCTCACGTCTTTTCAGTCCCAGGCCGCCAGTAAAGATTCTGAATACGATAAATTGAAAGAGACGCGGACCCTGGAAGAAGTGGTCGTCACCATGAAAAGGCTGAAAAAGAATGCATTCGAACGTGACTACAAATCCATTGCCGGCAAACGCATCTTTGACGGTCCTTACGGGAATGAAGAATTTATTATTGCCATTGGCCAGGAATTAAAAAACCGCGGGGAGAAGAAACGCGTTTTTACCCGCGGCATCCAAATGCCGCAGAGTTATTCCTCCAGTTCTCTGGATCGCTATCACTATCCCATCACCGACGAATGCGGCATTGAAAATTTCAGATTTTACGAAGGCGGCGAATTTCGTGCCCTGGCTTACAAGCAAGGTGAAAAGGAGAACATACTGGATGTCATGACCGGCGGCGGGCCTTTCTCTGCACCGGGCGTCTGGGGGCCTTACGATCAAATCATGGGCAAGCGGCATAAGATGAAAATGATCATGGGTGATGCCAAAAAAGACGGCATGGGCCTGATGGAGTCCGGCTACGCCATCGGCATGAAAGCAAAACTTCCCACCTATGTGCTGCAACAATATGGCGATAACTTCAGCATTGCCATCGATAACACCGGACAGTGTCTGGTGGACAAAACAGACGAGGAAGCCGCCAACCGTCTTCTATCAGGCAAGTCCACCAACTGACATAAGGGCCTGCATCAGCCTGAACGGGCGAGCTGGCACAGGGACAGGCCGGTGACAGATCCGGGAGCGAAACAGGCCGTCGATGACTATTTTGAGGCGGGTATTTCCAGATTAGTCCTTAGTCGCAGACGCCATTCTTCGATTTTATTGTCGGACAGGTCTACCGGATAGGTACTGGCGGCCTGTTCAAAAATAGCCTTACGTAACTGCGCCCTGACCTGCTTGGTTAGCAGCGTCCGTATTTGTGCCTTACCCTGTTCAAAACTGACTTTACGTGCAGGCACAATGGCCCCGCGTTTGACAATGTGAATACCCGTATCTGTCGTCAGGGCCTGGCTTATCTTTCCTTCTGCCGATTCCAGTAAGGCTGTCTTAATACCCGGCTTCAGATCCGCTGTCTTGATCAGCCCCATATAGCCCCCGTTGGTATTGCTCGGGGCGTGCTGCGAGTATTTGATTGCCGCGCTGTTGAAATCTATTTTATTTTTTCTGATGTCCTGCGCTATCGCATTCACCCGCTTGCGCAGGGCGGTCACCGCCTTTTCATCCATGCCCTCATCTACCGGAAAAAATATTTGCCAGACATGCACCCGTTCGGCAATGACAAACTTTTCCTGGTTCTTGTCAAAATACTCCCGCACCTGCTGCTCACTGGGAAATCCTTCGGGCAGCTTGGCATCAATAAGTTTCTTTAAATAAATTTCACGCAGGATATTGTCTGCTCCACGTTGCATAAGAAAAGCCGTATTGGCATCCTCCTGTACTTTGTTCGCCTGTGCGGCTGCAATCACCGACAGATTACTGGCCTCCTGACGGATGAATTGATTAAACGTGGCGTCATCTGCCAGCAAGGCACTGCGCTGTGCCGGCCCAAGATTCGCCAACAAGCGCTTGATCAGAACAAGATTAACTTTGGCCGCAGCCTCCGGTCTGTTTGATTTTGCCCAGTTTGTCGCATCCTGGCCTTGCGCCCCGGCAGCATCGGCTTCACTCCCGTCCGACGGCAGCACTTCAGTCCTGTTCTCTTCCTCTCCCATCCCCAGCAAATCGCGAATGGAAAAAGCACTTACCGGTAAAGAGACCTGTGTGCTCAGACAAACAAGCAAAATAGCAGTTTTTATATGATTCATACTTTAATTCGTAGAGTAAAATGGATTTACGATCATGGGCTTATGTAATATTGTCCCGTCACAGACCACTCAATTCAATATTGAGGTTCTCAGAGACAGCCCGAAGTCCAGAGGTATATCACTACTTGAGAAGGATTAACACCCTTTATCCGGTTTTTCCCTTTAAGAATAATGGAGTATGATGATGACTAAAGAAATTGTTACCGCTATGATCAACAAACTATTACCGGAATGTGATAGATTTGGCAATGGTGAGTATATTGGCAAAAAACAGTCGGCAGGAAAGGAAACCATCGGCTTCAAGCTGATTATCGATATAAAATTGTAATTTGATTCAGATACTTTGAAAAGTATGAAAAAACATTCGTTCTGGAATTTACGCGCTTATAATGTCTCCTAAAACAACTAACCTCGCGATACTGTTTGCCGACGTCAGTGGCAGCACCCGTCTGTTCGAAACTCTGGGTGATGCAACCGCCAGGGTCAAAGTCTCTGAATGCCTGGACACTTTGACCGATGTCACCAACAACCATAAGGGCACTGTCATCAAAACCATTGGTGATGAAATTATGTGCACGTTTCCCACCTCAGATGATGCCGCCAACGCGGCCACCGAGATGCACGAGGAGCTGCTGGAGGATGTGACCGAAGGTGTCAGCGACACGACTCAACTCGCTATCCGGGTGGGCTTTCATTTCGGCCCGGCCATTATGGAAGGGGGTGACGTCTTTGGTGATGCTGTGAATGTTGCCGCGCGTATGGCGGCACAGGCGAAAGGCGGTCAGATCATCACTACACAATCGACAGTGGATTTACTCGCGCCGATGATCCGTGCCAGTACCCGCTTTGTTGACCGGGCACCCATCAAGGGGAAAAAAGAAGAAATCGAAATTTACGAAATTATCTGGCAGGAAGAAGATGTCACCCGAATGGCGACCGGACTGATGTCCGAGGAAATGAAACCGGAAGTCAAATTGAGGGTTCGCTATGCAGATAAGGATATTTTAATGGACAAGCAACATTCCAGTCTGGTGATGGGACGCAGTAATACCTGCGACCTGCCTATCAATGAAAAACTCGCCTCCAGACAGCATGTCAGAATCGAGTTGCGCCGGGACAAATTTTTCATTATCGATCAAAGTACAAATGGCACTCACGTGCTCATTGGAAATTCAGATGAGGAATTTTTACGACGCGAAGAAATGCCGCTGCAGGGTAAAGGACAGATCAGTCTGGGTAAAAGTTTCAGTGAAAACCCGACTGAAATTGTCAGCTTCGCCCATGAAATATGAGCGGCACATCCGTACTCACTGAAAACACTGATTAACAAAACCGTTATTAATATCTGATGGCCACTTCCAGCTCTCAAAAATCCAGAAAACCCTTGAGCGTATCTTCCTACGGCATGACCGATGTGGGCAAGGCCCGCAAACACAATGAGGATGCCATGCTGGAACGCCCCGAAATCGGCCTCTGGGTGGTGGCGGACGGTATGGGCGGGCATGCCAAGGGGGATGTGGCCAGTCAGATGCTGATTGACGCCATGAAAAAGGTGCATGAAGGCGTCAAGCTGGAAAGCTATATTGACGATATAGAAGAGCGCATTCTTGAAGTGAATCAGCGACTGGTCAACAAGGCCCGGGAATCGGAGAAGAAAACCACCATCGGCAGTACCATCGTGTTGATGTTGGCCTATGAAAATTACTGCGTCTATATCTGGGCGGGTGACAGTCGTCTCTACAGACTGCGCAAGGGGGAACTCAGGCAAATGACCACAGATCATTCCCAGGTTGAAGTCTATGTTGAGCAGGGTCTGATCTCCAGAGAAGAGGCTCTCGTGCATCCACACGGCAATATGATAACCCGTGCTGTCGGTGCCGCTGAAGTGTTGTATCTTGATATGGATATTCAGGAAATGCAGAGTGGCGATCGTTATTTACTGTGCAGCGACGGCCTCACCAAACATACCGATGATCTTGAGTTTCAGGAAATGTTACAAAAGGGGACGCCCGAAGAAACATGTAAAGCGTTAATCAGTCAAACCCTTGACCGCGGTGCGGGTGATAACGTAACGGCAATCATTATTGATGTTGAATAGCAATACACTATCTGGGACTGGAGAGTATAACCGTGGCTGACTTCAAAACTGCCTTAGAAGCGCTGGGTGAAGGTAAACTCGATGCCGATGTCCTCGCCAGGCAAATCGATAAATTACTGCAAACGAATCCCAGGTTCGCAACAAAAATGCTTGCTCAACTGGATGAGGTACGTGAGCAGGCCAGGATTGATGACGAAACCTACACCTCTGTCAAATCCCGCATAAACGAGTTTCGCCGCAGCCATGCCAGTGAAACCGAGACGGGAGAGAAAGCTACTGGCGACTCGACTGTGTTTGCCCGGGAAGACAGTCCTGCCGTTGACGAAAAGACGGTGAAAACTTCTGCCCCGCCTGCAGTCGATATCGTAGATGAATCCACCCAGGTTATGACCGATGAAGAGAAAGCCGACACTGCCGGACAAAGCACGTCGACTGATTCCAGCGGTGTGGATTTCGACATCAGTTCAACTGCCGGGGTCGCTCCGTCCGAAGCCACCGCCGGCACCGGCCCGGCGGGTACGGCATGGGAAGAACCACAGGCCGGCGGAGGCGCGGCGGCGAACAAGGAACTGGGCGTAGGAGATATCATCAAGCAGCGTTTCAAGTTACTCAGTGTGCTTGGAATCGGTGGCATGGGAAAAGTTTTTAAAGCCATAGACCTGCTCAAGGAAGAAGCCAGAGACAAGAAGCCGCATGTCGCCATCAAGTTGCTGAATGAGGATTTCAAGGATCATCCCGAAGCGTTTATTTCACTGCAACGCGAGTCCAGTCGCCAGCAAAAACTCGCCCATCCCAATATTGCCACCATTTACGATTTTGATCGCGTCGGCGGTCCCGGCACGCCGGTCTACATCACGATGGAACTGATGGAAGGGATGGAGTTGAAAGACTACATCAAAAAGAACGTGAAAAAACAGGGTGGACTCCCTTTTGATGAGGCCTTCAAGATCATCAAACAACTGGGTGCAGGTTTAACCTATGCCCATAACCGTCGACTGGTGCACTCCGATTTTAAACCAGGCAACGCCTTTTATTGCAATGACGGTACAGTCAAGACCCTGGACTTTGGTATCGCCCGTGCGGTGAAGAATCCGGTCACCGGTGAAACGGAAAAAACCCTGTTTGACCCGGGGCAACTCGGGGCATTGACTCCGGCTTATGCCAGTCTGGAAATGCTGGAGGGTGAAGAACCTGATACCCGTGATGACACCTACGCACTGGGTTGTGTGTGTTATGAGCTGCTCACCGGCAAGCATCCGTTTAATAAATTACCCGCCACCACGGCACGTGAAAACGGCCTGGTACCCGCCCCGGTAAAGGGTCTTAATAAAAAACAAAACCGCGCCCTGCGGCGTGCGGTGGCGTTCAAACGCGATGACAGAAGCCCCACCGTTGAACATTTCCTCGAAGAGCTCCAGGGAAAGGCCACCTGGCATAAAAACCCCTTTGTCATTGCCGCCGGTGTATTATTGGTGATTGGCTTAATGCTGGTTAACCCCGCTCTGGATTATCTTCACGATAAAGAGATCGTGCGAATCGTGAGTGAAATCAAGCAGGGAGACAAACAGCTGCTGGTCTCGAAACTGGCCGAGATACGCACGATGGACAAAACCGATCAAACAACCATCACCACTGATGCAAAGACGGCAATACAGGATTACTTTGCTAACGAGATAGCCGGATATATTAATATCAGCGGCGAAGACTATAACTTTCCCAAAGCCCTGGAAGTGCTCAGTGAAGTGAAATACTTTTATCCAGGTTCCCTGTTTGTACAGCAACAATCAGATGAAATCGATTCGAACAAAAAGCAAAAGGTCGCCGATCTTTATCAGCAGTACATTGCTGCTCTGGATCCGAAGGCCGCGCAACAGGATCCTCGGGTAATTGATACGACCAAAGATATTCTGGAAATCATCCGGCAGAAAATTGACCCCGCCCATCCTTTGCTTGAAGACCCGCGTCCGAGTAACGCTTACCGTCTGGCGGCCGAAGAGGCATTTGACAGCGGTAATTTCGAGCAGGCCCTGACCTTTGTTGAATCCGGTCTGTCTACCGCACCGGATGATGCCCGGCTGACTGACTTGCAAACCAAGGTCAACAATGCCATTACCGTGGCAAAATTGAATGAGACACTGGGCAATGCTCAGGAGCAGCTGGTGACACTGGATGCCTATGACAGTTATCAGAAGGACATCATTGAACTCGCCCGGTTAAGCTCCCCTGCCGAATCACCCGTACTGGAAACACTGGCTGGCAAATTAAAAGAAAAAATCACAAGCAAGCTGGACGAGATTCTCAAACAGGGCAATCGAGCCGATGCCGAGGCTCTGGCCGACAACTATGGCGATTTGCTGGGGGCCCTGCAACTCGGTCGTGAACTGGTACAGATCAAACTTGCTCATCTCGCCGGTGATGAACGCGTTGCCGCCATTCAGGGTTTCGTGACCAAAGACAAGGCCACCATTGAGGAAAAGCTGGCCGCACCGGCACTTGACGATACCGCCTGGGAGGCTGAATTACTGGCCAGCATCCGGCAACTGGACGTACTGCAATCCGAAGACGCCTCCATTGCGGAAGACCTGCAATCCTATCGCCGGAACATAGCCCAGCTTTATATTGATCGCGCCAACAGCACGCTGGAGGAAAACCGTTTTGATGCTGCCGATGCTCTGGTCAATCGGGCAGAACGTTTTGCACCCGGCCTGACTTTACTGCAGAAAACACGCGCCACTATTGCCGGCACCAAGAGCGAATATGAGAAACAGGCCCGTATCAAGGATCTGAAAGAACAGTTTGCCTTCCAGACCGACGCTGATCGAATTACCGAAGCCAACAAAATATTTGAGCAATTGAAAACATTGCTGAGTCCGGATGATCCCTTTATTACGACGGAAGCCACAGACAAGTTATCCAGAAGTTATTCAAGACTGGC
>JAJRTU010000278.1 GCA_024278135.1 Gammaproteobacteria bacterium
GGCAATATACTTGGAGAAAAGGCCTGCATCTCAGCAGAAAATGTAATTTCCCGGACCAAAATTTTGGACGCGGGTATCGAACCGACACAGAGTATTTCTGCGTCAGACAGTTAAACCCGACAGACTCCTAGAGAATTTAATTGGGGTCAGAGCACATATTTTCCTAATATTCTTCGCTTGAAACGCAGATGTTAAAGTTACCTCGCGTTCCGAATTGTGAATATTAGGAAAATATGTGCTCTGACCCCAATTAAATTCAGGCAGCCTCAAGGTACATCGTTACATGCCCACACAACGCTTCTGGGAACATAAAGCCCTCGATGACATGAACGAGGAAGAATGGGAGGCATTGTGCGACGGCTGCGGGCGCTGCTGTCTGCTCAAACTCGAGGATATCGACACCGACAAGTTGTTCTATACCAATGTGGTGTGTGAGTATCACGACAACCGGCATTGCTGCTGTACACAGTACAGCGACCGTTCGTTGCTGGTCCCGGACTGTATCAAGGTCACACCCGAAGTAGCGCGTACCCAGACCTGGCTGCCCGACAGCTGCGCCTACCGGCTGCTGGCTGAAGGCAAGCCGCTGTTTGACTGGCACCCGCTGCTCAGTGGCGATCCGGACAGCGTGCACGATGCCGGGATCTCGATACGCGACCGGGTAATTTCAGAGGAATTCGTACACAGCGACGAGCTGCCGGAGCACCTGGTGCACTGGTTCGATTAATACAGACCCGCGGAGAATACCCATGCCTCGTGGCATATTACCTTTACTGGTAGCCCAGTTCCTGACAGCGTTTGGCGACAATGCCATCCTGTTCGCCGCTATCGGCATGGTGCTGCAGGCCGAACAGATCGGCGACTGGTACATCCCCGCCTTGCAGAGCTCGTTCCTGATCGCCTACGTGGTCTCGGCACCCTGGGTCGGTCCGCTCGCCGACCGGCTGTCCAAGCCGCTGGTGCTGTTGATCGGCAACCTGGTCAAGGCGGCCGGCACGGGACTGATCCTGATGGGCGTGGAACCGATCCTTGCCTATGCACTGGTGGGTCTCGGCGCCGCCATCTACAGCCCGGCCAAGTACGGAATCCTGCCCGAGCTGGTGGACAAGGCGCACCTGGTAAAAACCAACGGCTGGATCGAAGGCTCTACCATCGCCGCTATCATTATCGGTGCCGTGGCGGGTGGCTACCTTGCCGATCGCACTGTCACCGGCGCCTTCCTGATGGTGCTGGGTCTGTACCTGGTGTCGATACTGGCAACCCTGCTGATTCCGCGTATCGCCGCCAAGGGTGGCACGCTGCAACATGCACTGCCTGATTTCACACACATGATCCGTAGTTTCCTGGTGACACCGCGCGCACGCTTCTCGATGCTCGGCGGTAGCCTGTTCTGGGGTGCATCGGCGGTGCTGCGCGTACTGCTGGTAGCCTGGGCGCCGGTGGTGCTCGCCATCACCTCGGCCGGAGAAATATCGGAACTGGCGTTGTTTCTCGCGGTCGGTGTCATCATCGGCTCACTGGTGGCACCACGCTTTGTACCCCTCGAACACCTGCGACGCGCGCGCCTGGCCGCCTACGCCATGGGCCTCATGGTATTGTTATTCAGCCTGGTGGATACGGCCCTGTTCAGTATGCTGGAGCCGGTCCGGGCGGCACGCCTGGTGCTGCTGCTGATCGGCATTGCCGGCGGTATTTTCCTGGTTCCTATCAACGCCGCCTTGCAGGATATCGGACACCACACCATCGGCAGCGGTCGCGCGGTCGCGATCCAGAACTTCTTCCAGAACTTCGCCATGCTGCTGACCGTGGGCCTGTACACACTGGCTGCCGCCGTTGGAGTACATCCTGTCACCACGGTGATAGCGCTGGGCGTGCTGATTCTGGTGGCAACGCTTCTCGTTGCCTTGCACCTGCCGGATGATGAAACTACGACGCATTCATTAGACGGGCACTGACCAGTGCCACGTCGATGGCACCCTGGTCGATGATCTCCGGGATCAGCGGGTAAGACGACAACAGTGCCTGTGGCCGTCTGCACGCCGCCTGTTCCAGGCGCACACGGGTCGTGCGAGCCAGGTTCTGGTGTGCCAGCAGCGAGGCGGCATACCAGTCATGGTAATCCGCTACCAGGCCGGCCTGTGCAGGGTCTGACCATTCCTCACTGACCAGCAGTTCAGGAAAATCATCGGCCGCCAGGACACGACCCGCATCATCAGGCGCCAGCCGCAGACCTGCGTGCCCGACACCGCTGCCATCATCCAGACGCTCGAACCACTGTGCAACAGGATACGGTCGGGAGGCTTCGTTGACCTGACTTTCCAGACGATCACGGTGCAGGATCGACAGATCACGCGTCACCTTGTCTTTACTCAGCATCGACAGTGTCGTTGAAACAAACCCGGTATCTGTCCTCAGAAAAGGGCGCCAGTGCGGATCAGTCACACACGCCATGTCCGCCGGCATATAGCAGGTGCGCAGCAAGGCCAGTGGCTTGCGGGTGCGATTATGCAACAACCAGAGCTCAAAACGGTCGCGCACCGGGAACGGTACGCGCGGAAGGTTACGCAACGCCTGTACCAGGTTGTCGGCGTTAACGATGCAGATATCGTCCATGTTTTTTGCGGAGATCTGCGCAATACCCCAGCGGAAACGACCGGAGGACGTTTGCTGGCGAATGCGCCAGCTGTGGCCATTGGTGGAATAGGCGCAGGCGTCACCGACATCGATGACCTGGATGACACCCAGGTAGGGGCCGAGTCGCCGCACCCCGTAGTAGGGGTTCATAGCTTGATTATAGTCACAAAGCAAGACGCCCCGCACATCTCTGTACAGGGCGTCAGCGTATTACCAGGCGCTGCCGGAACGGGGTCCGGCTGTTTCAATCAGGCAATATTCATCTGCATGATCTTGCGATTGGCACTCGCCTGCAAATTGGCAACCTTGGGCTTGCTACCACCCAGATAAGCATCGAGCGTAACGGTTGGTACTTTATTCTTGTCGACCAGCGGGTACATTGTGCACTTTTCGCACGCACGCAGCATGGGCTGGGCACCGGCCGGTGCTTTGCCGGCGGGTCGCTTGCGCAGGTTAGTGCAATTGTCGGTACGCATATAGGCCTGTTGGGGAATGCAAAAAAACATCATATCCATGGTCACCTGGGTCGAATCCTCACGGCGGAGATGCCGGGTTGGTATTAAGCCGGCAAACTTTAGCAGGTTTGTTGCTCTTTTACAACAAATATCGGTATCTTAGATGGTTATACCCACGTCGCCCCTACTTCTTATCCATCACCTTGGTGACAAATTCCAGGAAAATCTTCCTGTTTTTCTTGCTGAAACTGCGCTCCAGCCGCCCGCTCGCCGTATAGACAGCAACCTTGACAGATTTCGCATGGGCAATTTTCTTTATAACTTCACCGCTGGTGGAAAACTCTGCCCGTTCAACAATATCCCCTGTCTCGACACGCGGGGTAACAATCAGGTGGCTCACGCTGGCATCCGGCTCAAATGAAATTCTCTCGCCATCGATAATCAGTATCAGCTTTGGCCTCCAGCCCACGAAATCCAGGAAGGGTCCATCCCATTGCATCTTAAGCCTGTATTTTTTTGTTTCGTCCGGATAGCTGACCTGCAGAGGGACCAGCGATAAAAAGGAATCGTCGTCCAGTTCATTCACGCCCTTGAAACCTCCCCAGTCACCCGTCTCCTGGTAGCGCTCTCCTGTGAACGGGTCATGGTCCTGGTAGAGGGTCGAAAACCCCGGCGTATGAGGCATAAATAACAAGCAAAATAATAGAAATTTCCGGTACATCCCCGGTTCCTCCTGTGACAGGTGGAAAACCTGCTTCCTGGCGAAGAATAGAATACTTCGCCGAATAATACTGAATTCAGGAAAAAATACGGCGGGTTGCACCGGGTTCCGGGATATCCGGCAACGCCAGCAGCGCTTCAGAGACGCTGACCATTTCACGCCGCCCATGGGCCAGTAGATCAGCAAAACACCAGTCTATCTCCGATGGCATCCGGGCAATCTGTTCAGCCCGCTGCCCGGGATCGGTCACGTAATGTACGGATTCCGGCAACCCCAGCAGCATGCTCAGTGCAACAGTCATCTCAACGGGTGTTACAACCTCGCCCTGTGATGTTGCGGTGACCACCGTTCCGATATCAACAGCTTCATTGATCATATCCAGCATGGGGCCGAACGCACCAAGGTGGGACAACATACCCAGCTGCTGACCACACACCCTTTGTGCAGCTGGCTCACCGAACCGAGCCTGTACCAGCTTATGGTAGGTATAGAGCTGGTAGCCAAGCACGCCTGAACGCAGCACTCCATGGTAGGCCGCCTGGTCTTCCACCATCCTGCAACACTTGCCGATTCCCGGCTTGTCGGCTATCAGGCAGGCAAGGGGCAGAATGGCCAGGATATAATCATCGGTCAGCAAAACATTTTCCTGCAGGATTGCCCTGTGAAGCGGCCGTGCTCAGACCGCTGATCGTGGTGCCAGTGTAGCCAATGCCTGTTACTATTGGCCTGTCACTCAACGCCAAATGCTTGTCATTCAATACCAGAATCGATAAATAAATGACTGATTCGTTGTCGGAAATCACCACGCTGGGCAGTGTGGCCGCCCTGCTGGCGCAGACACTGCGCAGCTGCGACGTTGATCCTGCCCCGCTCTTCAATCAGGCCGGTATCGATTTATCTTCTGTTACTGATCCTGATGCACGTTTCCCGACCCAACACATGCAGAAGCTGTGGGGGCTGGCCCTCGAGGCAACCGGCAATCCCGAGCTTGGTCTGCTTGCAGCACAACAGTTCCAGCCTGCCATGCTGCATGGGCTGGGCTTTGCCTGGCTGGCCAGCGACACCTTACTGGATGCGCTGAATCGCCTGGCACGTTATTCACGCCTCATCGTTACCACCATGCAGTTCCGCGTCGAAGTTACACCGGACACTACCGACCTGGTCACAGCCGCACCCGAGATCTTTCCCGACTTTGTCTATGCAGCAACAGACCTGGGCGTGGCAGCCTCTCTGCGCATGTGCCAGATCACAGCGGGAAAACAGATATTGCCGGTACATGTCGCCCTGCAACGCCCCACACCTCCGTGCACGGATGCATTTTCCGACGTGTTTGGCCCATCGATTGAATACGGTGCAACATTCAACCGGCTGTGCTTTGACAATGCGCTGGCCAATCAGACTCTGGCCACGGCCAACCCGGAACTTGCGCGCATCAATGACCAGACGGTGGTGCATTACCTGGCGCGGTTTGATCAATCCAACATCGCCATGCAGGTTCGCTCAAAGATTATCGAGCAACTGCCGGACGGCATACCAAGGCAGGAAGCTATTGCTGAAACACTGCACGTGAGCCTGCGCAGCCTGCAACGACGGTTAAAAGAGGAAGAGACCAGTTTCAAGGGTCTGATAGAAGATACACGCAAGACACTGGCGATACAGTACCTGCGCGAATCTCATCGCAGTATCGGCGAAGTCACCTACCTGCTGGGTTTCTCCGAACCCAGCAACTTCACCCGCGCATTCAGGCGCTGGACGGGCAAGTCACCCGCAGAGTTCAGGACAAACCCCTAGTTTTTTCCTGAACCCGGCAGTGCTTCGTAACCGGCCCTGCAAGAACCCTTCAAATTTCCTTGCACGCGACCGGCCAACTGGTCGACGTCGCCCTTGAAGCGACCGAGCGCAGAAAGGATATGTACCTTGGAAAGCTTGTCACCTGCAAAAAGAATGCTGCCGGATGTTTGCATGTGCCGGGCTTCAATCTGTGACTCAAGAGCATCGAGAACCACCGCACCAAACCCCCATTCTCTGGCAATGACCCAGGATAATTTTCTGGATCGGTTGATCAGCTGTTCATGAAATAACACGGAACGAGGCGCCTGACTGCCATCAAAATTTTTATCCAGTATCTTTAATGCGACGGTATAACCAACGTTCTGCACAATAGCCATCAGGTAGATGCTGAAGCGATCCGTTTTTTCCTGCCGGGCAAGGCAGTCACAGATGAATGCTGTCTTTTCGGATTGTTCCCAAAGGATAGTGCCGGCCAGCCGGGTAAAGTGACCGGAATTTAAATTGAGCAAGGGTTTGAACGCTGCATTTGTAACCAGCTGGCGGACGCCGACCTGGCCGAGTATAAACACCGCTCTCTCCAGGCTGGTGATCTTCTTCCCGACGCTATAGTAAGGACTGTTCGCCAGCCGGATGACTTCGCTCACAAGCACGGCATCGCGCCCGAGCTGGGCGGCAAGATCCGCTGCTGACGATGATTGATCACGCAAGGTACCCATGACCTGCGGGATTACCGCCGGAAGACGTGGCACCAGGCTGCTATGCGAAATGTCGGATGTCAGGAGTTGATCGAGTTCACGCAGTACTTTTTTTTCGAACCCGTTAAGCCTGCTGTCGGTTGGTGATTGTACGCCGAGAATCAGCCCGTAAAATGCCGCATCGATTTCCCGGGTAGAAATACCTGCCGGCCTGGGGCTGGATTTTGTCTTTTTATTTTGCCGTACCTTCCCCTGCGGTGCGCGAGCAGCCCGTTCACTCGTCACCGGTGAAGCAAAAAACAGGTTTTTAAGTACGGATAGCACTTTTCCATGCCTTCCTTGCCAGGAAAGGCTGATGGCCTTCCTTTCAATTCCGGTTTTCGGCCGTAAATCCAGGGACTTAACTAGAGGTTAGTCCCTGAGTCGATAGCGCACCGCTTTGGAGGGGCATAAAAAGACAAGCATATTCAGCATGTTATGCATTATCCGCGAGCTCAAATGGCCCGCACAACCAGGCCCTGGCTAATCAACTTGACCTGCTTTGACATGCGCGAACCTCAATAACGTAATGCGAAACATATTAGTGATCACTAATACGCATTCGTAGAGTCCAGCCCGCTATCAATAAAAATTTATCAGCATCTTCCGCAGGTTTGATTTAGATCAACAGACAAACCTCTCCTGCGGCCAACCAGGTTTCCCGGTCAACTCAACGGCTCTTTTAGTGGTCCAGGTGTTGCTCAATAAGAACCGCAAGTTTCTCGTGTAGATGACCTTCAAATTCATCCAGGTCTTTGTTGAACATTTTCAGATATTTTGCAGCTTTGTCATGCGTCAGCATTTTATTAATTGTCTTGTATTGCATTTCCGGCAGCGACTTGTCATGCCTTGGCACAATCTCCCAATGAACAAAATCAGAATCAATGGGTTCGACCTCTGCTTGTGCAAAGTTACAAAACTCCTCGATATGGCCTTTACCCTCCGGTCCCAGGCAGCCGGGTTCAACCCGAACAATAACTGTTAATTTTTTATCTTGCGGTAATGGCAAACTGATTTTCATACTAATATTATTTCCGCGTTCCCGTTTTATAAGTGGAAAATAAAGTTCTTATGTATCTGGGCTGCCGCAGCATATATCCCGCACGGTATTTTCTCAATTATCACCTCTACCTGCTGGATTTTAATGATTACGCTACAGGCATACCTCTCAGCCTTTCCACAGACTTGTTAACTCCTTGTAATATACTATCGGCGACCTGCACTGGAAAATCTTCCGGCAACATCCCCTGTACTGTTTTAATTACACCTGGTGTGGCCAGCAGTATTTCACCGATTATATCCTCTGCACTTTCTCCCAGACCAAGTTTTGCCGCAACGCCGTTAAAATGCCTGCGTTGTATATAGCTTAATTCATAATGTGCATTTTTAGTACGAAATGCCATCGCGAGTTTCACATCCTGCCATTGTAAATGGTTAGCGTCCTTCCCGATAATAGGCCAGGCGGAGAGTACGTCATAGAGAGGCGTCATCCGATAAAGGCCCTTACGCTCATGGAATATACTAAAGTTCTTCGCATGTCCATCGGTAGCCGCAAGTATCCAGAATAGAATTTGCGCTTTAAAAAAGCTACGCCGGTCATGCTCATGGTGACTGGATCCTCGCAGCAATTCCATAATCTGCTGTATTCCAGGCCCACCATCGGCCTCATATTTGGTGGCAGGAGAAACCCCCATTGCCTGGCACATATCCTCCTGGGGCAGTCGAAGAAAGTATTCTCCCTGAGCAGATTTTTTCCGATCAAATCTTTCAACTATCAGCACCCTGGTATCACCAAATACTTTGTAGTCACAGTGCGCAACTTCCAAACCATACGCGGCCATTATTTTTGAGCACAACCATTCGTTTTCCACGGAAGTACCAAGATCAGCACGCACGTTCCCCACAAGACCCAGAGGCAATTTAAAGATGTGCGTAGTAGGTGTTGCCCCTAATGGTTTATGCCATCCTCCATCACGCCAGAGCAATGCTGTCTTCTCCTGCGCCCCGGCAATTGAGATACGAAAATCGTCATCTGCTTGCCCTGGCAGCCTGGTTGAAACCGCGTTATTCAGTGCCCTTTCAACTTGCTCATCCGACATAGCCTCTGACTGTATTTGGTCCCACCCTCCGGGCGCACTCCCTTCAGGCAAAATTTGGACAGCACCTGCACAATCTCTACCGATTTCCGCAAGAAGATCAAATGCACGGGCACTACCAGCTCCGAATTTATGCTGCAAACGCTCACGAACATCTCTGTTCTCCGGCAATAAATTTTCAAAGAAATTCTCGACGACAGCGCCTTCGTGGGGGGGATTTCCTGGCTGAAAGGGTAGTGAAAGAGACAAGACTCGACCGGCTTCAGATTTTATCCAGTCGTCTGCATATTGAAACTTCGAGGGGCCGTGCTCTCTCACGGTCCAGGTTCCTGTCAGGCGCCCATTCATCCACACGCTTAAATCGTGGCGCTTACGGGAACGCCTTCTTTTGACGTCTACCATACGTCACCGTTTGAACACTCATTCGATTTCGACGGTTTTCTTTCTCTAAGTACAAGTTCCACATCCAGTGCGCTCAAGACCTGAAGGACTCGTTCGAACCTGGCTTTCTCAGGATGCGCTTCAAACTGGGCAACAGAGCGTTGGGAAATTCCCAATTTCTGGCCCAATTCAGCCTGGGTCATTCCACTCTGCTTTCTAAAACTTTTCAATAACTTAGATAACTGACTAGCGACAGCGATTCTGTAATCCATAGCTCATTGCTCCAGCTCAATTAGTATCCATATAGGCTAAATCGAATATAGCGTATTTATATGCTATTTAATGCCTGGAATCTTAAGGCTGTAAATCACAGGAAGGGAATTTCAGGGGTACGATAATTAACTATATATCAGTAAGTTATACGGTGTGCGCGGAAAATAAAGTTCTTACGTAAAAGGGCTGTGCATATTCCGGCCCAAGATGAACACCTATTCCGGTTCAACGTGAACACTTGTTCTGGTCGAACGTGAACACCCATTCTGGTTCAAGATGAACACTTTTCGGGATTTTCCGGAATCGGTGTTCACCATCCCGGAATGGGTGTTCACGTTCAACCGGAATCTTTTCCAACGCATTGTTTTTCAATCTGTTTGGTATGCTCTCCCGCTTTTTGGGAGCGAACATGCCAGCCACGAGGACGACAATGCGAAAAATACGAGAAGTTCTACGATTACGGCACGCC
>JAJRTU010000279.1 GCA_024278135.1 Gammaproteobacteria bacterium
ATGAACAAGGAGCAATATACTTGGAGAAAAGGCCTGCATCTCAGCAGAAAATGTAATTTCCCGGACCAAAATTTTGGACGCGGGTATCGAACCGACACAGAGTATTTCTGCGTCAGACAGTTAAACCCGACAGACTCCTAGGCCGGCAAACGGAACAGTTATCACTGGAGTACTGGCAAGCGGCACGGATATGGCTGAGAGGAAACTGCGAACAAACGCTCCCGCAATCCGACTATCTGGCCCCAAAACGGCCCATTTATGGCTTAAATGCCGGCACAGATATGACTCTAGCAACACCAGGCAACTCCCAACTCAGCTTACGAGGCAGTCGTGTCTCGATCCACTGCCTGATATCAAGCTCCCAGTAGCGGCCTGTGCCGCCTGTCTGGTCATCCGGCTCATCCCGATCCCACAGGATTCTTGCCCCACCGGTAAGCTGCAGAACCCGGTCGGTATCAAAGTTCAGGAATACCAGTCCTGCGCGGGGATAGGCCGTCAGGTTTCCCAGCGTGTTAAACAGGCTGTTACCGGCATAGTCAGGAATACGGAGACGTTGTCGATTCAGAATCCGGACAAAACCCGGATGACCTCCCCGGTGGGAGGCATCGACGCCATGACCAGGATTCGCACTGGCGACAAACAATGTGTCTGCACCGGTGATGAGCCTTTTCTGTTCATCCCCCAGGGTGACACCCTGGCGTGTGGTTACCGGTCGAGGAGGCGCCGGTTCAATATCCAGCGACAAATGGCGCTGTTGAATGTACCTGGGACAATTCGGGAAGGCTTGTTCAACAGTAAGCGCGTACAGGCCGGCTTTCAGTTGTCTGATTCGACCGTTAACGCGCAGTCGACGGCGTGTACCCAGGTCGATCACAAGCAAACCCACTTCCGGGCAGGATTCTATATTTGTCCAGAACGGATCATCTACTGCGGACAATTGCCGTTGGACATCCAACAGGACGGTACGCTCGTCACGCGCCCGGATAAATCCTGGATTCCCGGCCAGAACAGAGGCCCAGAGTTTACCGCCCGGGTCCATGCTGCCAAACACAACAAGCGATTGTTGCGCAATAAAAGGGATCGCCCGTTTCGTTATGACGTCCGAAATCATACCGGCATTACGTTGTGCAGATGTTGATGCTTTCGCCCGCCGCTGTCCGCTCAGTTCACCTTCATGGAAAGGGTAACCAGGCTTCATAACGGGCTATCCATTTGTAAGCGTGATGACATCCAGGCGCGGCCGGTGATCGCGCCTGGACATCACCGGGTCTCAGAAGGTCAGCACGGTATAACCGTCGGAGATCAGTTTTTGCAGGCTGGGTAAACCACTCGTGCCAGGCACCTGATTCTCACTGACAAGGCTGAAAGCTGACTGCCTGACGTCTTCAGCGGCACCGAAGACATCGGCACAGCCGCTGGATACACCAACAACTGTGTCTTTAACAGCCGCGAACAGGTCATGCGCCGGGTTATCCGGTTTGCCCAGTTCCTTGACCCAGCGGGTGCCGGCTCCCTGAAAAAGGATGCGGGCTACGCTACCACTCTGCTTGCAGTCATAGGCCACGGCCAGAGCATTGAATACGCGACCGAGTGCTTCTTCGGATCCGGGGTCTGATAGAACCAGAATTGCTGCTTTCATGGTTTGCTCCTGATGATGGATTAATCATTGAACTACGGTTGATGCCGTACGGAGCAAAGTATGTTAGTTGTATTTATATAAATAAATATTCATTTTTGTATTTGTCTACTCCATATTATGGAGTAATGTTGCGGTATGGATAAACTCAATGCCATGGCAACCTTCGTCCAGATTGTGAACAGCGGCAGCCTGACTGCGGCGGCTGAAGTTCGCGGCACCTCTTTGCCGACCGTGGTCAGAACACTGGCAACGCTTGAACAGTTGCTGGGTGTCAGGCTGCTGAATCGTACAACCCGCAAAATAACGCTGACGGACGAGGGGCGGTATTACCTGGAGCAGTGCCGCCGGATTCTGTCCGATATCGAGGATGCAGAACTCGCCCTTACCGACCAACAGAGTGAACCGACAGGGCAACTCAACATCACTGCACCGGTAATGTTCGGCAAGATACACGTGCGACCGATAGTTACCCGTTTCATGAAGCAGTTCGACCGGATTAACGTGGCATTGCTGCTGCTGGACCGTACTGTCAATTTAATCGATGAAGGCATCGATGTGGCGATACGGATTGGCCACCCTGGCGACTCTTCCCTGGTTGCACGGCCGGTGGGAGAAATTCGCCGGGTGGTTTGTGCAACCCCGGAGTTGCTGGACAAGACAGGCGAACTGAAACGACCGGAGGATCTTGGCAACAACAACTGTATTCGTGTAACAGGACTCGCGCCAGGGCCGACATGGCATTTTTCAAAAAACGGAAAACAACTGACGGTCCCCGTCACCGATACGCTGGTGTGTAATCAGATCGATGCTGCCATAGATGCCTGTGCGGAAGGCATCGGCTTTGGAGTATTCCTTTCCTACCAGGTTGAATCTCTGGTAAGACAGGGAAAACTGGCTTATGTACTGGTCGATTATGAACCACCCCCCATGCCTGTGAGTGTGGTTTACTCACAGCCCCGGCTTATGTCTACCCGGGTCCGGGTATTTGTGGACTTGATAACGCAGGATCTGCAACAGGCACTCCAGCACTAGTCTGAATGCACCCGGGCAGCTGAAACCACGCCCGGACCGGTCAGGGACGGGCATGGCTTCAGTTATATCAAAATCAAATACTGGTTTTGAGTATTTCCCCGTCCTGAAAATCCTTGGGTCTGTAATGACCGAGCATATCCATACGGTAGGTTCCCAATGCGTACATAAGCCCTGCCTGCAACTTGGCGAGAGACTATTGCGGGAAAAAAAGAACATGTCCCGATGAGATTGCCCCATTTTTATGGTGATTTGGCGGTCAGAATAACCAAACAGAAGCTTATTTTTCCAATTCGGGACGGTTATGCCTGCGGAATTAGTCCGAAGAGCACTAATCAAAACAGGCTATTGATTATTCCGTGTTTTTTGGCGTCACGATTCAAGATATATCGAAATAATTATGAAAATCATTGACGTTACGGGTATCAGAGAATTGGTTACAGTTGAGAGAAGACTGCCAGACATAATTTGGCCTGACTCGCCAAGAGTTATGGAGCAGGGGAGGTTATCCAGCAGGGCCGCTTTATGCGGATTTTTCCGATCGTAGAGTAGTGTTCGCTGCTCGCCGATTTCTACCCTGTCAGTATAATATGGCATATCCTTCACCTGATAATGGTGTTCATTAACCATAAAATCATACACAACTTCATACCATTCTTTTCCGGAGCTTCGCGACAGCAGCTTTTTCGATTTCACTGTTCCCGTTGTCGTCAGCCCGCTTTTCAGCAGCCGGTATAATCGAACCCTTTTGCCTGTCATTGAGTACACGGCCGATAATGCGATAAGGATGATCACACTGATGAGCGCAATAGGCGCTAAACCTCCGCTTAGGTGGTGTCCGGGTGACATGCCTTTAATCCGGGAAACGGACGGCCTGTTTTTCAGGTATTCGACAACCAGCGGAGTTTTTTTATCGATCGGCCTGTCAATGGCGACTGAACTGGCTTTGTAGGGCTTGCCCATGATGCTGTACAGGTAAGCGTATTTATAGATTGGCTGTCCAGGCCGCGCCAGCCCACTTCCAAAATTTATATGGCCCGTGGAAAACATCGTCTTTTTTTTGTCAACCAGGGTGCCGGTTGTTGTTTCGACTGAACCTGTATAAAAAAGTAATGAAGGATAATCAAACGCAAAAACCAGGAAAAACACAATTGAAAATGCCAGAAACAGGAAACTTACCTGGTACCTGAACCCCGAAAAAAGGCACTTTGCTTTTATATCGGATGGTATTTTTCTGGGGGGTGGTGGCAGTTCATTCAGCATTTAACCAAGACTCATCATTATCGAAAACAAGAGGTATTGTACTTTCAAGTGGTTTGCCCATGTCTCTCCTCGTAGCCTGCTCTGACATTCCCGCACAATCAAATTCACTTAGTATCGGGTTTCGCTGGTGAGAGTTGCTGTCACCGCAGATATGCGCAGAATACAGGTAGGCGTATAAAGCTGGAAAGGGAAACTTTGGGTTATGTTTCAATACACGCCTTATCCATTTGCCAGAGACAGCATACCTTCCCGGTACACAGCACCCTGCTTCAGCAGGGCGCGGAACTCAGCTGCAGCAACGGGTGGGCTGAAATAGTAGCCCTGAATGATGTGCACCCCACGTTTGTACAGAAATTCGAGCTGTTGCCGATTTTCAACTCCTTCGGCAACGATGTCCAGGCCCAGCCCCCCGGCCATGGCAATGATAGCCTCTACCAATGCCTCAGAATGGGTATCGACTGTCAGATCCTTAACGAAACTGCGATCTATTTTCAGAACATGCAGCGGAAAGCGCTTCAGGTAGCTGAGCGAGGAATATCCGGTACCAAAGTCATCAAGGGACAGGCTGATGCCCTTTTCCCTGAGCTGGTTCAATATCTCCAGCGGTTCACCGGTGTCCTGTATCAGCAGGCTCTCGGTAATTTCAAGTTCAAGTTGATCTACCGGAAGTTTGCTGACTTCAAGGGCCTGTTCCACATCGCGGAATAATCTTCCACTGCGGAACTGGTGAGACGATACATTTACTGCGACATGTAACTCACTGCCTGAAAGTGCATTCCATTGGACCGCCTCCCTGCATGCTTCACTAATTACCCAGCTGCCAATGGATTCGATCAAACCAAGATTCTCTGCCAACGGGATGAACTGATCGGGCGAGACATGCCCAAGCACCGGACTGGTCCAGCGCAAAAGCGCCTCCGCGCCAAGAATCCGGCCACTGAAAGCATCCACCTTGGGCTGATAAACCAGCGCCATTTCATCATTTTCCAGAGCACGACGCAGAAGCCCTTCCATTTCCAGTCGCCGTTCCGCAGCAACACGCATTGTCCTGGAAAAGAACTGGTAATTACTACATCCGTTTTGCTTGGCATGGTGTAGAGCCGTATCGGCATATTGCATCAACTCGTCCACTGTAGCGCCATCGTCCGGGAACAGGCTGATGCCGATGCTGGCGGATGTGTAAATCTTGCTTGCTCCGATCGAAAAAGGGGCTTTAAACACACCGACCAGGTTACTGGCGATCCTTTCCACCTGCTCCACACATGTGCGCCCTTCAAGTACCACCAGGAATTCGTCACCACCAAAACGGGCGGGGACATCAGATTCACGCAATACCGAGCGGATACGTCCCGCCGCCTCTTTAAGCAGGGCATCACCCGAATTATGGCCAAGGGTATCATTAACTTTCTTGAAGTCATCCAGACCCATAAACAAGAGTGCTACCCTGGTATGGGCTCTCTCGGCACGGGAAAACGCATGCCCGATATGGGGTAGCATGAAATAGCGGTTGGGGAGATCCGTCAATTGGTCAAAATTAGCTTGATGGATGAGTTGGCGTTTGGCCTCGTCGCGCTCGGTGATATCGAGTGCTGTAGCGACAACTATCGGCGGTGACTCCATCAGGGATAGCTGGAGCCTCACCTCAACAGGGTAACTGCTACAATCTTTCCGCCGGTGTCTACCATGGAAAAAAACGGACTCCTGATCACCCGCGTATACTGGCTCCAGCAATTCATCAAAAGCATCCCTGTCCAGGTCGTCAAGAATATCCAGCATGTTTCGATTCTCGATTTCGTCCTCACTGTAACCCAGATGCAGCAAAGCCCCCTGGTTGACCTGCAAACACTTCAGGGTATCCGCATCCAGGACATAGATCTCACTGGAACTGTCGTTAAGGATGCGTCCAAGGCGGTTGTCCAGGCGGTTTTTCTCCTGGGTCAGATGCTCTGCGAGCACCTGATTTTCATAACCCAGCATGAGGGATGCGCTGACCTTACGATACAGATTCATGCTGGCACGCATCAGCAGGGCAATATAGATCAGGGTCATGAGGCTGATAGCCATATGCAGATGGTCGCCGTAACCGGCTGACATAATGGCTGCCGGCAACAGGGTGGCGTTAATATAAAGAAAAAAGGCGATATAGTCGGATATAAGAACAGTGAGAGCACCCGCGGATATTCCAGCCAACACAAAGATGCTGAATATCTGGTAGGCAACAGGAATCTGCTGGAAAAACAGCACAGAGCTACTCCCCAGCACAAGACCGGTTGCCAGAATGCCCAACCGGAAACGAAGGCACCAGGGGCGAATATTCTCGAACGAGGGTTTTGCCCTGGAATACCGCCAATAGTTTATGGCCCGGCCAAGCAGGACGACCGTCAGGGCACCGTACCAGACAAAAAGCCTCCCTGGCTCCTGTTGAGCTGACAGAACAAACGCAAATGCCGCCATAACGACAAGCGTCGCAAGAATGCTGTGCCTTGTTTCAGCGTAAAGTATATTAATTCTGTCAATATCGACACGCTGCTCGATATCGCCTCTTATATCAGACATGTCTTATAGTCCTGAGTAGTGCCAGAGCAAGTTTGCAGGAATTACTCCTGCAGCATGTCCTTTACCTGAGAAACAGCGATGTTCAAGCGTTCTTCAATACGACTGTTAATCAGGGAAACAAGGTGGGTTAAAACGACATGGGGGTCATTCCCGGCATTGCGAAATTGCTCAATTTGACCCGCCAGGATCTTCATGCGTTGTCGTGAAATATCATTACCCGAGCCACGAATCAGCTGTTCGATAACCTCGCTGCGGTACAATTCGAACCGCTCGGGATCTGACTCAGCCAAGGCACTCCAAGCGCTAAAATCGAACTCCGTCATACATTCCATCGCTGCCACTCCTTTTCCCCAGGGACCTTTGGAATCACCAGGGTATCTTCAAACGGGTCGAACTTGATGTCCTGACCCTGTCCTGATTACCCGACTCATCAGGCATTCAACATGCTATCGAGTGCCTTGGCCAATTCCCTGGGCTCGAATTTGGCAATATAAGCATCGGCGCCCACATCCTTGCCCAGTACCTGGTTGGCCTCAGCGCTCAATGACGAGTGCATGACAACGGGGATATCTTTAAACCGGGGATCTTCCTTGATCTTTCGGGTCAGGACATACCCGTCCATCTCCGGCATTTCAATATCGGTCAGAACAACATGAACACGGTCTGTGATCGCCCCACCGCTGCTTTCGGCCTGCTCTGCGAGTTTTTCCAGTATCTCCCAGGCTTCCTGGCCATTCGCGGTGGATATATACTTGAGCCCCATATGTTCCAGGGTTCGACGGATCTGGCCACGCGCGACGCTGGAATCATCCACAAATAATACCGTCGCATCGTCCCGGACCGAGCTTTCGATGCCATCGAACACGGATTCATCATCGTAAAATCCGGCTGTTTCGGCCAATACCTTCTCAACATCCATAATCATCACCAGGCGATTATCCGGCAGTTCGGTGACGGCTGTAATCAATCCAGCGTGCTGGTTTGCCAGCATTGAGGGAGGCACATTGATGTCTTCCCATGCCAGTCTGTGGATGCTGTCGACGGAGTGTACAAGAAACCCCTGCACATGTTTGTTGTATTCAGTAACAATCAGGATATCCGGCTTTCCCTCCACCTTTAAACCACAAAACTTTTGCAGGTTGATAACCGGCACCGTCTCACCGCGCAGACTGGTCATACCTTCAATGACTTCGGGCATATCCGGTGCCCGGGTGATCTCGGGCACGTGCATCACTTCCCTGACCTTGAAAACGTTGATACCAAACACCTCTTCCCGTCCACTGTCAGTATCCTTACCCAGACTAAACAGCAGCACTTCCAGTCGATTCGTCCCGGCGAGCCGGGTCCGCCCATCCACGCTATTCATCAAGCTCGACATGGCCGTGCCCCTAAACGTTAAACTGGCTGACGATACCCTGCAGCTCAGTTGCCATACGGGCGAGGTCCTGACTGGCCTCGGATGTCTGCTCGGCACCGTTGGCGGTGTCGTTGGCCATATCATTGATCTTCACGATGTTTCGGTTGATCTCTTCGGAGACGGCGCTTTGTTCCTCGGCCGCGCTGGCAATCTGGGTACTCATATCATTGATTTTCGTGACGGCCGTGGCGATCGTTGAAAGCGCTGCACCGGATTCTGTCGCATGTGTTACAACGGTGCGCGCCTGTTCGCGACTTTTCTCCATGACTTGTACCGCTCTTTGTGAACCGGACTGGAGCTTCTCGATCATCTGGTTAATCTCTTCAGTGGATTCCTGGGTACGCCCCGCCAGTGTGCGCACTTCGTCGGCAACCACGGCAAACCCCCGGCCCTGTTCACCGGCACGAGCAGCTTCAATAGCCGCATTCAACGCCAGCAGATTTGTCTGTTCGGCGATACCCTTGATCACATCCAGCACCGAATTAATGCCTTCACTTTGCTGTTCCAGCTCATTAATCGTTGCAGAGGCCTCTTCAATCTGTTCAGCCAGTTGTCCAATCTGACTTACCGCCTGCCCGACGACCTGTTGACCGCTCATAGTGTGTTCATTCGCTTCACTGGCGGCGCTGGCAGTATGGCTGATGTTCTGCGCCACTTCCTGCACTGTGGCTGTCATCTCATTCATGGCCGTGGCCACTTGCTCGGTTTCAGAGTGCTGGTTCTGGATAATACTGCTGGTCTGCGCGGTAACTGATGACAGCTCTTCTGAAGCCGCAGACAATTGATCCGTAGTACTACTGATACGGGAAAGCATATCCAGCAATTTCTGGCGCATGCCATTCATTGCTGTCAGCAGTTCACCGATTTCATCTTTGCTGTCTATTTCGATGGACTGTGTAAGGTCACCCGAAGCCGTGACAATCGCTTTACGAATCGCACTGACAATAAAGTTTGCAATAAACAGGCTGAGCAGTATGCCGGCAGCAATACTGACCAGCGCGATGATAGCAAGCATCGTCGCTGCTGACGCCTCCTGCTGTTCAGCCCGCACGGCGCCGGCCTCGGTGAACTTCCCGACTTCGGTCAACAAAGACTCCAGCTTCTTGTCCAGCGCATCCTCTTCTTTTTCTACCTGCTCGATCGTCTGCTCAAGCGTGTGGCTGTTTCCCTCGGCTAGACCTACAAATACTGACTGGGCATGGCGTGCATAGTCCTGATGTACTTCTTCGATAGCGGTCAGTGCCGTAATCACCGACTCAAGCTCTGCGGCTGATTCACTGGATGCATCGACCAAAGCCGCCTGAACCAGTATCCCGGCTTCCCGGATGTTGGCTTCAACACGTTCCGTGCCCGCTTCAAATGCCTGTACAGTTTCACGGAAATGAGCGGCTGCAGACTCGACTTGCTGTAAAAGCATGCCAAAACGCATCGCACGCTCGAAATGCACGGCCTGTTCCAGTTGCCCGGTCGTAATGGACGTGAGTTTCTCGGTCAGCGGAATATCCTGTTCGGCAATCGCGGTAATTTCATCGCCAATAATCCCCATGGAATGGTAGGAATAAAACGAGCCAAGCGCCAGAAATGTAAGCAGGACACCTGCATTGCCCAGTATTTTGGCTTTTACCGACAGGTTCTTGAATATGTTCATTGTTATCTCCTTAGAGGAATCTTTGCTATTCAGAGACCAGCATGTCTCGCCAGTACGCCTGTTGTAACGGGCGGGCATTACGGCCAATCAGCTGCGTAAATTTCCGGACCTGTTCATCCGATACCTCGATGGGTGTTTTCATCACGAACCAGTTGACATTCTCGCTGCATGGTGGAGTGGTTAGCGATCCGCCATAGTGAAACATCTTACGGCTTTCGGGCAACAGATCCGTCGCGTTAATCGTGATACCTGTTCCGTTACTGACTGTATTGAGCGTGGACGGGACATGCTCAAGCAGCTTTTGCAGTGTGGGGTTATGCTTGCCACGCTTCAGGAAGATCCCCACCACAGCAAGATTGCCGTTGGCGTTTTTATGTACCAGGTGTACTTCCATGGGAAAGCGACGCCCGTCCCGGGCATGCTCACTCGGCGAATGAAAATGAAACTGGAGCAAGTTATACGGCACATCGCCCAGCATCAGGGTACTGTCATACACCTGTTTGGATTTTAACGGGTAGGTGTTTCCACCAATGACTACGGTCGTATCGCCGGAGGCGGTGTTGTAATTGGCCTGCAATGTGTGGCCATTATTCAGCACATGCAAACTAACGGGACGGTACTGAAAATCCAGCGGATACAGCGCTTGCGGATTTGCATCGCGAATATCCACCGGAGACTGGCGTTTGCCACTGCCACAGAGCGCAAATTTACCGTCCATGTCCGCCCAATGGGAGGGTCCGGCCTGACCACTATAGCCCCAATGTGGTGCATGGCGAGTTTCTTGCAGTTGTGATGATCCGCTATTTCCGATCGCCGGCACGACTGCTGCAGCGATCAGAAACAGTGCACTTACATACCATCCGGTTTGCTTCTTGCTGCAAACAGGTCGTTTGTGTATGGCGTACAGGTTA
Organism: Gammaproteobacteria bacterium; assembly: GCA_024278135.1. Classification (GTDB taxonomy): domain Bacteria; phylum Pseudomonadota; class Gammaproteobacteria; order Eutrophobiales; family Eutrophobiaceae; genus WLWS01. The sequence goes on from JAJRTU010000279.1 coordinate 10,464, forward strand.
TTTCTCTGCATCCCTGCCGGAGCAGATTCAACGTCGGCTCGTTCCACCGTGCCTGTCCTTTCTTGCTGGTTATGATCACTTATCTATAGCGCCGAATATCACAACTACTTTATCTGTGTGGGCGTAAACCTCTGTCTATATTTTCTGCGGCAATGTAAAAAAATACGTCTCCTGGCAGGGTCCAGGCTATCAATCCGCCTGGACCTCAGTACTGGGAAGTTCATGATGCAGATCGCGCAAGAGACTTAAAGAGAAGGAATAGCCA
>JAJRTU010000280.1 GCA_024278135.1 Gammaproteobacteria bacterium
ACCCGCAGGCCTTCTTCACACACGCGGCATTGCTGGATCAGGCTTGCGCCCATTGTCCAATATTCCCCACTGCTGCCTCCCGTAGGAGTCTGGGCCGTGTCTCAGTCCCAGTGTGGCTGATCATCCTCTCAAACCAGCTACTGATCGTCGCCTTGGTAGGCCGTTACCCTACCAACTAGCTAATCAGACATAGGCTCATCCAATAGTGCGAGGCCCGAAGGTCCCTCGCTTTCCCCCGTAGGGCGTATGCGGTATTAGCCTGGTTTTCACCAGGTTGTCCCCCGCTACTGGGCAGATTCCTATGCATTACTCACCCGTCCGCCACTCGTCAGCCGGAGCAAGCTCCGCTGTTACCGTTCGACTTGCATGTGTTAAGCATGCCGCCAGCGTTCAATCTGAGCCAGGATCAAACTCTTCAGTTTAATCACTTTAGTTGCTTTAAAGGCAACAAATCTTGGCTCGATGTTCACTTGACAAGTTGACACTTAAGTCAATCTGATAAGCTTCCACCGAAAACTCTGGTGATGCAAATCGTCGACGTAAGCGCCCACACATATTTCTTGATCAGGAATTTTTAAAGAACGTCGACCTGGGCCAGCCAGGTCGTGAGAGCGCGGAATTATACACGCGTTCCAGACACCGTCAACAGAAAACGAGAGCTATTTTCAGTTTAATTAAATTAATTATAAATCAATAACTTATTTTACTGAAACACGAGCAAATTTGCGCTTGCCTACCTGTATCACATGGGTATGGCCTGCCAGCAGTTCAATATCGCGTTCGCTGACTCTTTCACTATCGATACGCACTGCTCCCTGTGCAATCATTCTAAACGCCTCTGAGGTGCTTGGCGTAAGCCCAGCCTGCTTTAAAACCTGCCCCAGCGGTAACTTGCCGTCGACAGCCGGTATTTCAATATCGGGCATTTCATCTGGCACTGCACCATGACGGAAACGGCTGATAAACCCTTCCTCGGCGAGATCAGCCTGTTGTTTTCCGTGAAATCGCGTCACAATCTCGTGTGCCAGTTGCATTTTTATATCCCGAGGATTCTGCCCCTCCGCAGTCGCTTTTTTCAGAGCACTTATCTCGAATAAGGGTCGAAAGCTAAGCAGCTCAAAGTAACGCCACATCAAATCGTCAGATATGGACATCAATTTCCCGTACATGTCGGCCGGCGCTTCGTCAATACCCACATAATTACCCAGAGATTTGGACATCTTCTGAACACCGTCCAGTCCTTCCAGAATCGGCATGGTGAGAATGACCTGTGGCTCCTGGCCGTGCTCCTTTTGTAACTCCCTGCCTACCAGCAGATTGAACTTCTGATCGGTTCCCCCCAGTTCCACATCGGCCCGCATCGCGACTGAGTCGTAACCCTGCATCAAGGGGTAAAGCAACTCATGAATGGAAATGGGTTGATTGCTGGCGTAGCGCTTCTTGAAATCGTCTCGTTCCAACATCCTGGCAACGGTATATCTGGCCGCCAGTTTAATCATCCCGACGGAGCCCAGTTCCTCTCCCCAGCTCGAATTGAAACAAATTTCAGTCTTGTCCGGATCCAGTATCTTGAAAACCTGTTCCTGGTAAGTCTTTGCATTTTCTGCAATTTCTTCTCTGCTTAATGCCTTTCTGGTAACATTCTTACCGCTGGGATCACCGATCATCCCGGTAAAATCACCAATCAGGAACATCACATGATGGCCCAGCTCCTGAAAGTGTCGCATTTTATTGATCAACACGGTGTGGCCCAGATGCAGATCCGGTGCTGTCGGGTCAAAACCAGTCTTTACCCTGAGCGCTTTGCCCCTTTTCAGCTTGTTCAGCAGCTCTTCGCGCTGAATGATTTCTTCCGCGCCACGGCCAATATACTCAAGCGCCTCACTGTAATCTGTCATCAAATAACCTGTACTGAGTACCAAATTGTCTAGCTTAGCACAGTCATCAGGCCCACAGCAGTGTGAAATCCTGATTGACTCCGACCTCAACAGACGATATTTTTCACCTAAATTTATCTAATAATCACTGTGACTTACAGAGCCTATATAAAGAATGACTATAAACCCGTAATTCGTTGGGTACCGGATCGTCCCTGGTATCTTCGACGAGCGGGGCTCTCAGGGGGACTGATCATCTGCGTATTGCTCATCGGCGCCTTCAGTCTTTCGTCCGGTTCGGCACCCGATGCCAGGCCCATGCAGGAAACAACGCTGCCAATAAATATTGTCGCAACAGCCCCAAAGACGGAGTCGGCCGCCACTGAGGCTGATGAGCACCAGCCCACGCCGGTACCGGAGTTCCCGGTCGAAAAGAAACGTGTTATCGGGCAAAGTCCCCCGCCCTGGCAAAAAGTCGAAGTCAAAAAAGGGGAAAGCCTTTCCATTATCTTCGAGCGGCTGGGCCTGAGTCCAACGGTACTGTTTCAGATTATGTCTCTGGGCGAATCTACTCGCGTGCTGAAGGAACTGATGCCAGGTCAATCACTGCATTTTCTGATTGAAGGAAAAAAGCTACAGGCACTCAGATTCGAGTCAAATTTAACGACCACGCTGGAAATCGTCAAACAGGAGGCGGGCTTCTCCAGTAATATTATTATCAGTCCACTGGATAAAAGGACGAATGAATCCCACGGTACAATTGACAGTTCCCTGTTTATCGCAGGGCAGAAGGCGGGCCTGTCTGATAATTTGATCATGCAACTGGTATCAATATTCGGCTGGGATATCGACTTCGCCCTGGATATACGGAAAGGGGATCAATTTAATGTCATTTACGAGGAACATTACAAAGATGCCACGAAAGTTGGTGAGGGTCCGATTCTGGCAGCAGAATTTGTCAACCGGAAGCAATCCTATCGTGCTGTGCGCTATATCTCACCAGAGGGTGAGACGAATTACTTCTCTCAGGACGGTATCAGTATGCGCAAGGCGTTCTTGCGTACACCCCTTAAGTTCAGCCGTATCAGTTCCGGTTTTAATTTACGCAGAAAACATCCTGTTTTGAACAGAATACGTGCGCACAAAGGCGTCGACTACGCGGCACCCACCGGCACGCCCATCAAGGCCACGGGTGATGGTACAGTGCTGTTGGCGGGCAAAAAAGGGGGCTACGGCAACACCGTCATCCTCAAACATGGCGGTACTCGCAGCAGTCTCTATGCGCACATGTCCAGGTTTTCACGAAATATTAAAAAGTGGAAACGGGTTAAACAGGGCCAGATCATCGGCTATGTCGGAAAATCGGGCCTGGCAACAGGACCCCACCTGCACTACGAATTCAGGGTAAATGGCGTCCACCGTAATCCACTCACGGTCAAACTGCCCAAGGCTTCCTCGGTACCCGCAAAATACCTGGTCGACTTTAAACGCCAGACGGCCACACTGTTGGCTCGACTGGACGGGGCTTCAACAACAAAAATCGCAACACAAAACAGCAAAGACAACTCTGCCGGGAAATCCGTGATCGCTCTGGACGACAGCGCTCCAGTCACCCGTGTCGTTCATTAAGGCATTATCACCGGGAAATTCATCATGTACTACATTGGCCTCATGTCAGGAACCAGCATGGATGCCATTGACGCCGCTTTGGTGGACATCAATCAACAAAAGGCCAGCGTGCTTGCCTATGAACAATTCCCCATCCCCGGGGAGATTCGGCATCGGGTAAGGGCGGTTAACAGCACATCATCGATACAGGCGGTGACGGAACTGGATGTCATATTAGGTGAATTATTTGCCGATGCTGTTCGACAACTGCTCGACGCCGGCGAGGTAAGCGCCGCTGACATTATGGCCATAGGGACTCATGGCCAAACCGTACTACATCTACCGGAAGACGAACATCCACGCAGCCTGCAGATCGGCGATGCCAATATTATCGCCTGTAAAACCGGCATTACCACCGTGGCTGATTTTCGCCGTATGGATATTGCTGCAGGCGGGCAGGGAGCCCCGCTGGCATCGGCTTGCCATGCCTGGCTGTTTCGCAGGCAACACAAAGAACGCGCCGTTCTTAATCTGGGGGGCATGGCCAATATCACCCTGCTGCCCGGTGATATGAAACAGCTTGTGACGGGTTTTGATACCGGACCGGGCAATGCACTGATGGATGCCTGGACTCAAAAACACCTTGGCAAGGAATATGACGAAAACGGTAGCTGGGCGGCATCAGGCAAGCCTGATGAAAACCTGTTGCAGCAGCTGTTGCAGGCCCCGTTTTTTGCCGCCACCCCGCCCAAAAGCACGGGCAGGGATGATTTTAATTTGGACTGGCTGGAAAAAATATTGGGCAAGTACGGTGAAGCGTTGACAGCGGTCAATGTTCAGGCGACCCTGCTGGAGCTTAGTGCTTATTCCATCAGTCAGGCCATCAACAACCATGCGCCCGACGCCAGGGAGATACTGGTTTGCGGTGGTGGTATCCATAATATGCAGATGTTGCAGCGCCTGAAACAGTTGTTGGCTGATCGGGATATCATATCCACTGCAAAATACGGCGTCGACCCTGACGCGCTTGAAGCCATCATCTTTGCCTGGTTGGCAAAGTGCCGGCTGGAGGGGGTAGCAGGAAATCTACCCTCAGTGACCGGCGCTGGAGAGCCTGTAATTCTGGGTGCCGTTTATACAAAAGTAAAAGACGGAAAATAAAAAGGGCGCCTCAGGCGCCCTTCCTTATTGTCATTATATGTTGAACTTTACACTGAAAAGGACGAACCACATCCGCAGGTTGTTTGCGCATTGGGATTACGGATAACGAATTGTGCGCCTTCCAGACCTTCAGAATAATCGATCTCGGCGCCCGTCAGGTATTGAATACTCATCGGGTCAATCAATAACTTCACTCCCTCCTTTTCCACTACCGTATCACCTTCGGTAATATCTTCATCAAAGCTGAAGCCATATTGAAAACCGGAGCAACCACCGCCGGAAATAAAAACGCGCAACATCAGGGCATCATTCTGTTCGTCCTCGATCAGTTCTTTTACTTTTTCCGCAGCCGAGTCCGTGAAAACCAGGGGCTCAGGAAATTGTTCAGCGACTTCTTGCATATTCTGGAAACTCCGATATTTGCTGGTAGGGTGTCAATGTACCTCGTAGAAGAGAAAAAACCAAGCTTTTTAGTCAAGTATTGATACTACTCCACCACTTCCAGAGAATCCATGTGGTTCAGTGCCATGGGCGAGTCTTCTGCATCTTGCATATGCACCAATTTGCCATTCACCTCGGCACCGATGGCCATCTCAATTAGATTGTAATAGACATTGCCGGTAACACGCGCCTTGGCCGCGAGATCAACATGCTCCCCTCCATGCACATCACCGATGACCACACCATTGAGCACCACAAACGGCACATTGACCTCGCCTTCAATAGTGCCCTGTTCGCTCAGGGACAGCATGGATCGGCTATCGTGCTCGGCAATGACATTGCCCTTGATAGTGCCGTCAATATGCAGTCCCCCGCTGAATCTAATATCGCCCAGTACCTCGGTCTGCTGGCCAATCAAGGTATCAATTCGGGTGGTTCTGCGTTTTCGATTACTACCCCACATAATATATGCCTCCTAAGCGGCTGGTACCGTCCAGTCGAATACTTCTCTAATCATAACCTGATTTTTGCGTTTTGGTGTTAATTCTACAGTGACCCTGTCCGGGATATAGCCATCGGGTAAAATCAGTTTGGTTTCAAAACGTTTAAAGCTCCTTAGCTTATATGCCAAATTCATGCCATCATCTGTCGCAACATCTTCAATTTTCAATCGACGTTTTTCACCATTTTGGGCGCCATCAATAAAAATGGCCATGGTCCCTTCCGCCAGCAAACCTCCCTTGGCAACGTGGGTCAACACCAGTTTCAAACGATAAGCCCGCGCCTGCGCCAGGGATTCGATATAAATACCGTGGATATTCAGGCCTTTGGCATTTCGAGTCGCGTCCATAATACCCCGATAAAATTCCAGTTCGCCTTTCAACGTGTAAATTTTTCCCTGTAAGGACTTGATATCATCCTGAAGTAAGGCCGCGGTCTGCTTGTCAACGCTGGTGGTTCGCTCCAGCATTAACACTCTCTCCCTGAGAGCTGTTCTTTCTTCCTGCAGGGATTGATTTATTTCCCAAAGATGCTTCCACTTCTGATTATCTCCGATGCGATCATATATAAGTGACCAATGGCTCTTGTCCAGCAACATCCAGGTCAGTGTCGCAAGAAACATGCTCGATACGATAACTGCCAGTGCAAACTGCCAGGGACGATGGGTTTTTACGACTAAGCTGCTCATTATTAAAAAATCATTATTTATCTGAAAGATGATCTGACTGTCAAGGGTAAAGGGCCGATACAGACAGACCTGTCGTCTCCTGGAGACCAAACATCAGATTCATGTTCTGAATGGCCTGGCCTGCGGCCCCCTTAACCAGATTGTCTTCTACCACTAACACGACTACTGTGTTGCCATCCTGCGGCCGATGACAGGCCAGTCGACAAATATTGGAACCACGTACACTCCCGGTGTTTGGATGTGCGCCAGGCTCCATGACATCGACAAAGGGTTCATCCCGGTAGCGATCGCTGAACAATTGTTGCAGATCGACCGATGTGTCTTTTAATGTGGCATACAAGGTTGCATGAATGCCTCTTATCAATGGCGTTAAATGGGGCACAAAAACCAGATCGAGTCCTTCCTCACCAACCATTTGCAGGGATTGTTTAATCTCAGGTAAATGTCGATGCCCGCTCGCTGCATAGGCACTGAAGGAATCCGCCGTTTCGCAAAACAGACTGTCCAGGGCAGCCTTTCTACCGGCACCGCTGACACCGGATTTGGCATCCGCAATGAGTGAACCGGGCAATACAAGCCTTTGCTCAAGCAAGGGCAGAAATCCCAGTTGGATGGCGGTGGGGTAACAGCCCGGATTGGCAATCAGGCTGGCCGTTTTAATGTGCTCCCGATTTAATTCGGGCAAACCGTATACTGCCTGCTCCAGCAGCGCCGGGCTGGCATGTTCCTGACCGTACCATTTCGTCCATTCAGTCGCATCCTTCAGACGAAAATCGGCAGACAGATCAATGATCTTGCAACCGGCATCCAGCAGTTCAGTGGCCTGATGCATGGCCACGCCGTTCGGCGTTGCAAAAAAAACCAGTTCACAGTTTTTCAATTGATTAATATCAGGCGCGCTGAATGTCAGATCCACCACTCCGCGCAAATTCGGAAACAGTCCTGCAACCGCGTTACCGGCCTCGCTGCGGGAAGTCACCTGTTTCAACTCCACTTGTGGATGCCCGCTCAGCAGACGTAATAATTCCACGCCGGTATAGCCTGTTGCACCGACGACCCCAACCTTAATCATGGACCAGTACCTTCACAAATTAATTATTTAGACAAGCTTATTGCAATGCTGATAAAGCATACATTGAACGTCATGAAATTGCTCTACTTACCAGGAAGTATTATTGATTGCAGAGGGAAGTGAGGGCTTCGGGTAAAATTGAACGTGGCCAATAAAATTGGGCCTCGCTACGGACTCCTGTCCTCTCGCGACATCGTGCCTTCGTCCGGCCGTCGCTACGGACTCCTGTCCTCTCGCGACATCGTGCCTTCGTCCGGCCGTCGCTACGGACTCCTGTCCTCTCGCGACATACCTACATCCTGTAGGCAATAAAAAAGCGGCCGAAGCCGCTTATAAATCAATGTTGTTATTATTATTATTTCAGTTGAATCAAATGCACATGGCAACTGATTCAGGGCGAAGAATACCACCGCTTGAGCTTCTGTCAAGTCGCGTGATTTTACACAGGGAAACCTCCTGTCATAAGCCGTTCCAATAGCGACAGTTTTTAAATTTGCAGATTGTTATATTTTAACTTATTGATTATATTTGTATTATTATTTTGATTGTCCTGGTGCTTTAGTAGTCCTTCGCTAAGCATTACTATTCCCTCAGGCCTTCCACCTTGGAGAACCCTATGGACACCATCCAGATAATCGCACTTGCCATGGGCACAGCATGGGCCAGTGGCATCAATCTTTACGCTGCTGTTTTCATGCTGGGCGTAATGGGCAGCACCGGCAATGTTGTTTTGCCCGCTGAACTGGAAGTGCTTACCGATCCACTGGTCATGTCCGTTGCCGGTTTGATGTATTGCATCGAGTTCTTTGCCGACAAGACACCGGGAGTTGATACCGCCTGGGATACTTTGCACACCTTTATCCGCATCCCCGCCGGTGCCATCCTCGCCATGGGTGCAGTGGGCGACACCAGTGCCGCTATGGAACTCACTGCTTTCCTGGTGGGAGGGTCGATGGCAGCAGGAACCCATGCCACCAAAGCAGGTAGCCGGGTCATGATAAACACATCTCCCGAACCCTTTTCCAACTGGACTGCCTCTATTTCCGAAGACTTGCTGGTGATCGGTGGCATCTGGGCGGCACTGAATCATCCTGTTATTTTCCTCGCCGGCTTGCTGATTTTTATCTGTTTGATGATTTGGCTGTTGCCCAAACTATGGCGAGGTATAAAACAACTCATCACCCGGGTGCGGGGCTTGTTCAGCGGCAACCCGCCAACACAGGAACCGGAACTGGTTAAACCGCCGGATAGTGTGGCTGATGGCTGATGTCTCGAACAGAAAATTTATAGCACCGATAATCGCCGGCCTTGCACTGCTGATAACCGCGGCGGTCTGGATCGGGCTGCCTCATGCGAGCTTACAACAGGCACCTGATATCGCCCTGCACATCATCGATGGGCGCAGCATTGATTTGCAGAAATTGCATGGCAGGCCCACAGTGGTGACATTCTGGGCGACGAGCTGTGCCATCTGTATTGAAAAAGTACCGGCATTAAAAGCGCTTTACCGAAGTCTGAACCCTCGTGGCCTTGAACTCATCGCTGTGGCAATGGCCTACGATCCGCCTAATCGTATATTGGCATTCTCTAAAAAAAATAACATACCCTACCCCATCGCACTCGACATTGACGGCGCTGCGGCCAGGGCCTTTGATGATGTTGCTTTAACACCGACAACTTTCCTTATCGCGCCTGGCGGTAAAATTGTATTCAGCAAAACCGGAAGCTTCAACATAGATGACCTGAGAAAAAAAATTGTCGAATTACTGCCGGCAGAAAAACCGGTGGCCCGGAACGAAACATCTTTATTGCCGGTTATTTAACCTTGATTGGGAAAATCGTCTCGTATATATTCAGCCGACTTCTTTTCATCTGCGCGGTTTCTTAATGCTCTGGATTAAAGCCCTTCATCTCATTTTCATGGTGACCTGGTTCGCAGGTCTGTTCTATTTGCCCAGATTATTTGTCTACCATGCCATGAGTGATGATCGGACAAGCCATGAACGCTTCAAAATCATGGAAAGGAAACTGTTCTTCGGCATCATGACACCGGGTGCAATACTGACACTCATATTCGGCTTCTGGACTCTGTTTCTGAACGGCTGGGATAACTATCCGGAATACCTGTGGCTACAACTGAAACTGGGTCTTATTTTATTGCTTGTCGTCTATCACATTTATTGCGGCAAACTGTTATTGGATTTCAAACATGATCGTAATCAGCATGAGCATACCTGGTATCGCTGGTTCAATGAAATCCCGGTTTTTTTCCTTGTCACAATTGTCATACTTGCGGTGCTTAGACCTTTTTGAGTGGATATTTCAAAACGGAAAACAAAAAGAACTCTTCCGTCCGGCTGCTCCATCATGGATATATCCGCAAATCACACACATATACTTTTTCAATCATTCACTCCCACTGTTATTTTTTGCTCTGGCAATGTGTAGAATAGCCCGAACAGGAATAAATCCCACACGCAATCCCTGACAAGAGGAAAATGTAGTGAGTAAAAAGTTGTTTGAGCAGGCAAAACGATATATCCCGGGCGGCGTCAATTCACCGGTCCGGGCCTTTAAGTCCGTTGGCGGTGACCCGGTATTTTTTCAACGCGGTCAAGGCGCCCATCTTTATGACAGCGCGGGCAAGCGCTATATAGACTATGTCGGTTCATGGGGACCGATGATCCTGGGTCACGCACATGCTGAAGTGATCGAAAAAGTACAGGCTGTGGTGGCCAATGGCCTGAGTTTTGGCGCACCCACCGAGGTGGAAACCCTTTTGGCCAGGAAGGTTTGCGAGTTGATGCCGAATATTGAAAAAGTCAGGATGGTTAACTCAGGCACCGAAGCCTCAATGAGTGCCATTCGCCTGGCACGTGGCTACACCGGCCGCGACAAGATCGTAAAGTTCGAAGGTTGCTACCATGGTCATACTGATTCACTTCTGGTCAAAGCGGGTTCGGGTGCTTTGACGCTGGGCGTACCCACTTCCCCGGGCGTACCGGCTGAGCTGGCGCAACATACCATTACTCTGTCATACAATGAACCGGCACAGGTCGAGGCCCTGTTCTCGGAGTCAGGTGACGAAATCGCTGCCATCATTGTGGAACCCGTTGCCGGTAATATGAACTGCGTACCAGGGACAAAGGAATTTCTGCATACTCTGCAAGCAGTTTGCAATAAACATAAAACCATATTGATTTTCGATGAAGTCATGTCGGGTTTTCGCGTAGCCCTTGGCGGTGCACAATCCATCTACAGGATAAAACCGGATCTCAGCATCCTCGGTAAAGTCATCGGCGGCGGCATGCCGGTAGGGGCCTTTGGCGGCCGGGCTGAAATAATGGATTATATTTCACCGGATGGCCCGGTCTATCAGGCCGGCACCTTATCCGGGAATCCGGTCGCCATGACAGCGGGGCTGGCGACGCTGGAATTAATTTCTGCAAACGGTTTTTACGAACAACTGGAGTCGAAAACACGAATGCTGATCGAAGGAATAAAGAAGCAGGCAGACACGGCGGGAATAGCACTGACTCATAATCACATCGGTGGCATGTTCGGGCTTTTTTTCAGTGAAGAAGACAATATTTCCCGTTTTTCACAGGTCATGGCCTGTGATTTACAGCGCTTTACCTCATTCTTCCACGGCATGCTGGAACAGGGTATTTATCTCGCGCCTTCGGCTTTCGAAACCGGTTTTGTCTCCAGTGCCCATAGCGAGGAAGATTTGCATAAAACGATTGAATGTGCAGGAACCTGCTTTAAAGCCATGGCCCGATAACAGCTAATCTCCAGATCCGCAGGCGACGGTAAAAGCGTTTCCCACGGGCCGGCCTTACTGTGAGTTTTTTACATACCTGCTTAATATTTTATCCAGTTGGTCTGCGAAAGATTTTCTATCACCCTGGTTCAGTGCCGGCGGGCCGCCGGTATTGATGCCACTGGCACGCAACGTATCCATAAAGTCTCTCATGGTGAGGCGGGCTTTTATATTATCGGCCGAGTACAGCTCTCCACGAGGATTGAGAGCATGAGCACCCAACTCAATCACCTCAGCCGCCAGCGGAATATCACCCGTGATCACAAGATCACCCGCCTCCAGCCTTTTCACTATTTCATTGTCAGCGACATCAAAACCGGAAACGACCTGAACAAAATGAATATGGCGTGACGAGGGTATGTGAATTGACTGATTGGCGACCAGTGTCAGCTGTATCCCGGTCCGCTCTGCCGCTCTAAATAAAATTTCCTTGATTGCCACAGGACAGGCATCGGCATCCACCCATATTTTCATTTCATCGCACTCTACAACGTCAATCCGTGGGCACCTGCCACGACGCCGAATATAGCAAGCATGCTCAATGTCAGTAATACAATATGCATTCGATGTAACCATGCAAAGGCAATTTCACTGTTTTTTTCGGCTTGCTCTCGAAACCAGCGATGCAGAAACAGCGGCTCCAGTACAAACAGCACAATGGTGAATATCAGCCAGATGAACGTCATTAAATGCATCCACCAAAACTGGAAATATAAATAACGATCCCATGCATGCAAGATATTCAGCATATATATCCCGGAAATACCCGTAATCAGTGTCGTGATTTTCGCCTGAAATCCAAACTTGCCTTCAAGTCGCTCGAACATGACCAGTCGATCATGACTGTTTTCCATTTTTCTGAGAGTGGGGATTAACACCATCGTCACAAATGCAACGCCGCCAATCCAGATCACGACACCCATAACATGGAGTGTCCGAGCTAAAGCAAAATAACTGAAATTTTCCATAAGCTTCCTGTTGTGTATCTGTCGTCTTAAATTCCGGCGTTGCTGCGATACTAATCCGGATACGCTTCAGCCTGACCTTTCGGGTGGCACTGCTCCCAGTTTTGTCCGTCAGACTGCCTGATATTCATTTCCACAACTGTTCCGGCATCCAGACATCTCGCATTGACGCTCACGCCATCCGGATGTGAACGAGGAATATAGAACGATTTGATTCCACAATACTTGCAGAAAAGATGCTTCGCAGTAGCGGTATTGAACCGGTACTCGGTCAAGCTCTCTTCGCCGGAGTGTAAGGTGAATCGCTCTTGTGGAACTATCAGCCCGAGATAACCCGATCTGGAACAGACGCTGCAGTTACATTGGGAAACGGTAATGACTGCCGGTGCCAGCACTTCGAAACGAACCCGTCCGCAATGACACCCGCCTTCATGCTTAACCATTTCTCGTTGTCACTCCCCACGCCTGCCCAGGCGGCATTTTTCAGAACGGTGCTGAATAATGTCAGGTGGAAATATTTATCAGCCTTGCGCATCTGTTTGACCGGGAATGTCGTCACGATAAATTGTAATGACTCCAGCTTGCTTCAACAGTTCCCGGTTTGATGCCGGCCTATTCTAGCATTGTCGTGATTTAAAAAAACTGCACACTGCCGGATACCGTTACCGTGATTTTGCTGGTGCCTGCTTCTACGGTGGGAGCACTGCCAATTTCCATCGAATTCATCATGCTCCGTTGCACTTGCATCGCCTGTGGCCGTTGGCCGTTGCTGTTGATATGCAGATTGACGATACGATAGTCCTTGTCATCCATGTGTTTTTCGATGGTAGCCACCCGCCGTTTAAAAGCCCGCATGGCTTCTTCAATTAATTCATTTTCTATGTCATCACGTGTTTGTTTACTGGCACTGAATTGCATCTGCCTGACCTGCAACTTTTCCTGTAACTTGCCGACGACCTCACTTAGTTCCGCCATATTTCGGCTTTTCAATTGTATTTCCTGGCTGACGCGCCAACCGACGATATCTGCGTTTTTATAAATCGGGTAAGTTTGGTAGGCACCTGTGCTGACTTCCAGGCTTTTATTTTTCTTCACCATTTTTACCGCCCATTCCATGTCCCGGTTTACTTTGGCGGAAAGATCGCCGGTATTTTTCCCCTGATGTTCACTGACCAGCAAGGTCAGCATCTCATCGTTGGGGATATCCCGCTCCGCCTGAGCCTGAGCATACACCTGATTGAAAAGTGTCTGTTCCTCATGGGCGACGCCATTATGGGTATATATGAAAAACACAAAGAATAACAAGCTGTTGCCGAGTTTATGCATGACCAGGACTCCTTCAATATGGATGGGCTGTTGTTGTAAACGCATCATTACATATTTTGGGTTAATTTCGGTTGACAAAGGCATTGCTGCGTCGCAACATTGGATTCCAGATTTTAACCCTGCTTGTTAAACGCAGCACTGAAGGAGAAACAAGATGTCTCAGATCCGTGATGTTGTCGTATTAAGTGGCACCCGCACAGCCATAGGAACCTATGGCGGAAGCTTGAAAAATACCCCGCCCTGTCAACTGGCTGCCAGTGTTGTACGCGAGGTTGTCAATCGTTCCGGACTTGGCGCTGAAGATATTCAGCATACCGTGTTTGGCAATGTGATTCACACCGAACCGCGTGACATGTATTTGAGCCGTGTTGCCTCGGTGGATGCAGGTATTCCTATTGAAACGCCCGCTTTTGCAGTAAACCGTTTATGTGGCAGCGGCCTGCAGGCCATTGTCAGTGCAGCACAATTGATTATGCTGGGCGATATCGACACGGCCGTTGCCGGTGGGGCGGAAAATATGAGTCGCGCACCCTACTGGGCGGAGAATATGCGTTGGGGCCAACGTATGGGTAACGGACAAATGATTGATGCC
>JAJRTU010000281.1 GCA_024278135.1 Gammaproteobacteria bacterium
CACTGGTTCATTTGTCGTGACCATAAAACCAGGTGGTTGGCGGGCACCAACCTGTTCGATGGCTGGATGAATCAGACTGTGGCGCAGACACAAAGTGCAGCCTTGTTATTGTGTCAATATAAGGACGTGCTGCCGGCCAGATTGTCACCGGACGAGTCGGGCACAACAAAAAGACATTTTTTGTAAACACAAGGCTCGTGCCTTCCGGTAATGCGGTGAGTTGCTCGCGTTGATTTCCAGCAAACTCAAACTCAGGAGAGACCTATTCTTTGTTCTTGAAAATTTCCGTGTCGGGGAAAAAGGCATACCAGGCAAACCAGTAGGCGAGTACCGTCGCCAGCTCATTGCCGTTATCGTCAAAAACCATCGCCGTTTTGTCTTTTTGCAGCCATTTGATACGTAGATTCTTTCCGGCAAAATTATCGCTGAACGAGTCCAGTCCCTGTTTTGACAACTCCGTGAAGGGATAGGCCTTGTGTCTGTTTCCCAGAGTCAGACCAAGTACCAGCTCCTTATTGCGGTAAGCCCTGTTTTTATGTTCCACCTTGAACATCAGATCACTGCTCCTGGCATAGTCCATATAAGGTGATTTTTTATAATTGATACGAAACCCGGTATTGGTGGACAGAACCTGGCTGTCTGGATATTGCTGTCGCCATTGTCGCCATGTTGTATGGCTGGAAGGAAGTAAATTAAGTTTAATCCCCTTGAGTGGTCCGGAGATGGATTTTCCCAGAATCTGAGACCACAGGGATTGTGTTTGTCTGTCATACAACAGAACGTCACTGTTATAAAGCAGTCCGGAAACCCCGAATGTAAACCGCAGGTCTTTATCCTGTGCTGAAAATACCATGCCTGAATTACACAGCGGGCAATAGCTGATTAATATCGGAGTGTCCTGAAAAGTGTCATTGACTATTTCGTGCCAGTTTAAAATCCTGACAGGGTAGGCCCTGGCGATGCCTTTGTAGTAAATACCGATCACCCTGTCCTTGTCTTTCAGAAAGCCCGCGTTGTCTGCCGGGACGAATTCGGGTTTGTCGATAGAGGGAATACCGTCCCTTGGTGGCCCACCCCGTTTTATTTTTTCGGCGGGAATGAGACTGTCGTCAAGATTAAAACCATTTTTAGTCGTGGCCAGACAGATGCCGGTGAAAAGTATCAGCAGGGAGAAAACAGTACATCTGTACAGGGAGGTCATGAATATCGCCCATCTTGTTATTGTCCGTTATTCACTAGACCGGCAATTGCTGTAAAAATTCAGGCGAGAAGTCAGGTATGGGGAAATCTCAGGACGGGTCCTGGCAAGACGCCACCTATGCTGTACCAGTAGGAATACCTTTCGGGTTGAAAAGCCCCCGAATGTTTTCTGTGGCTTGTCCCCGCCTAGAAGCGATAACCTATGCCCGCACCGAGAACAAAAGGGCTGATATCAGTTCCGACCCGTAAGTTGGTTCCGGCCAGGGCGCCGTTTTTGATAAACAGACTGGCTTCGGTATCGATATTGATATATTTCATATCAATATTGAAATACCAGTTATCTGTCCAGTCGATATCAACACCAATTTGAGCGGCCCAGGTCCAGCCGTTTTTACTGCTGACAGAGACGGGTGAGCCTACTGCGGTTTCAAGCTGTTCTGAGGCATCATCCCAGAGAAAAGCCGTGTAGTTCACGCCGATACCCGCATAAGGGCGGATGTTGTTGTCGGGCATGAAGTGATATTGCAAGGTGACTGTCGGCGGCAATACCCAGGTATCATAAATTTTAAAACCATCGGTCAGCTCACTGCCCGCTGCACCGGCGGTTAAAGTTGTGACCAGTGTCGACAGACCATCGTCCTGCAGATCAATATTATGTTTTGCGATACCGGCAATGGCCTCTATACCGATATGTTTGGTCAACATGTAAGTGATATCGATTTCGGGAACAATTGAATTGTCGACGCTGACGCGTGAAGACTCGCCACCATTCAGACTTTGTACCGAACCCAGACCATCAATTCCGACCTGTTCGCTGTCATTATTCGGGATAATGGCAATGCCACGCAATCGCACCAGCCAGTCACCCTGTTCCGCATAGACAGCAGGTACAAGGCTTGTGCAAAGCAGAATAAGCAAGAGAATTTTCTTCATTTTATTTTTCCTTTAAATTGACGGCAAACAGTTCGCAGATCCTGGCGACAACATTGAAAACGGTTGTTGCATTATCTGGATTCTTTTTTCATTTTGGTAAACAGCGGGTCGTTCTTACAAAAATCGAAATCTTCTATGTCTTTTTCCTTTAGTTTGGTCTGACATTCCTTGGTGCTGGTGCAAGCTTCACAATTTCTGATGGCCGCCTCGATCTCGGTAACAGGCAGGCCGTGCAACAGGCGGTTCAGATCAATACCGCGCAGGCGCAACATTTTGTATGTTGGCAGGAGACGAATGCGCTGTGCGTATTGATGACGTAATTCTGAAGCCCGGTAATAATTGAAGTGGATCGCGGCAAACAGCCGAAAGCCGATATAGAACAGGCTCAGACTGATGATCACGACAATAGTAAAATCAATGTAATTCATTGTTATATAAGAATAAAATATAATTCATTCTAACATGGCTGATTATGTGCTGCAACGCAATAAATTGAACTTGCTCACGTCTTGTCGGATTAGCCTGGCCGCGCGCCTTCTGAGCAGGTTGCTATCCCTAATATCCAGGGCAGAGCGCTGATGCCTGTTGTGACCTGGTATTTTAATAAAATGGGCGTATCACTTTAAACCTGGTTAAACATCGTCAACAAACGCAACAATTCACGGCATTGTTTTGCGTTCAGGTTGGCACTGACATCTTGTTCGTGAGCGACGATAGCGGGGTGCAGTTTTCTCATGATATTTTTACCTTTTGCGGAAAGGTGGAGGGCGTAGCTGCGACCGTCACTGGGCGATTTATGTCGTTCCACCCATTGCTTCTCCTGCAGGTAATCAATGGTTTCACCCAGCGTCGCCCGTTCTATCTGCATCGCCCGGGCCAGGGCGGCCTGATTGATGCCGGGATTACTTTCGATCAGAATAAGCACACCTGACTGGCCAGGGGTGATGGCCAGGTCTGTCATGCATGATTTGAAGTGCTGAAACAGTTTTATCTGGGCGCGACGCAGTTGAAAGCCAAGCAATGCTTCCAGGGCGCCCCGTTCCGGTTCCTGCTCATTTATCCCTCGTGTTCCCTTTATTTCCGAACTCATTGTTTTATATAACTATTTATATTTAGCAGTAATAAATATCATCCCCCCGGATAATTCTATATTGAAATTCCGTATATTGTAAGGCATCCTTACAATATAGTCAGCAGGATCCCCTGCCGAAAGGTATGGACACGGTCCTGTATTCGGTAATACCGGGAGATAAATTAATGTCAAATAGCATGGTGCCAGAGCACAATACCGACAAAAACGCACATCTGAGCTGTGAAGTGAATGGCGAAAAAGTACAGGTCTCGGTGGCCCCTTATAAAACCCTGCTGGAGATGCTGCGCGAAGATTTGCGCCTGACCGGGACCAAACACGGTTGCGAACTGGGGGAGTGTGGTGCCTGTGCCGTGCTGTTGGACGGTGAACCGGTGTTGTCCTGCCTGTCTTTGGCACTGGATGTCGAAGGTCGTTCCATAGAGACCATTGAGGGACTCAACGATGATGCCGGACTGCATCCCCTGCAGGCCGCTTTTGCCGATCTGGGCGGCTCCCAATGTGGTTACTGTACGCCGGGCATTCTGGTGACGGCCAAGTCCCTGCTCGAACACCATCCTCATCCTGATCGTGAGCAGATTAAGGAGGCCCTGTCGGGCAACCTCTGTCGTTGCACGGGTTATCAACAGATTTTTGAAGCGGTGGAAGAAGCCATTGTCCGTACAGCTGAGGCCGGCAAGGTTGAAGCGGAGGCGAGTCGATGAATAAAACAGAAAAGTTGTCAGTCATCGGCAAAGCGCGGCGTCGTGTCGATGGTGCATCCAAGGTCAGTGGCCAGACGCTGTTTGCTGATGACATCGTTCTACCGCGAATGCTGCATTGCAAATTACTCCGTTCGCATTTACCTCACGCCAATATCAAACACCTGGATGTCTCCCGTGCCGAAAAACACCCCGGGGTGAAACTGGTGCTCAGCGGCAATGACTTTCCGAAGGAATACGGCATCTTGCCGGTGAGCCAGGATGAGCGACCGCTGTGCAGGGACAAGGTGCGTTTCGTCGGTGATCCGGTGGTGGCGGTTATCGCCGTTGACGAATTTACCGCGCAGGAAGCCGTGGAACTGATTGAGATCGAATATGAAGCATTGCCGACCATTGCCGATCCTGTTGAAGGTCTGAATACGCCGGATGCGCGTCTGCACGAATACAGTGAAGAAGGCAATATTCACAAAAGACTGAGTTACGAATTCGGTGATGTCGATGCGGCCATTGCAGAAAGCGATCATGTATTTGAAGATATCTTTTTTTACGAAGGCAATACCCATTTACCGATGGAACAACATGCCGCCGTGGGTCATGTGGAAGCGGACGGGCGTATTACACTCTGGTCCAGTACGCAGTGTCCACATTATGTCCATCGCGCCATTTCCAAGGCGCTGGAAATTCCCACCGCCAGGATCCGGGTGATTGCCACACCCAACGGTGGCGGCTTTGGTGGCAAGACCGATCCCTTTAACCACGAAATTGTCGTGGTTAAAGCGGCGATGTTGCTGGGGCGTCCGGTCAAGATCGCCCTGACTCGAGAAGAAGTGTTTTATTGTCATCGTGGCCGTCATCCGGTGTTAATGAAATTCCGTACCGGGGTGAGCAAGGAAGGCAAGCTGACCGCCATGCATTTACAAACCATGCTGGATGGCGGGGCCTACGGTTCTTACGGCGTGGCCAGCACGTTTTATACCTGCGTATTACAACCGGTTACCTATCATTTGCCGCGTTATGCCTTTGATGCCTGCCGTGTGTTTACCAACAAGCCGCCCTGCGGTCCGAAACGCGGACACGGCACAGTACAACCGCGTTTCGGTCAGGAAGTGCAAATGGATAAAATTGCCGCGAAGTTGAACATGGATCCGGCCGAATTGCGACTGAACATAGTCGAACAACCACAGGCCTTGACGGCCAATTATTTGAAGATTGGCAGCATGGGGCTGGCAGAGTGTATCAACAAGGTGGTGGAACGCGCAGACTGGAAAAACAAGCATGGTAAATTACCGCCGGGCAAAGGTATCGGTATCGCCTGTTCGTCTTATTTGACTGGAGCGGGCAATTCCATTTACTGGAATGCCATGCCCCATTCAGGTGTGCAGTTAAAACTGGATCGCAGTGGCAAGGTTACCGTGTTTTGTGGTGCCACTGAAATCGGTCAGGGTTCCGATGACGTGCTGGTCGGCATTGTTGCTGAAGTGCTGGGTATCGATCCCTTGATGATTCGTTGTGTTACCGGCGATACCGATCTGACGCCGGTCGATCTGGGCTCCTATTCCAGCCGTGTGACCTTGATGATGGGTAACGCGGCAATACAGGCCGCAGAGCGGGCGAAAGATTTAATCGCAAAAGCGGTGAGCAAACGTCTTGATATACCGCTTGATCGACTTGTCTTTGCCGATAATCGCGTATTTGATACAGAAGATCCCGAGCAGGGTCTGGATTTTCACAAAGCGATTGTCTGCGCTGAAGAGATACACGGCACCCTCGGTACCACGGGCTCTTATGCGCCACCGGAACCGCCGGGCAAGTACAAGGGCGGCGGTGTGGGTCCCTCACCGGCCTACTCCTACAGTGCGGCTATTGTAGAGCTCGACGTTGATGAGACTACCGGCTGGATAAGTGTCGAACGCGTATACATTGCTCATGATCTTGGTAAAGCCCTGAATCCGGTATTGGCCCGCGGTCAGGTGCAGGGTGGGGTCTACATGGGACTGGGTGAGGCCCTGATGGAAGAGCAGACATTTCAGCGCTTGCCGGCACGCCTTTCCAGTGCCCTCGTACACAAAACGCCGTCCCTGCTCGAATACAAGAGTCTGACCTCGCACGATATGCCGGAGGTGATTATCGACCTGATTGAAGATGCCGATGATAATGGCCCTTTTGGTGCCAAGGAGGCTGGCCAGGGACCATTGACGCCGATTATCCCGGCCGTCGCCAATGCGGTTTATGACGCTGTCGGTGTACGCATAGACGCAGTCCCCATCACGGCGGAGAAGATCCTCAAGGCCCTGGATCAAAAGGCGAGAGGCGGAGAAGGCCGTGTTGGTCCGGACAAGTTCCCCGAAATCGAATGGCCGGAACCGTTCAAGGTCCCCCCGCCCTGGGAAGGCGGCGATGGCAATGCCATCAACGAGCCGAAGCGTAAACGCGCG
>JAJRTU010000282.1 GCA_024278135.1 Gammaproteobacteria bacterium
ATCAACATGCGCGGTAGTGCCAGCCCGATCCATGCAGCAAGCCGGCTTTGTCGTAGTGCATCCCAATTTTCTGATGGCGGGTCTTCGGGTTTCCAGTCGTGCGGATCTGGTGTGTCCACGAGAGACTGGCAACCGAGAATGGTCGGGCTGGCGGCAGCCAGAAACGGCCCGCCCGCCTGTGCTGCAACAGCGCCCAGCGCGGCGAGCATGGCAACATCACGGGGTGATGTGTCAAATGTGTATGCTCCGACGATCAGTGACCAGGGTGCATTGCCCGGTGTCTGTACACCCTGTGTGACAAGCCGCTGAAACAGTCCGGACTGTTCCAGGTTGTCGCCCGCCTGCTGAAAATCATTCAACAGTTCATCCCTGGAAATATCGCAGATATGAAGTGTCAGGTTTTCATCCAGTTCGACACGTCTTACCAGGAACTCGAGGCTTCGCCACAGGGCCTCAGTGGCCCTGAAGTCAGGGTGTTGCAGGATCTGGCGCATCAGTTTGCTGATAGCGTCTTCGGCTGCCGCTATGTAGACCCCCTGTTCCGGGGCAGCTTCCGGCACTATATGGTCCCTGATTGCTGCGCCGATCAGTTTCTCGACAGCGGAACGGGCATGCCGGCTGGATTGCGAGCCATCTACCTCGACTGAACGTCCCAAAAGGCGTTCAAAAGTAGCGCTGTCGTTCTCCACGGTTGCAGCTGCTGTTTTGTCGCTGTCCGCATCGGGTTCTGTTTGACTGATAGCCGCACCCTGCATGGTGCGCAGTTGCGCCGCGGCATCTGCGAAGGTCTGGTTGTTTGACAAACGTTGGACAATATCGCGCAGCTCATCAAAAACCTTCAGCTTCCGGTACAGGTTGTCAGGATGAAAGTCATCCATCTCTGACAACGTAACAGGGACTGTCAGGTCTTCGTTCAGCCGGAGTTCCACTACAGGTGCAATCCGGCCTGTCAGTGTATCCAGGTTATCAATATCAACCGGGTAGATACGACGCTCTGACAGCGGACTGTCCTTGCGCAACCCGGGTGAGTTTGAGAAATCACCCATTACGAGTATTTGCATCGCATCGGTTTCGCGTGGCCCGGGTCCGCTACGCGGGTTGGAAAATTCGAAGTTAAACTCGATACGGCCACTCATCGGGGGCGCTCCTTGTCGTGGTTGGCTGTGACTAATGGTGTAATGCTATTTTGAGGGATTGGTCAGTTATTGCATACATGAATATTGCTTTATTAAACGTTCAATTGGCATATAATTAATCTAATAAAAAGCGTGTGAAGCGGCAGGCACGGTCATAGTGTTTGTGAATGGTGAGGCTTGCACTAAAAACAAGGGGCGGCACGGTGGAAAATTATGCGCCAGGTATTCACGGAACTGTCAAACAATTGGCGAGCCTGGCGTATGTTACCCGACCAGCAAAGTTTAGTAGTTAAGAATATACAGAACAATTAAAGAGCAGGAAGGATTCCCCATGGCTAAAATAAACACCCTGACACTGAAAACGCCGCTTAAGGATGAATTGACTATTTCCCTGCTGCAGGGGCACGAGACACTGGGGCGTCTGTTTCAGTATCAGCTGGAACTCTCCAGTCATAACGAAGAAATTGATATCGATGATATCCTGGGTCAGAGCGTCACCGTACATTTCGATGATGGTGCGGATGGCGTGCGTTATTTTAACGGGATTGTCAGTAGTTTCTCCCAGACAGGTCAGTTAAAGGATAGCGGGGCAAGTTACCAGGCAACGTTAAGACCCTGGTTGTGGTTCCTGACGCGCACTGCGGATTGCCGGATTTTCCAGGAACTGTCGGTGCCGGATATTATCAAACAGGTTTTCCAGGACCAGGGGTTCAGCGATATACAGGATGAGCTGCAGGAAGAACACAAAGTATGGGGTTACTGTGTTCAGTACCGGGAAACGGATTTCAATTTTGTCAGTCGCCTGATGGAAGAAGAAGGTATTTACTATTATTTCGTCCATGAAGATGGCAAGCACACTCTCGTTCTGGCAGATTCCGGTAGTGCACACCAGCCTGTTCGCGATGATGCCGTCATGTATTACCCGGTGGCCAATGCTAACCCGAGGAGCGAGCAGTGCATATCCTCATGGCTCATCCGCCGCGAAGTACAGCCGGGCGCCTGTGTCGTGAACGACTATGATTTCAGGCGGCCAAAAGCAGCCCTCAGGCAGCATGCGCAAATACAGAAAAAGCATGCGGCTTCGGAATATGAAGTCTATGACTATCCGGGAGAGTATGCAGAGCGCTTTGAAGGCAGCACTGGAGAATATGCTGATATCCGGATTCAGGAGCTGCATGTACAGCAGGACCAGGTTGAAGGGGTCACTGATCTGCGAATCATGGCTACCGGTGGCTTGTTCACGCTCGACAGCCACCCCAGAAAAGACCAGAACAAGGAATACCTGGTCGTTGACTCGAGTTGTGAAATCTCCTTGTATGGAGATTCAGGCGGAATACTGTATCAATGCCAGTTCACTGCCATAGACAGCCAGATACCTTTCCGGCCTGCCCGTGTGACCCCAAAGCCGGTCGTGCAGGGGCCGCAGACAGCTGTTGTGGTGGGTCCGGAAGGGGAGTCGATCTGGCCCGATAAGTATGGCCGTGTAAAGGTGCAATTCCACTGGGATCGGCATGCGCAGGACGAGGACAGCAAAGAAAACAGCTCCTGCTGGGTACGTGTGTCCCAGAATTCGGCGGGTGGTCCAACAGGAAGCGATACCGGCAGCAAAAACTGGGGCAGCATGTTTCTGCCTCATGTCGATGATGAAGTCATCGTGGATTTCCTGGAAGGAGATCCCGATCGCCCGATAATTACCGGGCGCGTGTTTAATGCAGATAATATGCCGCTGGAGGAGTTACCTGCTGAAAAGCATATGAGTGGATTCCGTGATGTTTACGGTAATGAAATCATCATGGACAGCACGCCCGGAGATGAGCACATTCGGCTACACAGCCCTCATCATGATTCGACGCTTGAGCTGGGGCGTAGCGTGAAGTACAAAACCAGTAGCGACTGGAATACTTTTACCAAGGGAAATTCTGCGGATTGCAGAATCGGCTATAAACAAAGTTTGACCGTTGGCGCCAGCACCACGCAGATGCTGGGTTTGTCTTCCAGTGTCTTTGTTGGTGGAAAGGTGGATGTTACTGTTGCCGCAGCGATCAGTCTGACTGCGGGGGTAAAATATTCGGCGGACATTGGCGGTAGCATCAGCCATGCCTACAGTTACAGTTACAAGCATGTTAAATCAAAAGAGATCAGCAAAAACAACGCGGAATACGTAAAGCATGCGGAGAAGGAGGTTCGATTCGATTCCGAAGAGCGTGTTTTCCTGGTGGGGGGGACCTGTGATGCGGCTATCGTTGCTGTTGGCAAGCGGGCTAAAACGGGACCGGATGAGCTGGTGTTGTCATTTGGCAAAGGTACGACCAATAGCGGCCTTGTGTCCGATTCAGCGACCTCGGCTAAAATGTGGGGGGCAGCGGTATCAGGTGCAGTCGCAACGCTGGGCGCAACGGCAGCGGGGGCAGCGGGGGCAGCCATGTTGTTCAATACCCAGGATGATACCGGTGACCCGACTTACCAAGGTCGTAACATGAAAAATCTTGGCAATGAATGGCTGATACCGACCATGGCAGCGGGTGGAACGGTAGCTGTTGCTGCCGGTGGGTATTCGATAAAGAAGACAAAATCCCTGATGAAGAAAATTGGTATCGATGAGCCCACGCATACTACGACATATGGCAAGATCACCCTGGATACAAAAGGTGTGACTATTGAAAGCGATGATGGATCCGAGAATGTGGTTTCCGTACAGAGCGGGAAAGACATCATAGTGAAGAGCAAAAAGGCAAATATCGGGCTCAGGGCAAAAACGAAACTTTCCCTGTGGGGGGAAAGTAAAGTTATAATTGGTGACAAGCTTGTCTCTATCAGGGGTGAGATCAAGCATAATAATCTTACGGTTTCCAAGTAGATGTGTGCGGTATTTCCAGGGGCTGTGTTTGCAGCCAATGCTGGGCCGGTACCATACCCCGGATAACATAAACTTTGGATATTCTAAACGACACACCTTTTCAGATAGCCCCGATGGTCGGGCTAATTCGTTTCCCTGGCCACTCATTGACCTTAATCGTTAAGGGTACTTTTGATCTTGCTCCGGACGAGGTTGCAAGCATTGCTGAACAGCAGCTTGCGCCGACTGGTGATGAGTATTACGAGGACGATGAAGAAGCGACAGGCAGCATCCGCTATTCCACTGATTTTGCCTATGCGAAACCGCGCGCTGATTTACTGCTTGTAGGCCGTTGCTATCCCCCCAATGGCCAGGCGGCTGCTGCATGCCGGACAACCTTTCAGGTAGGCGAAAAAACAAGCGCCTTGGCTGTATTCGGACAGCGGGACTGGTCGGCTACGCAGCCGCTGCCATTTGAGTATATGGAATTGCGTTACGAGAACAGTTTCGGCGGTGAAGGCTATAAAAAAAATCCGGCCGGCAAGGGTATCGGCCCGTTAGCGGAAGGTCCGCAGCAGGGTTTTTACCCCATCCCGAATATTGAAGGTATAGACAACAGAATCACTTCGCAGGGCAGCCGACCCGAGCCGGCCGGATTTGGCCCGCTTGCAGCAGGCTGGGAGCAGCGCTTCTCGAAAGTCGGCACGTACAAGGGCGACTATAAAGACAAGCGTTGGCCGTGGTTCCCTGAAGACTTCGACTGGGGTTATTTTAATGCCGCACCACAGGCAATGCAGCTTGATGGCTTCCTGAGGGGTGACGAACCACTGTATTTTGAAAACCTGGATCCTCAGGTCGCCAATTTCAAGGCCCGCTTGCCGGGTGTGCGTCCGCGCTGTTTCCTGAAGACCGCAAGAACAGAAAATCAGCCTCCTGAATTTGCAGAAGTTCCCCTGGTGCTGGATACCCTGTGGGTGGATATGGACACGCGCAAGCTGGTGCTGGTCTGGCGTGGCTGGACCGATGTAGAAGCAGAGGATTACCCGGAACTGGAGACCCTTTTTATCGCGGCTGAATGGCTGGAAAAAGAGGCCGGTACTGTTGAGTTCTACAACCAGCGTATGAAGCAGGTAATTGCGGAACTGGAAGCGGCATGGGACCCTGAGATGGAGGAACCCGCTGCGGTGCAGGAAGAAGTGGGGACCGCTGCCGGGCAGGCAGACAGTGACGACCACGACGAAGGCTATGAGCAACTGCGGGCCATGCTGGTAGAGGCGGGGATTGACCCGGATAACCCGCCACCATTGTCGAAAGAAGCGGAACAGGAAGCGCAGCGCATCCTGGCAAAAATCGATCAGGCAGAAGAAGAACAGGTCCAGCCGGATGATGAGTCACAGCAGGCCGGAAAGCTGACGCGTGAAACTGTTATGCAACGCCTTGCGCAGGGGGAATCCCTGGAAGGCGAGGATCTGAGTGGCCTGGACCTTTCGGGCCTGGATATGCGCGGTGCTGCATTATCCCTGGCGAACCTTGAAGAGGCAAAGCTGGTGAATTCAAACCTCGCAGAGGCAGACTTGACGGGTGCGCGGATGAAAGCGGCAGACCTTTCAGAGGCGGATTTATCGTCCGCCAACCTGGCGGGTGCTGATATGTCTTCGGTGGCATTGCACTCAGCAAACCTCACTGGCGCGGATCTGGAGAAAGCCAGGTTGACCGGTGCGAACCTGGCGCAGGCGTGTCTTGATAGCGCTGTTCTTGAAGGTGCCGCAATTCAGTTGGCGACACTGACCGGAGTCTCCGCCGTCGAAGCGGTTTTTATCGGCGCTGACCTGACGGGTTCCAGTTTGAAGGGTGGGTTATTCGAGTATGCGGATTTTACCGATGCCGTGCTTGAACGGGCTAACTTTGACGGGGCAAAATTGATACAGGCTACATTTGAACGAGCAAATGCTGCCGGCGCCAATATGACAAACACCGACATGACCGGTCTGCGGGCATCCGGTGGCGTTAATTTTTCCGGCGCCTGTTTCAGGCAGGCGATGGCCAAAGAATCGAACTGGGAAGCAGCGAATCTGACCGGGGCCGATTTTTCGGGTGCCGAGATGGAAGGTGCCTATTTTGGTTCAGCATGCCTGGAACGTGCGAACCTGGATGCTGCCAATATGAAATTTTCACGCTTTCCCAAGGCAAACCTCTCCGGCGCCACCCTTACTCGTATGAATCTGTTTCAGGGGTCACTTGAAAAAGCTCAATTGTCCGGTGCTGATATCAGTGGCTCCAATATGTATGGCGTTGAATTCCTGGATGCTGCGATAGAGGGCCTTACAGGCAGCAATGTAAACCTGAAAATGACCAAGCTGGAACGTTGACAGGGTTTTTATGCAAAACGAAGAAGAGACACTCAGTCAATATTTCGGGCGCCAGTTGTCCAGGGAGGAAGTGCTGGATAAGCTCGGGTCTGGCGAGTCTCTGGCCGGGGCAAGTCTTGCAGATCTCGATCTTGAGGGTGTCAGCCTGGAGGGAGCACAGTTACCCGGTGTTGTCTTCACGCGAACCTGTCTTGAAGGTGTGTGCCTCGACAACGCAGACTTGACCGATGCCATATTCGACTCGGTCGAATTTGGCGGC
The DNA here is from genome assembly GCA_024278135.1 of Gammaproteobacteria bacterium. Lineage (GTDB taxonomy): Bacteria > Pseudomonadota > Gammaproteobacteria > Eutrophobiales > Eutrophobiaceae > WLWS01. Next base: position 6,601 of record JAJRTU010000282.1, read on the forward strand.
GCAACATTTCGCAATGCTGACCTGTCAGGATTGATGATCATTAATTCCAGAGGACGAGGTGCAGATTTTTCAGGAGCAACCCTGGAAAAGGCCAATTTCTATGCCGAGGAGGTCCTGAACAAGGACCCCGCCGAGATCATTTTCCCGGCAATCGACCCTGGTGCAGATCCCGCCGAGCTGGATATTACAGATGAAGATCTTGGTTTAAGTGAAAGTGACTTTGTACCTGGCCAGTGTGATCTTGGTGCCGCAATTTTCCACAATTCAGACCTGACAAAAACTGAATTTGACAAGGTTAGCCTGGATAATGCTGATTTCAGCCGTGCCAGGCTGCATAGCATAAAGTTCAGTGGCTGTTCGCTGAAAAGCACGCGGTTTTCTAAATCGGTGCTTGATGAATCGTATTTTGGAAATTGTGACCTGGCGAATACTGATTACAGGGAGGCTTCACTGGTGGATGCGGCATTTGATGATGTGGCGATCAGTGAGACGTGCTTTGATGATTGCGTGATCCACGGTGCCCGTTTTTCAGGGCTGGACTTTGCGAGCATTCCCGGTTTCCCCAAAGATATGCGCTTGTGCCATTTCCTTGAGTGCTCGTTTCGGAACCTGGATTTTTCAGGGGCGGATTTTGAAAATGCGCGCATAGAGAAGACAGATTTCTCAGGTGCAACTCTCAGGCAGTCTGATTTCAGTGGCACAGTCGTTTCAGAATCTGACCTGTCAGGTGCTGACCTGAGTGGGGCTGATATTTCCGCTGCCGAATTCGATAACTGCAATTTACATAATGTAATCCTGACCGGTACCACGCTGGAGAGTGTGCGTTTCAGCGAGTGCCTGTTCCCTGATGCTGATTTCAGGAACCTGAAAATATCCAATGTTGATTACTCCGGGGCAGAACTGACGGCTGCCAATTTTTCGGGTAGCCAGCTGAATGATGTGGACTTCACGGGGGCCTCATTACAGAAGGCCAACTTTGGGCTCACACGACTCGATGGCGTTGTATTTTCGCAAGCCATGCTTGATGCGAGCACCTTCTCAGGTGCGAGGATTGACTACTGCGACATGATAGAAGCACGCATGGACGGGGCGGACCTGCAGGGTGCGAAATTAACTTCAACTGATCTGGAAGGGGTCGATTTCAGGCAGGTCAGGCTTGGACAGAACCGCTTCCTGCTTTGCAACATGAAGAAGACCGGGTTCGGCAGTATGCATCTCGCTAGCCTGGACTTTACCGACTGTGATTTGAGCCATGCGGATTTGACCGCTTCGAACATGGCAGGCTGTGTATTAACCCGGGTCAATTTCAGTGGCGCCAATCTGTCGGGTAGTGTGCTTGCGGGCGCGGCTTGTGGAACGGTAGATTTTACCGGGGCCATTCTGGATGAGGCCGATTTGCAGGGCGCTGATTTACGCTGTGCGCGGTTTACCGGGGCACAGATGAAACATGCAAACCTGTCATCAGCCCGACTGGAACGGGCCGAGTTTAACGAAGCTGACTGTGAGGGCAGTGTGTTTGAGCATGCGCAAATTCAGTTCGGTGATTTTTCCGGTGCGAATGTGCGGAACGCTAACTTCAACAATGCCTCGCTTGTACAGGCAACCCTTCACAGGCTGAACGACCAGGGTGCAAACTGGAGTGGGGCAAACCGCAGCGGGATAATCAAAACAGATGAAGACCTCGCCTATGCAGAAGACTGGTTGCCGCCCCGGCTTACCGAATAAAGACTCGATCAGGAGAAGAAAAATGCCTAATGTTGTAAATATCGTTGATCAGAAGCCGGAGACAGGATATTTCGGGCCGGCCCGTGTCCTGGAGGTTGAAGCCGGCTCCGGTAAAGTTCTGGTTACAGCATCGGATGACATCATTCGGGCTTCCTGGGCTGTTAATGCTATTCCCGGGTACTCGGAATTCTGTGTCGATGATGAAGTGCTGGTTACCGGGGGAGGGGTTGACAGGCTTTACATAATCGGTGTTTTGAATATTTCACCGAAACCATCAAGAGTCGATGTCGGCGGGGGAGTCTATGCATCGATATCAAGCAAAGCAAACAAAAAGTCCTTGCAGGTATTTTCCGGAAATGATGAGTTATTGTTCGAATTTGAACCGGATACCGATCGAATCAGGCTGTACATGGATACACCTAACCTGGAAGTGAAAAACCGGACAGGGGACCTGTGCTTTAACACGGCCGGCCGCATGCGCATGAAAGCACGCTCGATTGAGCTGGATGGCCATCATCGTATTCAAATGGGAGTGGCGCAATCTACCGGCACAAAGCGCTCGCAAATCAGTCTGGAAAGAAGCCGGGTGAAAATGGAGGGCGAAGAAGCCTGCATTCATGCCGGGCGAGGTGATTTCCGCTTCGCAGAAATGTGTTACAGCGGCAAACGCTTTATCGGTAATGTTGTGCATGCCAGCTTTGTCATGCGCAGGATGGAGAGTACGGTTCGTACCATGGTTTCCAGAGCGCGCAATATCTATCAGAAGGTTGACGAACTGGCTCAGCTCAAGGCCGGCAGGATGAAGACCCTGGTGCAGCGCAGCTATCATATGAAAGCTGAAAATACGATTATGAAGGCAGAAAAAGATTACAAGGTCAATGCAGACCAGATTCACCTGGGCTAGCTGGATTTTTTCATGAACTTTGGCAGGAGATAGAGCATGCCGGCAATTTTCGGTGCAACAACCAAGGCAGGGGGGCAGGATTTTGCGTTTCCGGATGTGTGTCTTACGCCGGCACCGCCTGCGCCGCCCATTCCCATACCTTATCCAAACATTGCCATGCCTGCCCAGGCTACCAAGACATCGACGAAGGTTAAAATGGCAGGTAAAGAAACCTGTACGCTGAAATCGGAAATACCGAAATCCTCAGGTGATGAGGCAGGGACGAATGGCGGCATTATGTCCGGGCAGAACATGAATAAAGTCGTGTATAAAATGGGGAGCTCTAAAGTTAAAGTGGAGGGCCAGAAGGTCGTGCATTTAACGTCCATGACCGGTCACAATGGCTCTAATTCAAATATGCCTGCCGGGATGCAGGTGGCCCCAAGCCAGACGAAGGTTCTGGTTTCACCCTGACGACCACGTGTCTTACCTGACCGGGTGCTCAGGATCTGCATAATCGTGTTATACATTTCTTTTCTTGCCAGGGGTTAGCTTACGGTGTTTTTACTATCGCTCTATCTGCGTAAATTTGCCCGTGGGCTATATGCCATACCCAAAACACTTGTTGGTTACCTGGTATGGCCCCTGGAAGGCATGCTGGAGAGACGTTCCTGGGCGCGCCTTGTTGAAATGGCCGGCAGAAAAGGACTGGCAGTGAAAGCGCCGGTTGACGGTGAGGTCACGGGTGTCGTCTACGGAGAGGTCAACGGGACCGTCGTGATTCTGAAACCGGATGATGTTGAGCATTCAACAGTGAGTGCTCTGTTCAAAACTGAAAAACAGTTTGTGCTCGGTATGCCGGGCACAAGCCCGGAAAATGATCTGATATCCGCACTCGCTCCCCGTAGTGTCCATTTAAAACACGTTTTCAAATGGTGTCGTTGTAATAATGATGAACTTGAGCGGCTGAAACAGCATCCGGAAGTGCTGGACCACCTGGTCGATTTTTACAGCAAGTGGATGTGGCATCTGAGCAAGGTAACAGTTAACGAACATAAAATGGAGTGTCGCCTGCGGCAATTTTCATTTGTTCCTGCGATATCGGTGTCGGTTGTACAGGGCCTTGTGCCGGATATGGTGAAAATAGTGACCGAGCTCGAAGCTGTACTTGGGCAAACGGGACAACAGATTAAAACCGACTGGTATGTAAAATAAATGCACAAGTCTGGTCTTGACCTGAAGCCAGGCAACCGGTACGGAATTTATTGTGGACGATTTGATAACAACATTGGCAGGAATACTGGTTTTACTGGCTGTTATTTATGCTGTCAGTGAATGGTTCTTTTTTGATTTTTTCGGTATTGGCCGGCGACATGCCAGGCGGGATTTTCCGGCTGTGGCAGAAAAGCTCGGACTGACATTTGTGGCGGCTTCGGATCGCAGTGAGATCGGGAGTGTCAAGGGTGAGTACACGGGCAGAAAGGTCAGCATTTCCCCGGATGACAACGCAACAATCCTTTTCAGTGTCTCTGGTCTGCCTAAACTGTTTCTGAGTACAAAGGTTTACGAAAAAAAGAACTTCGATACCGGCAATGATGTGTTTGATGGTTTCTTCCTCACCCGCAATATGAACAAGCCGGATGCGATTGTGCGTCAGATCGGGAACAGTAGTTCAGCACTGGATTTTCTTTCTGAATTCAGTCGTCGCTGGAAACGTAAACTGGACTACTTTGAAGTTACCGGGGATGGCATCCGTCTGTCGTTAAAGTACGGGATGAACAGCTATGTGCCGGCAAAGGATCTCGAACAGTTATTACCCGATCTGAATAAAATTGCGGGAGTGCTGGAAAAAATTATGGGCAAGGCGTGATTGATGGATCTCATTGAGCTGGCCGATCGCCTGGAAGCGTTGTAGAGAGGATCTCCCGGCCTGGCTTGCGAGCCTCCATCCCGTACCGAATCCCTGCTTTTGGCATTTGACCATCAAGAGACTGCCAATCTGACCGATAAGTTAGCTACAGGAAGTAGAAATCTGTTGAACGCTCGATTGTAAGTAGTGGGAATTTCTGTTAAAAGGTTATAATCTAGTCAAGGATCAGTAAAGGTTTGACCGAAACCTGTGACCAAAAACACATATGAAAACAGCAAGTAATGTAGCGATGCGAGATTATACCGACGGGAGGGCGTGGTAATGGCCCAGGCGAAAGTCGTTGAGGTCGACTATTACCAGCTCGTGGAGAACCTGAAGAAGGCCTCCAACGCCAGCGGTCTCATCGAGAAAACCGACAAGGACAA
>JAJRTU010000018.1 GCA_024278135.1 Gammaproteobacteria bacterium
ATGCAGGAAGGCTGTTTATCCGTACCGGGATATTATGATGACGTGGAACGGGCGGAAAATATCAGATGCGCGTATCTGACGCCTGATGGGGAGAAAATTGAACAGGATGCGAGCGGTCTCCTGTCCGTATGCATCCAGCATGAGATCGATCATCTGGACGGTAAACTTTTTATCGATTATCTGTCCCCACTGAAACGCCAACGCTTATTGAAAAAAATTGAAAAACAGGACAAGTTGCAGGCACAGGTTCTGTGAGTTCTCCCCGTTACTTTAATTTCCGACGCCTGAATCTCAAGTGAATAAATACTGATAATAAGAAACCGCGGGAATATCAGTACAGACCGGCGGCCCTGCAATGAATAAGCAACTATGCCCAGGCAATTAAAACTGGCTTTCGCCGGCACACCGGCGTTGGCCGCCACTGTTTTGGAAACGTTGATAACGGCTGACGCTTTTACCATCAGCTGTGTCTATACACAGCCCGACAGACCCGCCGGACGCGGGCGTAAATTACACAAAAGCATGGTGAAGGAAGTTGCCGAGTCGAATCATCTGCTAATCCACCAGCCTCTCTGTTCAAAAGAGATGGATATCGATAATAAACTGTCGCAGGTCGATGTGCTGATTGTGGCCGCCTATGGCATGCTGCTGCCGGAATCCATTCTGAATCGCCCTGGACTGGGTTGTATCAATGTTCATACTTCGTTGCTGCCGCGCTGGCGTGGTGCCGCTCCTATCCAACGCGCCATACAGGCGGGAGATCGCGAAACGGGCATTACCATTATGCAAATGGATGCAGGTCTGGATACGGGTGACATCCTTTTACAAAAGATTTGTACTATCAAAGATGATGATACTGCGGGGAGCTTGCATGATCGGCTTGCCATACTGGGAGCAGAAGCCCTGCTCGAAACCTTGACCCGCTTGCCTGACAATTCCCTGCAAAGGCAGAAACAGAATGATGAACAGGCCAGCTACGCCCGTAAAATCAGCAAAGCGGAAGCTGAAATCGACTGGACCTTGCCTGCCGGCACAATTGAACGCTCTATTCGTGCCTTCAACCCCAGTCCTGTTGCCCATACCCTGCTCAATCATGTACCGATGCGGATCTGGGAGGCTGAGGTACTCGACATTGACAGCGGCCACCATTCGCCGGGCACGGTGCTGGCCAGTTCGACCGACGGTGTTGACATCGCCACCGCTGACAAGGTCATTCGCATCCATAAATTACAACTGCCGGGCAAAAAAATAACCAGCGCCTCGGCGTTTCATCACGGCCACCCCCACTTTTCCTCATCCTACTGATAAGCAAACGAAAAGCATGAGCAATACATGAATTCACGGGCCGCTGCGGCAAGGACCTTGCTGAAAGTCGTCAAACAGGCTCGGCCGCTGGATCTGAGTCTGACGGACACGTTCAAACACCTGGATGACCGGAAAGAACAGAGTTTCATTCAGGCTCTTTGCTATGGCGTCATGCGCTGGTATCCACAACTCGAATTTATCGCGGATACCCTGCTGGACAAGCCTCTCAAGCAAAAGGATACAGACATCAAGTTGCTTTTATTGCTGGGTATTTACCAGATCGACAAGATGCGTACACCGGAACATGCCGCTGTATCGGCAACGGTAGATGCCTGCAATACCTTGGAAAAAAGCTGGGCCAGGCACCTCGTCAATGCCATTTTACGTCGCTATCTACGGGAAAAAACACGGCTGGAAACACTGTTGAACAACAGCACCAGCGCCCGCTTTGCACACCCTGAATGGCTCATCGAAAAACTGCAACAGGACTGGCCTGCTCAATGGTCTGCCTTGCTGGAAAAAAACAACAGCCCTCCCCCCATGCATCTGCGGGTAAACCTGCTCAAGGACAGTCGCGACAACTATATTGAGAAATTGTCTCTGGCCGGTCTGGAAGGAAAAGCATCTCCATTGACAGACAGTGGCATCAGCCTGTTACGGCCCGCAACCGTGGAACAATTACCCGGTTTTTTCTCCGGTCACGTTTCGGTGCAGGATTTCGGTGCACAACTCGCTGTATCGCTGTTGAAATTATCAGGCGGGCTTGCCGTACTCGACGCATGTGCGGCACCGGGTGGCAAGACCGCTCATATTTTTGAATCCGAGCCAAAGCTGAAAAAACTGGTGGCCATCGATCAGAACGCCCATCGCATTGCTTTGCTGGAAGCAACACAACAACGTCTCAGTATGGATATACAGATTATTCAGGCTGATGCCCGTGTTGCTGAATCCTGGTGGGATGGCGAATTGTTTGATCGTATTTTACTGGATGCACCCTGTAGTGCCACCGGTGTCATTCGTCGTCACCCTGACATTAAAATGTTGCGGCAGGCCAACCAAATAGCTAGGCTGAACCACAGCCAGTCCACGCTACTTTCCAGATTATGGCCTTTACTTAAACCAGGCGGCAAAATGCTGTACGTCACCTGCTCCCTGTTCAAACAGGAAAATGATATTCAGATTGAAAAGTTTATTGACACTTTTGACGATGTTCAATTGCCGGGTATCGACGCCGATTGGGGAGTCGCGACTGACTATGGTCGACAAACTCTGCCAACAATCGAAGATACTGACGGTTTTTACTATGCTGTCCTGGAAAAAAAAGCATGAGAAATAAGGTCGGCTTTTACACCGGGGCCGGACTGCTTGTGGCCTGCATCGTTTTGTTGTTCGTGTCAATCAATGCCTTCGCCAGTGGCGTCACTGTTGAATTCGCCACCAGTACGCTGGTGAATGAACAGTATCATGTCGATGCCTTTATCGACTATGATTTTGATGATGAAGTACTGACAGCACTGGCACACGGTGTGCCCCTGAGAATCGACACCACCATCAAGGTGAAGCGCAAACGGGACTGGTTATGGGATCCTGTTGTCAGGGACGAGACAATAAGTTTCCTGTTGCAACGTCATGCTCTGGGCGATCATTATCTGCTCACCAATCTTGACTCGGAACATAAAGAACAATTTCAATATCTTGATGAAGCACTCAGGACTCTGGGTTCAATCAAGAACCATTTCCTGTTTGATAAATCGACTATCGACCCCGAAGCCAGCTACATCGGTTATATAAAAGCAGAATTGAATATCGAAGCATTGCCGCCGCCATTGCGCCCCATCGCCTATATATCATCGCAATGGCAGGCTGAAAGCTCCTGGTATGAATGGCGGGTGAAATGAAACAAGGCGGCCGCACAATATTTATCGCCGGCATCGGTCTGTTTATCCTCATGCTGACCTCACTGGTTATGATGAGCGAGGCCCTGCAAAACTCCGAGCGTTTCGACCGTCTTTATTCAGGCCTGTTGGTCTTTATTACTATTGGCCTGGTGGCGCTCACTGTACTTATCGGTCTGAACCTCAGACGCCTGGCTCACCAGCTGCGCAGACGGGTACCGGGCTCCAGAATGACTATTCGCATGGTGGTCATGCTGGCAGCACTGTCCGTCACACCCGTGCTGATTGTCTATTATTTTTCGCTGGATTTTCTCCACCGTGGCATCGACAACTGGTTCGACCTGGAATTTGAGCAGGCGCTGGATGATTCACTGGAACTGAGTCGCCTCTCTCTTGATCTCCGCATGAAAGAAATACTCAGACAAACCGAGAAAATTGCGGCGGAATTCTCAGGAATCAACAACGCCGCCGTGCCCTTCGAAATTGATGAGTACCGCATCCGATCCGGTGCAGAAGAATTGACGCTGATGACCCGGCGGGGCAGTATCATCGCCTCCAGCGCCAGTGACACACTAAGCTTTGTTCCTGCCCAGGCCAATGAAGCCATCCTGTTTCAGGTACAACAGGGTAACAGCTATATCGGGCTGGATACGATACGCGACTCGGAATTATCTATCCGTGTCGTGGTGAATGTCCCGGCCCTGGATATTGATGACGGCGCCCGTATCATTCTGGCCCTGTTTCCAGTCACACCTCGCATCAACGAACTGGCGGCTCATGTTGAGAGTTCTTACATTAAATATAAGGAACTGTCCTACCTGCGTGAGCAACTCAAGATCAGTTTTATCATGATACTGACGCTGGTACTGCTGTTCAGTATTTTCTCTGCTGTTTGGGCCGCATTTTATTCCGCCCAACGTCTGGTAGCGCCGATTCGGGATCTGGCCGAAGGCACACGTGCCGTCGCTGAGGGTGATTACAATACCCAACTCCCTGTCACCAGCAAGGATGAACTTGGTTTTCTGGTCGCCTCGTTTAACCAGATGACCCGAAAAATTGCCGGAGCCCGGGATGCTGCACGCCGCAGTCAACAGGAAGCAGAGGCCCAGCACACTTATCTCGAGGCGGTGCTTGGACGACTCTCCTCCGGCGTGCTGGTACTCGATAAAAACAAGGTCCTGCGCACGGCCAATATCAGTAGTGGCAAGATTCTGGCGGCAGATATCACCTCGCTGATCGACAAACCATTATCAGAAATAGCCTCTCAATACCCCTATCTGGACAGTTTGATCACCAGCATATCCGCCGATCTTGACAAACGAGGCGACTGGCGTGATCAAATCACACTGTTCGGGGCCAGCGGCAGGCAAATTTTGATGTGCAGCGGTACTTCCCTGTTACTTAGCACCGAGGGTAAAGACAAAGTATACGTGATCGTTTTCGACGATATTACCGTGTTGGTTCAGGGACAACGGGATGCCGCCTGGAGCGAGATGGCCAGACGTCTGGCACACGAAATCAAGAACCCGCTGACGCCGATAAAGCTCGCCGCCGAACGCCTGAGACACAAATACCTGCATACAATGGAACAGGACCACGCTGACACACTGGATAGATTGACCAATACCATTGTCCAACAGGTGGAAACCATGAAAGATATGGTCAATACTTTCGCTGAATATGCACGTGCTCCGGTGACGACACCCGAGTTCATCAATATAAATATGTTGATTCAGGAAGTCGTGGACCTGTATTCAACACTGGATGCCCAAATCGAAATTGACATGCAACTGGCAGCTGACATCCCGAATATCAAGGCCGATCCGGGCCGCTTACGTCAGGTTTTCAATAATCTGCTGAATAATGCCTTTGATGCTATTACGGATCGTCCTGATATGCGCCTGGCCATCAGTACGCAACATATCGCAGAAACGGGTGTCGATTTTATCGAAATTCGTTTCCGGGATGCAGGTACCGGGATAACCGAGGACATAATCGGTAATATATTCGAACCCTACGTCACCACCAAAAAGAAGGGAACCGGTCTGGGACTGGCGATAGTAAAGAAAATCATCGAAGAACATGGTGGAATCGTCTGGATGGAAAATAATACAAATGGCTCCGGTGCCTGCGCTGTTATTCGTTTACCGATGGCAAGTACTGAATATGCTGATAATATGCAGCATCAGGCAGCAAATAAGACAACCTGGAATAGTTGATCCTCAATCGATATTGTTTATGCGTATACTGCTATAATACACCATTGAAAAAGAACACAAGATGATCAAGGGAAATATATTAGTTGTCGACGACGAGCCGGATATTTGCAGTCTGGTTAAAGAGATACTCGAGGATGAGGGCTTTGAAGTATCTCTTGCCGGAAACGGTGAAGAGGCCAACGCGCGCCGTGAAAAGACCAGGCCGGATCTCATTTTGCTTGACATCTGGATGCCGGATATTGACGGCATCAGTCTGTTAAAACAGTGGAATGAAGCCGGCAACCTCGACTCACCGGTCATTATGATGTCCGGTCATGGCACTGTTGAAACCGCCGTCGAGGCCACCCGGCTGGGTGCCTATGATTTCCTGGAAAAGCCCCTGTCTCTGGCAAAACTTATCCTGACCGTCAACCACGCACTGGAAAGGAACAAGTTACAAAATGAAAACCTGCGCCTGCGTCAATACGGCCAACGCCCCGTTGACCTCATTGGTAAAAGCAAAGCCATATTGAAACTGAAGGAACAGCTGGAACGTATTGCCAACCACAACACGGCCGTACTGATTATCGGTGAATCCGGTACGGACAAAGAGCTCGTTGCCCGCTATCTTCACTCCAGAAGCGAACGTAAAGACGGGCCGTTTATCAGTGTGGGTGTGTCCGGGCTTTCGGACAACGGCTCAGCTGTCGAATTATTTGGCAAGGACAGTGATGATGTCAGTTATGCCGGCTTCCTTGAGCAGGCGGAAGGCGGCACTGTCTTCCTCAAGGATATTGTTGATATGGACATGACGACGCAGTCCAGACTGCACACCGCACTGGAATCACGGCATTTCACCCGCAGTGAAGGCATGCAGCCGGTTAAACTAGATGCGCGCGTCATCGCCGCAACCCGCTACGCGCTGGACGAAAAGGTGACGCAGGGTGAGTTCAGGGACGAATTATTTTTTCAACTGAATGTCATCCCCCTGAAAATACCGCCACTTCGTGAGCACTTTGAAGATGTCCCGGAACTGCTGAAATATTATGTCAACTATTTTGTCGAACAAGATGGTCTGAATTATCGACGTTTTACGACCGCCGCCCAGAATCGATTGCGCACCTACAGCTGGCCGGGGAACATTCGCGAATTAAAAAACCTGATTCAGCGCCTGTTAATATTGGGCAGCAATGATTCCATCGAGTTGGAAGAAGTCGAAACCGCGCTGGGCGAACAACCCAGCACCCGTTATTCAGATGATTTGTACAACTTCAACATGCCTCTGCGTGAGGCCAGGGAACGTTTTGAAAAAACGTATCTGGAATATCAGCTGAAGCAGGCCAATGGCAGTGTCAGCAAGATTGCCAAGGCGGTAGGTATGGAGCGTACGCACCTGTATCGCAAGTTGAAATCACTGGGAATTGATATTAAAAACTGAGGAAATAAAGTGAAAGATACAAGGAAAAAAAATCTCACGATTTTTCCCCGGGAGCACGTCGGGTCTTGAACCCCATAGAAAAATAATCATTACCCTAACGCTTACTCCCGTTCATGAAAATAATTATCCTTGGTGCAGGTCAGGTCGGCGCTTCCGTTGCCGCCAATCTGGTCAGCGAAGCCAATGACATCACTATCGTCGATATTAACCCCAAACTCCTGCAATCTCTGAGCGAACGCTACGATTTGCAGGCCATTAACGGTGTCGCTTCACACCCCTCGGTGTTGGCCAAGGCCGGCGCCAACGATGCAGATATGATCATCGCCGTGACTAACAGCGATGAAACCAATATGGTCGCCTGCCAGGTGGCCTATACTCTGTTCCATACACCCACCAAGATTGCACGCGTCAGGAATCTCGATTATCAGAACAACCCGACGCTGTTTACCCAGGAAGCCCTGCCTATCGACGTACTGATCAATCCGGAACAGATTGTTACGGATTATATCGCCCGCCTGGTCGGCTTCCCCGGTGCCTTGCAGGTACTTGATTTTGCCAATGGCAAGGCACAGATGGTCACCATCAGAGTTGCCAACGACGGTATTCTCGTGGGGAAAAAGGTTTCCGATATGTGCAAACAACTGGGTGCCGGGGACTATCGCGTAGTGTATATTTTCAGAGCCGGTATTGCTGTCATACCGGAAGGCAGTACCATCATTGAAGATGCTGATGAGTTGTTTATTATCGGTGCACCCAAGCACATCAGGAGACTGTTAAAGGCGGTTCAACAAAAGGAAAAACCGGTGAAACGCGTCATGATTGCCGGTGGGGGTAACATAGGCATACGCCTGGCCAGGACCCTGGAAAAAGATTATCACGTCAAACTGCTTGAGTTAAATATCGAACAGGCACACCGGGCCTCCGAAGAACTCAAACATACCATTGTTCTACAGGGGGATGCGGCGGATGAAGATTTACTGATCGAAGAAAATATCGACGAGACCGATATTTTCTGTGCGCTGACAAATGCCGATGAAGCCAATATTATTTCCTGCATGCTGGCTAAACGCCTGGGGGCCCCCAAGGTCATGGCACTTATCAACCGTGCGGCCTATGTCAATCTGGTGCAAAGTGACGTTATTGATATTGCCATCTCACCGCAACAGGCGACGATCGGCAGTTTGCTGACACACATCAGACGTGGTGACGTCGTCGTGGTACATTCGTTGCGCCACGGTGCAGCCGAGGCCATTGAAGCTGTCGCCCATGGCGATCAACAATCCTCCAGTGTCGTCGGTCGCGCCATTGAAGATATTCTCCTGCCGCCCAACACCAGCATAGGTGCGATAGTGCGTGAAGAAAAAGTATTGATTGCTCACCATGATACGGTAATTCAGGCCGAAGACCATGTAATCCTGCTGGTGGCTGACAAAAAACGGGTGCCGGAAGTGGAGAGGCTGTTCCAGGTAGGAGTGACTTTTCTTTAATATTTCTCACCATGCCGGAATGCTTCCTAAATAAAGCTCAAGTGGAGATATAAGCAATGATCCTGGATCCCGCTCCAGTCTGTATCACCGTATCACCTGGAAAGAGCATTCGCTAGAGATGCAGTTCGCCGTTATTCAACGGATATTGGGAATGCTGCTCACCCTGTTCAGCATTACCCTGTTTCCACCGATAGTCATCGCATGGTGGACTCAGGATGGCGCTATATTTGCGTTCGGCATGGCGCTGTTGATCACCATCACCGCCGGCCTCGCCCTATGGCTGCCGGTACGTCGGGTGAAAAAGGAATTACGTTTGCGTGATGGCTTTGTGGTGGTGGTATTATTCTGGGCGGGACTGGGGCTGACCGGCGCCGTGCCATTGATGTTGTCAGACAATCCACACATCTCCTTCACCGATGCTGTATTCGAATCGTTGTCAGCCCTGACCACTACCGGTGCCACTGTCATGACCGGTATTGATGCCCTGCCTCTTTCCATCCTTTTTTATCGACAGGAACTGCAATGGCTGGGGGGTATGGGCATCATTGTTCTGGCTGTCGCCATTCTCCCCCTGTTAGGTATCGGCGGCATGCAATTGTATCGGGCCGAAACACCCGGGCCGGTGAAGGATTCCAAATTAACACCACGCATTACCGAGACCGCCAAGGCACTTTGGTACATCTATCTGGCATTGACGATAAGTTGCGCCCTGCTTTACTGGTTGGCCGGAATGTCGTTTTTCGATGCAGTGACGCACAGCTTCTCAACCATTTCCGCCGGTGGTTTTTCCACTCACGATCTCAGTATCGGCTATTTCGATAACAAGATAATTGACGCCATCGCTGTTGTTTTCATGCTGATGGCCGGCATAAACTTTACTCTCCATTTTCTGGTCTGGCGCAATATGAGTTTGAAACCCTATCTTTATGATACTGAATTCAAAGCTTATATTTCCATCCTTTTTGTAGTGAGCGTCATTTGCTGCAGTTACCTTATTTATCAGGATGTCTATGACGATCCGATTACAGCCATCACGCACGGTATTGTTCAAACCATATCCATTGCCACGACTACCGGCTTTACCACCGCCACCTATCAGAGCTGGCCCACCTTTTTACCGGTCCTCCTTATATTTATCAGTTTCCTCGGTGCCTCTGCCGGTTCTACCGGCGGGGGTCTGAAAGTCATTCGCGTCGTACTCCTGTTTAAACAGGGTATGCGTGAGATAAAACGTCTGATACACCCGAATGCGATCATTCACATCAAACTGGGTGACCGCCCGGTACAGGAATCCATCATCAACGCCGTCTGGGGCTTTTTCGCCTCTTATGTCGCTGTATTTGCCATTATGATGTTGCTGTTGATGGCGACGGGTCTGGATCAGGTCACCTCTTTCTCGGCCATCGCCGCCTGTATGAACAACCTCGGCCCCGGTCTGGGCGATGTCAGCGCCCACTTCGGTGATATTAATGATGTTGCCAAGTGGATATTGGCTATCGCCATGCTGCTCGGCCGTCTTGAGATTTTCACCCTGCTGGTGCTGTTGACCCCTGCCTTCTGGCGCAAATGACAGCCCCGACCGATACCGACAAATGGAACAGGATTTATGCAGACAATGACCGGGACAGTATGCAGGCTGCAAAGGTATTGAGGGAAAATACACACCTGCTTCCTGCAAGCGGCAGGGCTCTGGATCTTGCCTGTGGTCTGGGGGCCAATGCCTTGCTGCTGGCGCAACATGGATTCGATACCTGCGCCTGGGATATTTCACCAACAGCAATTGACAAACTGCAATCTCGCTCCCTGGCCCTGAACATCCCCCTGCAGGCAGAGACCCGGGATGTCGTCGCCCTGCCGCCGCCGGCTGACTCTTTTGACGTGATTGTCGTCAGTCGTTTTCTTGAACGGACACTCATTCCGCAGTTAATCACGGCATTACGCGATGGGGGGTTGATCTATTACCAGACTTTTATCAAAGACAAAGTCGGCGACAGTGGCCCGCGAAACCCGGACTACAGACTGGACAGGAACGAACTCCTCTCACTCTTTAGAACATTGCAGTTAATCTATTTCCGGGAAGAAGGCACACTGGGCGATGTCAGGCAGGGAACTCGCAACGAAGCGATGCTGATTGCCCGACGAGACGATACCTGCAGTGGACAGTGAGCTTGTAAAACAACACGGATCATTCCGGGCCAGTTGCGATTCCATCAACCACGGATGTAAACAGCTTATTTTTTCTCTGTCCCTTCATACAAGCGTAAAGTTCCCACCAATGCCGAAACATTATCCAGCTCATGTTTTTCCAGATAATCGACTATACCGGTATTAATATCCCGGCATATCAACGGTTCATAGAACAGCGCCGTCCCTAATCCCACGGCGGAAGCACCGGCAATGATAAATTCCAGTGCATCTTCAGCGGTGCATATACCGCCCTGGCCGATGATGGGGATTTTATGTGACTTACATTCCTGATAGACCTGATGGACTTTCAGCAGGGCAATGGGTTTAATCGCAGGACCCGACAGACCGCCCTGATTATTGCCCAGCACGGGTCGTCCGGTCTCGGTATCAATCGCCATGCCCATCAGCGTATTAATCACGGCGAACGCGTCGCTGCCGGCATCAATACAGCGTCTGGCGTTGACAGCAATATCAGTTTGATTCGGTGATAACTTGGTAATCAACGACTTGTCGGTCGCCCGTCGACAGGCCTCAACAACACGTGCCGACATCTCCGGGTCGTTGCCAAAAGTCACACCTCCCTCTTTGACGTTGGGGCAGGAAATATTGATTTCCATGGCATCGATGGGAGAATCATCAAATATCCGCGCCACTTCTTCATATTCCTCTATTGTGGAACCGGAAATATTGGCAATAAAACGCGTTTCATCAAAATCGAGAAGGGGTAAATACTCATCCACGACCGCGCGCGCACCGGGATTTTGTAAACCGATTGAGTTCAACATACCTGAAGGCGTTTCGGCCATCCTGTGGGGTTCATTTCCCAGACGGGCCTCCAGTGTTGTCCCTTTGAGGCAAACAGCACCAACGTCACGGTTGGAAAAACCCTTTATACGGGTATATTCCTCACCGAAACCGACACAACCGGAAAGCAGCACCAGCGGTGTGTTAAAGTCCATCGTACAAAACTTTGTTTTTATTTTTTTTCCGGAAGCTTCATTAAACATTTTCAAGTTATCATTCATTCAATATGTTTCATATTGTACTCTATCAACCCGAAATCCCACCCAATACCGGCAACATTATACGGCTTTGTGCCAATACCGGGGCAACATTACATCTGATTCACCCACTGGGCTTTACGCTGGATGACAGAAAACTGAGACGGGCGGGGCTGGATTACAATGAATTTGCACAACTCCACGAATATCAGTCATTTGATCATTTTTTAAAGACAACACGACCGTCAAGACTCTTTGCTGTTTCGACAAAAGGCCGGCATCTCTATACTGCAGTCACCTATCGGGAAAACGATGCGTTTTTATTCGGCCCGGAAACACGTGGCTTGCCGCAGGAGTTGCTTAACAGGGAACGAGTTGACAGGGTCTTGCGTGTTCCCATGCAGAGCGGGAGCCGCAGCCTGAATCTATCCAATACGGCCGCTGTTGTGATTTACGAAGCCTGGCGACAACTCAAGTTCATTGGCAGTTAAACTCAGGGCGCGCTTCGATCTGCTACTGTGACTTCGATACGTCTTGCCACGTAAGTCTCCTCCCCGACAATACCACGTGTGGCGGTCACACCGATATTGTAGACACAATAATTGTCACTGCCTTCCGTCAGACTGATTTCAGAACAGTCAATATTGGCCTGATAACCGGCCATCCCCCCTCCGGTAAAATTGATAACTGCGCCATCAATGGCTGTCCCGGCAGAGCAACACGTGTTGCCACCACAGACACAGGCCGGCCGGTTCAGCGCCTGATGCAAAGCCCATTCAACACCGCTGCGTGAAGCGAACCAGGCCTGGATCGATCCACCGGAAAGGATCGTGTTCATCGTAGACATTGTTGAGAGGGTTGACATGTAGGCACCGATCAGAGAGAACAAAACAATCAGGACAATAACCGTGATGGCGCCAAGTCCGCGTTGTGATTCTGTTGTCCCGGTCATGGCTGAATTATCATGGTTGATTGATGACGTGCGCCTGTTGTAACAGACTGATTGATTCGCCCAGAGAAGGTTCTGTAATAGTGATACTCAAAGTCACCAGAGCGGCCCGCTGTTCAGTACCGGGACTGTAGCTGAAATCACAGGCAGTGACACGGTCAATCAACAAATTGCCCTTACCCGCCGGTGGACGAACGGCCTCCGTGGGCTGGAGCGTACCAATGCTGTAATTGGCATAACGAAATATATCCAGATTTGTCGTGGCATCGCAAATAAAACTGACGGGTGTATCCACGATGAAAAAACGTTGTCTGGGAGACTCGAAAGGAAAACGAATACCACCTGCACTGGCGGCAAATGAAAACTCTATCTGGGTCATCGTGACGTTTCGAATCGCCGCGATATTATCGGAGTTGTACGCATTGGCGCCAATCTGTCCGGTATTGAATATTACCAGACAATCGACGGTGCCATCCAGGCACTGTGGTTGTGTCGCTGTAGCGGCAAAAACAATACCGGCCAGATTATTCAACGGTGCCAGGAAATCAAAGGTATCGGTCGTCGCGGTGAAATCCAGCACATCACCCGCCGGCTGGCGGCGATATCTGCCGCCATCAATGGTGCGCAGGAACTCTACAGCATTGGCACCATCTATACGGATACTGTTGGGCAGGGCAAGTCGAATTTCCCGGGTCATTCTTTGCAGGGCG
>JAJRTU010000283.1 GCA_024278135.1 Gammaproteobacteria bacterium
GGCCCGCACCGCCGATCCCCATTCCGCCTCCGCCCAGTTTTTTATCAACACGACGGACAATGCCTTTCTCGATTTTCGCTCCGCCACGGAAGATGGCTGGGGCTATTGTGTCTTTGGCAAGGTCATCGACGGCAGTGATGTCGTGGAGAAAATTGAAGCGTGTAATACGACCACGCGCCAGGGATATCAGGACGTGCCTGAAGAGCTGATCATCATCGAAAAAGTCGAAGTGCTTGAAAACTGAGCCGGGCGAAGGTTGCAGCGGCCCGGGCGGGTGATGCGCTAGTGGAAACGCTGTTCATTTCCGATCTGCATCTGAGCCCGGCGCGCCCGGAAAAGCTCGAGTTGTTCAAAAATTTGCTGCGGGGCCGGGCGCGACAGGCCGCGGCGCTGTATATTCTGGGTGATCTGTTTGACAATTTCTGGGTCGGTAACGATGACAGAACGCCGCCGAACCCCGACATAATTCAGGAACTACTGGCCTTTTCACAGGTGAATGAAAACCTGTTCATCATTCGCGGCAATCGTGAGCTGATGCTGGATGCGTCTTTCAAAACGGTTTCAGGCTGTACCGTGCTGGCGGACAACACGGTGATCGAACTGGATGGTGTGAAGGTTCTGCTCTCCCATGGCGATATCTTTTGCAGCCGCGACATCGGCTACCAGCGTTATCGCCGCTTTATGGAATCCGGCTTTACCCGCTATGTGTTTCCGCGTCTGCCCTACCGCTTGCGCATCGCCCTTTCCCACGGCCTGCGACCGTTGATCCGCAAGTCTTCGGTCAAAAAACCAAAGGACATTATCGACGTGGATCAGGTGACGCTGGAACAGGCCATGCTCGAATGTGGCGTTCAGTATGTCATCCACGGCCACACGCATCGGCCGGGGCTGTACCGCTTCCAGCTGAACGACCGGGCCGCCACCCGCATCGTGCTGGGTGACTGGTATCAGGACGATGCCGTGCTGGTCTGTGAAAAAGGGGAAAAGAAAGCGATGCGGGTGGCGGAATATCTGGTGCTGTAAATCCAATGATGGGCACGCTTTGCTTTGTCCTACGACGCGCACTGCCCATCATCTACGCTGTTGGCGGGAGTTCAGGCCTCAGGCCAGCCAGCCGCCCAGTGTCATCACACCGAGTATGGTTAACCACACTATCAGTGTACGATTGGACAGGGCCTGCGCTTCTTTCACCCAGCCGATATAGCTGGCTTTGTCATCATGGTATTCGCTCGATTCCGGCCGGTATTGCAGGGCCCGGATACCGCTGGCTGCTATCACTTTCCTGCTTACTGAGAGGCTGTCCCCCTCAACACTGCGCCAACCCTCCAGCGCATCGACCAGACTGCCGCCAACAGCGAAACCCAGCGCCTGTAATCGCGCCGATGGCCACATCAGTACTTGATGCAGATTGCGGACAGCATCGGCATAGCCGCCACGGATATCCTGATACTTGTCTTCCAGCCTGACCACCAGACAGTACAACAGGGCGCCCGGCATGCCCAGCGTGATAAACCAGAAGATGACACCGAGTACATGTTCATGAGAGCAAAACAAGACTGTCTCTATGGCGGCTTTCTCCCGCTCTTCTTTTTCATCCGCCAGCCCTTCAGGGAACAGCGTGTCCTCGATTCTGCCCAGCGCAACGGCATTGTCATTTTCCAGTGCCTGCACGTAGCCATTGACCAGCGTATTGAAATCCGGGCCGAGACTGTAAACAAATACGGCCACGGCCAGTAACCAGGCGAGCATGACCGAGGTCCCGGCCAGCAAATAAGCGAGGAACAGCAGCAGCAACAGCGGCGGCACCAGTGTCAGCAACACCCCGACCGGACCGTCCCAAAGGGTATTGGCGCTGCAACGTGCCTCCAGCCAGCGGGTATATTGGTCAAACCAGTCTCGATTGCGTAAATGATCCAGGGCGCCGAGTTTATATTCCAGCGCCAGACCCAGCAAAATACTTATTAGTGTCATATAAGGGTTCTTCTCATCCTGTCTTTGTCCATGTTACTCCAGCAGGGAATAAAAATACTCCCAGTCAAAGGCCTCACCGGGATCGGTTTTGCGTCCCGGGGCGATATCACTGTGGCCGACGACGCTGTTCTTTCCGATCTCCGGCCAGTGCAGCATCAGCAGTTTGACCAGACGGGCGGCCACGTCATATTGTACCGGTTCATAGGCCCGATCATCACAGCCTTCCAGTTCAATGCCAATGGAAAAATCATTGCAGCATGTTCGCCCCTGGAATGCCGACCGGCCCGCGTGCCAGGCGCGGGCATCAAAGGGAACATACTGGGTAATCTCGCCCTGTCTGTCCACCAGCACATGCGTCGAGACACGCAAATCCGCTATTTCGGCAAAATAGGGATGTACATTCGGGTCCAGCGTGTTGGTGAAAAGCTGGTCGATGTGCGGCCCGCCATAGCACTGTGGCGGCAGGCTGATGCCGTGCATGACCACCAGCGCCACATCACAACCGGCCGGCCGCTCGTCACAGTTGGGGGAAGGCAGTCGCCGGACCCCTGACAACCATTGTTTTTTCGAATCAAGCGTGATGGGCATAAGTGTTCACGACACAAAGCAACTTGCATGTTAAGGACACTCGTCTAGGATGTACCGCATGTTCCGTCACGTCAACATCAAAGACTAGACCATGTGCCGTCTCGCCGCCTATCTGGGAGCCGATTTGCTGTTGCATCGATTACTGGATGAAGCGCCCCACAGTCTGATCAAACAATCCTGGGCCAGCGAACAACTGCAGGGGACCCGCCTGAATGCCGATGGTTTCGGTTTCGGCTGGTACCGCCAGGATGGCCCGGCCGCGGTCTACACCAGTACGCTGCCCATCTGGTCCGACGGCAATCTGGCCGGACTGGGGCACAGCCTGAACAGTCGGCTGTGGCTGGCCTGCGTGCGCAGCGCCACGCCCGGACAGGCCGTCAACCAGGCCAACACCCAGCCTTTCACCGACGGCAAACACCTGTTTTTGCATAACGGCCGGATCGACGATTTCAACCAGGGTCCGCGTCGCGACCTGCATGAGCACCTGTCGGCAGCGATGGCCAGCCGGATCGAGGGCAACAGCGATTCGGAATACCTTTTTGCCCTGGTAAAACAACATCTCTCGGCGGGACTGTCGCCGCCGGATGCCCTGCAGCGAACCTGTCAGGATATCGGATCGTTGCCGGGCAAGGCGGCGGCCCTGCTGAACATGATCATGGCCGATGGTGAGAGACTCTATGCCTGCCGGCATGCCGTCAACGGCGCGCAGTGCCCTTCTCTTTACTACAGCAACACACATCCACACTATCCCGATGCTGTCGTGATTGCCTCTGAACGTTTCTCCTTGCCGGAACACTGGCATGAAGTGAAGCCGCATTCCCTGTTAATCGTCAATCGGCGGGGAGAGATAGACACACTGTCAATATGATGTTTGCTGATCCGCTGTCGACACTCCGGCAACACCAGAGAGGCTTGCTGGAGACAGTGCGCTGCTGTCCCGCCGACGATATCTCCCGGCAATTTCACCCGGACTTGAGCCCGCTGGGCTGGCATCTCGGCCACTGCGTTTTTACC
>JAJRTU010000284.1 GCA_024278135.1 Gammaproteobacteria bacterium
CCGGGGATATCGTCCTCTTTCAGAGAAAGTCTGGCCAACCAGGCTATTTTTTCGATTTCGTTGTTGTCGATTGACATCAAAAAATACCTATTTGTTGTTGAAAAATGAGCTGTTTATCATACCGAACAGCTTGCTCAAAGTCTCCCTCATTGATACAGTGACGGTTTTTCAACCAGTATGAAGGCAGGTCTGCAAGAGTGGGAGATCGTTCAGGAAAGTTTGTATTCCCTGATTTAATATTTGAGCGGGTTCTGTGTGAAAAATGAAAATGATCAGTCGAAGCTCAGACCCTCTCTCTTCCGGCAGCCACCTTGTACAATCCTCGATGGAAAGCGCTTATATTAAATGTTTTTAAAAACAATACGTGGTTTTTTCTCTAACGATTTGTCAATCGATCTGGGCACAGCTAACACGCTGATCTATGTCAGAGGTAAGGGGATAGTGCTCAACGAGCCTTCCGTTGTGGCAATCCGCAAGGATGGTGACACCATCAATGCCAAGTCCATACGAGCGGTGGGCGCCGAGGCAAAACGTATGCTGGGCCGTACCCCCGGACATATCACCGCCATACGGCCACTGAAAGATGGTGTCATTGCGGATTTCACCGTGACCGAAAAAATGCTGCAATATTTTATCCATGCTGTGCATGGCAGCGGCGTTTTTAAACCCAGTCCCCGGGTGCTGGTTTGCGTACCATGTGGATCCACGCAGGTTGAGCGTCGTGCCATACGTGAGTCGGCCATGGGGGCCGGGGCCAGGTCCGTCCATCTGATGGAAGAACCCATGGCGGCTGCTATTGGTGCTGACATGCCTGTCAGCGATGCCCGTGGATCGATGGTACTGGATATCGGCGGCGGTACGACTGAAGTCGCCGTGATCTCCCTGAATGGTATTGTCTATTCAGATTCAGTACGAATCGGTGGAGACCGCTTTGATGAGGCCATTATCAACTATGTGCGGCGAAATTACGGTACCTTGATTGGTGAGGCGACAGCGGAACGTATCAAGCACGAGTTGGGTTGCGCCTATCCCGGCAATGAAGTGTGTGAGCTGGAAGTTAGAGGGCGAAATCTGGCAGAAGGGATACCGCGCAGTTTCACCCTGAACAGTAATGAAATTCTGGAGGCCTTGCAGGAACCTTTAACCGGTATTGTCGATGCTGTAAAAAACGCATTGGAGAAGACCCCGCCGGAACTGGGTTCAGATGTTGCCGAGCGCGGTATGGTATTGACCGGCGGCGGCGCCCTGTTAAGGGATCTGGATCGTTTGTTAATGGAGGAAACCGGTTTACCGGTCATCGTTGCGGAAGATCCCCTGACCTGTGTTGCCCGCGGGGGAGGGCGATACCTGGAGATGGTCGATGAGTATGGAAGCGACATTCTAACGGTTGAGTAATCGATACACCAGCGAGAGGAGCGAGTAATTAAAACACTGTTCCTGAAAAGCCCGTCAGCCAATGTAAGAGTGATTGTTTTTGTACTGTTGTCGGTGGTATTGATGACGGTTGATCATAAGCAGAATCACCTGGAGTCTGTCCGTTCCATTCTGTCGACGCTGGTCTACCCGCTCCAGTATGTCGTTAATATTCCCGTCGCAGCAACACACTGGTTTTCAGATAATGTTGTCACTCGAAAGGAACTACTGGAAGAAAATGCCCGCCTTAACGAAGAACACCTGAAATTAAACTCCCGTCTGCAGCGATTTACCATTCTGGAAGAGGAAAACAAACGCTTACGTGAATTGTTGGAATCGTCACTGGAATTAAGCGAACGTGTGCTGGTGGCAGATCTGATCGATGTGGATCTGGGGCCGTTTCGGCGACAGATTATTATCAACAAGGGGCTTAATCAAGGTGCCTATGATGGCCAACCCATAGTCGATGCCAGTGGCATCATGGGGCAGATTATTCACGTCGGGCCGTTTTCCAGCACGGTATTGTTAATCACGGATCCCACTCATGCTTTGCCGGTGCAGATCAACCGTAACGGATTGCGTGCCATTGCTGTCGGTACGGGTCAGGACAGCGTACTGTCACTGGAACACCTGCCTACCAACGCTGATATACGTGAAGGTGATCTGATTGTCTCGTCCGGGCTGGGACACCATTTCCCCAGGGGCTATCCGGTAGGCACCATCTCGAAAATAGCACTGGTGCCCGGCGATCCCTTTTCGCGGGTTTCAGTACAGCCCAGTGCGAATCTCGGGAAAAGTCGCGAAGTGTTGCTGGTTTGGCCCTTTGAGCAGTCGGGTGAGAAAAAACCTGATGATGATTTGGTGGCAAACCCATGATAAGCAATCGACATAACGGCACCTGGATCATTGTCATGAGCTTTATCCTGGCGATTATGTTGACCGCGATGCCTTTGCCCGATTGGGTGGCGAACTGGCGTCCTTCATGGGTGGCGATGGTGCTGATTTACTGGTGTATGGCCTTGCCGGAGCGGGTCGGAATCGGTGTCGCCTGGTTGCTGGGACTGTTACTGGATGTGCAGCAGGGTACGGTTCTTGGGCAACATGCCCTCGGCCTCGCCGTGATCGCCTATATCACCATCATTTCCTATCAGAGAATCCGGGTGTTTCCACTGGCACAACAGGCACTTGTCGTCTGTATTTATTTACTGGTCATGCAGTTTTTCAATATGTGGATACGAGGCATTATGGGGATCCCCTCCGAGCACTGGTCGATCTGGCTGCCGGCCGTGACCAGTATGTTTCTGTGGCCATGGCTGTTTATCATATTGCGTGATATCAGACGTAAGTACCACGTATATTGATATCAGTCGATGCCTCCTGAGTTTCACCTCAAGGATCCTGACTATGAATATCGTCTGATCAGCAGACGTATTTATTTCGCCGGGGCGATCATGTTCCTGTTGGGCATGTTGGTTGTCATCAGAGTTTTTTTCCTGCAGGTGATTATGCATGATCACTTCACCACACTGTCCCAGCACAACCGTGTCAAGATCCAGCCTATCGCGCCGATTCGTGGTCTGGTTTTCAGCAGTGATAAGGTGTTGCTGGCGAGTAATCGGCCATCATTCAGTCTGGAGATAGTGCCGGAACAGGTTGTCAGTATTGATCAAACTATAGATGAATTATCCGGACTCATTACTATCAAGGGTACTGATATCGATCGCTTCAGGGATCAGTTAAGAAAAAAACACCACTTTGTCAGCGTCCCCTTGAAGTTCAATCTTAATGACGATGAAGTAGCCAGACTGTCCGTGAACCGCCATCGTTATCCCGGTGTTAAAGTTGTTGCCGGCTTGAATCGTTACTATCCGCTGGCGGACAATCTGGCCCATGTCACCGGCTACGTGGGCATGATAAATGAAGAAGAGCTTAACAGGCTGGACAGCTCCAACTACAAGGGTACCAGCCGTATTGGCAAGCTTGGCGTGGAACAGGCTTACGAAGAAATATTACATGGCAAGGTCGGTCACCGGCAGGTTGAAGTGAATGCTACCGGCAGGGTCATTCGGGTGCTGGACAGAACAGCACCTGTTTCCGGCAACAATATCTATCTGACACTGGATGTATCCCTGCAAAACCTGGCGGTTGAGGCATTAGCTGGAAAACGTGGCGCGATCGTTGCCATCGACCCACGGGACGGTGGTGTGCTGGCGCTGGTAAGCGCACCCGGTTATGATCCCAATCCCTTTGTCAATGGCATTGACTCACGCTCTTACAGGCGCCTGCTGGATTCCAGAGATGCACCATTACTTAATCGAGCGCTGCAGGGCACCTATCCACCGGGTTCAACAATCAAGCCGTTTTTTGGTTTGGCGGCTCTGGATTACGGCTTACGCCATCTTCTGGACGAGACCTGGTGTCCGGGCTGGTACAGCCTGAAAGGCAGTACCCACCGTTACCGGGACTGGAAGAAGCAGGGCCATGGTCATACCGACATGTTCAAAGCCATTGCCCAGTCCTGTGACGTGTATTTTTATGCACTGGCTCACGACATGGGTATAGACCGTATGCACGCTGTTCTGGATAAATTTGGTTTTGGTAAAAAAACGAATATTGATATTGTCGGTGAAACAACGGGCCTGAATCCGTCCCGGGAATGGAAGCGCAGGAGCCAGGGGCAGGTCTGGTATCCCGGTGAGACGCTGATTGTGGGTATAGGCCAGGGCTCGGCTCTGGTGACGCCGATACAACTGGCAGTGGCGACGGCTGCCCTGGCGAACCGGGGTAAACTGGTACAACCGCATTTGTTTGCCAGTGCTCGTGACGCCATCACCAATGAAATAGTTAAGCGTTATGTTCCCGGGGAGCTCAAAGAAGTTGATATAAAAGACAAGCAACAATGGCGAATGATAATTGACGCAATGGTTGAAGTGATGCATGGCCAACGTGGCACGGCCCGACGGGCAGGTAAGGGTGCAGATTATAAAATGGCCGGTAAAACCGGTACTGCGCAGGTTATTGCCATAGCCCAGGGTGAAGAATACAAAGCGGATGAGGTCGCAGAGGAATTACGGGACCATGCGCTGTTTATTGCCTTTGCACCAGTTGACGATCCTAAAATCGCGCTGGCCATTGTTGTTGAAAATGGTGGCAGCGGGTCATCCGGGGCTGCCCCCATCGCCCGGCGTCTATTTGATCATTATCTGGAGGATAAAGGTTAACGATGGAAGACCGTTCATTATCACAACGTCTGCATCTGGACATCCCACTGTTATTTGCACTTATCCTGCTGTGCGGTGTTGGTTTGATAGTGCTGTATAGCGCAGGTGGACAGGATATGGGACTGATATATCGGCAGGCCGCCCGTATGGGACTGGCCCTGTTTTTGATGTTTCTGATTGCACAGATATCACCGGCGCGGCTGGCCCGGATGTCACTCTGGATTTATTTACTGGGGCTCTGTCTGCTGGGACTGGTGATGTTTTCCGGGGAAATAGGCAAGGGTGCGCAGAGATGGCTGGATCTCGGCATCGTCCGTTTTCAACCCTCAGAACTGATGAAGCTGGCATTGCCGATGGTACTGGCCTGGTTTTTTGCCGACAGGCATTTACCGCCTCATCTCGGCCGGATATTTATTGCTGTTGTTATTATCGCTATTCCCGTGCTGTTAATTGCAAAACAACCGGATTTGGGCACTTCTTTGCTGGTGGCGGCGGCTGGATTATCGATATTGTTTGTCGCGGGAGTAAGCTGGCGACTCATTGTCGGTTTCTTGCTCACTGCCGCACTGTCAACGCCGGTGCTGTGGTATGTGATGCATGACTATCAGAGGCAAAGAGTTCTGACATTACTGGATCCGGAAAAAGATCCTCTGGGCGCCGGTTATCATATTATTCAGTCCAAGATAGCTATCGGCTCAGGTGGTCTTTACGGCAAGGGCTGGTTAAATGGAACTCAGTCTCATCTTGAATTTCTACCGGAACGTTCCACAGACTTTATCTTTGCCGTATTTTGTGAAGAATTCGGTTTGATGGGCGTGATAATATTAATTTCCATTTATATGTTCATCATTGTCCGTGGTATGTATATTTCATTGAATGCGCAACATACTTTTGGCCGTTTGCTGGGAGCCGGTCTGACATTTACCTTTTTTGTTTATGTATTTGTTAATATGGGAATGGTGATTGGACAGTTACCCGTTGTCGGTGTGCCCTTACCCTTGATCAGCCATGGCGGTACGTCCGTGGTGACACTGATGATTGGTTTCGGCATTTTAATGGCAATTCATACTCACAGGCGATTTTTATCATTTTAAAAACATAATATGAACCGTTTTACTTCATTGGTTTTCCTGATTGTTTTACTACTCTTTGCTCATCAGTCGGTATCAGCGGCATTTGTCGATCGTCCTGAGGTACAGGAATTTATTAACGAAATGGTGGTCCAGCATAAGTTTGATGCTGCCGTGTTGACTGAGACTCTGAGCAAGGTCAAGTTGTCAAAGTCAATTATAAAAGCAATATCGCGTCCTGCCGAGACCAAGCCATGGTATCAATACCGGGATATTTTTCTTACAAAAAACCGAATTAAGCTCGGAGTGAAATTTTTACAGGAAAATGAACAGGCCCTGCGTCGTGCCGAACAGACCTACGGTGTGCCGGTGGAGATTATAGTGGCGATAATCGGGGTTGAAACCCGTTACGGGAAACATGCAGGCGGATATAAGGTCATTAATTCATTATCGACGCTGGCGTTCAATTATCCCAAGCGCAGCCGGTTTTTTCGCAGTGAGTTAAAGCAATTCTTTTTATTGGCAAGAGAGCAACACATTGATCCGCATTCGGCAATGGGTTCTTATGCCGGGGCAATGGGTATTCCGCAGTTCATTTCCAGCAGCTACCGCAACTATGCCGTCGATTTTGACGGTGATGGATTTATCGATATCTGGAATAATCCCGTTGATGCTATCGGCAGTGTCGGGAACTATTTCAGGAAGCACGGCTGGCAGACCGGAAAAGAAGTCGCCGTCAGGGCCGAAGTTGCAGATGACAGGTATCTGGCGGTCTTGTCCAAAGGCCTGGAACCACATATACGTGCTGCCGATTTAGCGGATTACGGTATTACCGCCGCCTCTGCACTGGCAGATGATACGCCTGTTAAATTTCTGGAATTTGAATTGAAAGATGGCAGCGAGTTCTGGTTGGGCCTGGATAATTTTTATGTCATTACGCGCTACAATCATAGTGCTCTGTATGCGATGGCGGTGTACCAACTGGCGGAAGAAATACTTACACGATATAAAGTGCAGAACAAACCTTAAATGTCACTGATGATATCCGGACAAATGGTAATAA
The DNA here is from genome assembly GCA_024278135.1 of Gammaproteobacteria bacterium. Lineage (GTDB taxonomy): Bacteria > Pseudomonadota > Gammaproteobacteria > Eutrophobiales > Eutrophobiaceae > WLWS01. The sequence continues at coordinate 6,768 of JAJRTU010000284.1, forward strand.
ATGACAGAAATGTGCAAATAAGCAGAAGCTGTTTCCAGTATCTGCTGCGAGCCGCTCTGATCATTACACTCTTTTTACAGTTCTCATGTTCCGATGATGCAGTGAAGGACAGCGCACCTTCTGCAGGCAGTGTTGATATCGATTCGATTCCAGATGCCGTCCCCAGGGCGGAACCCAGAAGCAAGTACGGAAATCCAAAATCGTATGAGGTCTTTGGCAAGCGTTATCGTGTCATGAACAACAGTAAGGGATATATTCAGCGGGGCATTGCTTCGTGGTATGGAAAAAAGTTTCATGGTCGCAGGACTTCCAATGGTGAGACCTATAATATGTATGCTATGAGCGCAGCCCACAAAAGTCTGCCTCTGCCCAGCTATGTCGAGGTCACAAACCTGAGTAACAACAGGCGGGTCATCGTCAGGGTGAATGACCGCGGGCCTTTCCATGAAAACAGGATAATCGATCTGTCCTATACTGCCGCGCGCAAACTGGGCATAGTCAAAAGCGGCACCGGCCTGGTGGAGATTCGTGTTATCGACTCCGCCGGCTATGCGAAAAAAGAGAAGCCTGTGAGGCTCGGGGCGCCGGTCCGTACGTCTTCCGCCGGAACCGGCGTGGACGGGTTTTATATCCAGGTGGGCGCCTTCAGCGATGCGCTCAACGCCAGACGTCTTCAGAACAGGATGGCTTCTCTGGGTCATAATCTGGTGAAGGTCAACGAGGCCCGTGTTGACGGTCAGACTGTTTATCGCGTGCAAATCGGGCCCTTGCATGATGTCGACAGGGCAGACAATATCGTTGTTAAACTGGGTGATTACGGGATCACCGAACATCATATCGTGGTTCGTTAGGGGTTTATCGAGTTCAGGGCAGTCTGAAACCGACAGACTCCTGAGTACAACAGGCAGCATGGCAATTGACAGGAAAGGTGTAATTTAATGAAGATAGCGGGTAGTAAAATGGTGTTGATTTCAGGTCTAATCCTTGTTTTTTTCTACTCCGGCATTGAGGCTGCGATCGTACCCGCAGCACCGAAAATTAAAGCGTCGTCCTATCTTGTCATGGATTATGACAGTGGTCGAATGCTGGTGGAAGAAAACATAGATGAACGGGTGGAGCCGGCCAGCCTCACCAAGATGATGACCGTGTACATTGTTTCCAGTGAACTGGCTGAAGGCAACATTGATATGGAAGAAATGGTGATGGTCAGCGAGCGGGCCTGGCGCATGCAGGGTTCGCGCATGTTTATCGAAGTGGACAAGGAAGTCTCTGTAGGCGATCTGCTTAAAGGTGTTATCGTGCAGTCAGGCAATGATGCGAGCGTGGCCCTCGCCGAACACATCTCCGGCAGTGAGGAGGTGTTCGCGGCGGTGATGAATCAATATGCGGAAAAGCTGGGTATGACCGGGACACATTTTACCAACAGCACCGGCCTGCCAAACAAGGATCACTATACTACGGCCAGAGATCTGGCTGTTTTGGCCAGAGCGCTGGTGCGCGATCATCCCGAAACTTACGCATGGCATTCGATCAGGGACTTTACCTTTAACGGGATCAAGCAACATAATCGCAACCAGATGTTATGGCGGGATGAGAGTGTTGACGGCATCAAAACCGGTCATACGGAAAGCGCCGGTTATTGTCTGGTGGCATCAGCCAAAAGAGATGGTATGCGATTGATTTCAGTGGTGATGGGAACAGACGGTACCAAGGCCAGGACCCGGGCGACACAATCGCTGTTCAATTATTCCTTTCGCTTTTATAAAACGCATAAATTGTATCAGGCCGGAGAATCCATTAC
>JAJRTU010000285.1 GCA_024278135.1 Gammaproteobacteria bacterium
AATGGCGCCAGGGCGCTGGAACAGGCCGGTGCGATGATGATCGTGCTGGAATGTATTCCGGCAGAGCTGGCCGGCAACATTACCGAAGCCATTGCTGTTCCGACTATCGGGATTGGCGCTGGTGCCGCCTGCGATGGCCAGGTTCTGGTGATCTATGATCTTCTCGGTCTGTCACGGCGTTCCCCGCACATGGCAAAAAACTTTCTGCAGGACAATGCCGGCATCGGAGATGCAGTGGCCGCCTATGTTGGTGCCGTGAAGTGTGGTAGTTTCCCGGCTGGGGAACATAGTTTCAAATAATAAAAGCCGCCCGAAAATACACAAAGCGGGAAAAATAAATGAAAGCACCAGTCGTTCAGGGGACCCGATCGGGGGGCAGCATGGAAACAGTATTTGATCTGGCCGGTTTGCACCGGGTGGTGACCCGCTGGAAAGCGGAGGGTGCCACTATCGCTTTTGTACCGACCATGGGGAACCTGCATTCAGGCCATTTTTCCCTGCTGGAACGGGCGCGGGAACTGGCCGACAGGACCATCGTCAGTATTTTTGTCAATCCCATTCAGTTTGGCAAGGGCGAGGATTATGAAAGTTATCCCAGTACCCTGAATAAGGACAGGGCGGGGCTGGCGGACAATGATCTGGACTTACTCTTTGTACCTGATCTGAGCCAGCTTTACCCGGGCGGAGTGGATACGGATACGCGGGTTATTGTTCCCGGGCTGAGCAATATTCTCTGCGGGCGTTTCCGGCCCGAGCATTTTTCCGGCGTGGCGACGGTCGTGGCCAAGCTGTTGATCAATACACAGCCGGATGTGGCCTTGTTTGGTGAAAAGGATTATCAGCAATTGCTGGTGATCAGGCGGGTGGTGACGGATTTGTGCATGCCGATAGAGATCGTCGGTATGCCTGTCATCAGGGAAACGGATGGGCTGGCAATGAGCTCACGCAATGCCTACCTGAATATGACGGAACGTAAAAAGGCCCCGTTGATTTATGCCACGCTGCAGGCGGCGGCACAACGACTGCGGCGGGCGCCGAATCAAATTTCAGCCATCGAAGCCGAGGGGATGAAGATCCTGGAGGCGGGTGGTTTCAGGCCTGAGTATTTCAGTGTTCGTCGCAGCGAGGACCTGGCGGAACCCTCCGCCCAGGACAAGCGCCTGTCCATCCTGGCGGCGGCCTGGCTCGGTTCGGCACGCCTGATAGACAACGTCAAGGTGCTGGTGGACAGCTGAGTCCGATAATCCACCGAAACGCGATCCCTGTATGAGAATGTTGACCTATACTATGATGGCAATGGTTCCCGGCGGACACACTGATGAGCGACATCCAGGCCCAAGCGGTCTGTGGGTATTGAATTGAGCGCATATATGCAGCATACTTCTGTTATTGCGGCGCAACATCCTTGAGTTATTTATATGCAAATCACTGTATTAAAAGCAAAATTACATCAGGCCTGCGTAACCCACGCGGAACTTCATTATGATGGTTCCTGTGCGATAGACGGTCATTTACTGGATCAATCGGGTATTCACGAGTTTGAGCAGATCCAGATTTACAACATCAGCAATGGCGAGCGTTTTACCACTTATGCCATCCGGGCTGAAAATAACTCCGGCATCATTTCCGCCAACGGCGCTGCAGCCCACAAGGCCAGTCCCGGAGATCGCGTTATTATATGCAGTTATGCTCGCCTCGATGAAGCCGACATGGCAGGCTATCAGCCCACCCTGGTCTATCTGGACGAGAATAATCACATCATCCGTATCAAGTACAGTATTCCTGTGCAGGCCGCCTGAAGGTATTTTCAGGCGCGTATTTATGAATAGAAGCTGTGAGCAAAAACATTACCGCCTGCGTCATTATTATTGGCAATGAAATCCTTTCCGGTAGAACCCAGGATCTGAATCTGGCTTACATCGGCAGGCGTTGCGATGAACTGGGTATACGACTGAACGAGTCGCGGGTCATTCCTGATGTCGAAGCGACGATAGTCACGACGGTTAACGCGTGCCGGGCTGTATTCACTTATGTATTTACCACGGGCGGTATCGGTCCCACCCATGATGATATCAGCAGCGCCGCCATTGCCAGGGCCTTCGGGAAAAAGATGCAGCGACGAAAAGACGCCGTTGCCGCGATGGAACGGCATTATCGACCGGGAAAATTGAACGAGGCGAGTTTAAACATGGCCGACCTGCCGGAAGATGCGATTCTCATCGATAACCCCATCAGCGGTGCGCCGGGATTCCAGCTTGAAAATGTATTTGTCCTGGCGGGTGTACCGATCATCATGCAGGCCATGTTTGAAGGTATTGTTGAGCGGCTGACAGGCGGTGCGCCGATGCTGACGGCCAAGGTCGCGACGAATCTCGGTGAAAGTACGGTGGCCGGGGAACTGGCGAAATTACAGCAAAGCTACGCCGACGTCAGTATCGGCAGCTATCCTTATTTCAGACAGGGCAAGTTTGGTGTCAACCTGGTGATGCGTTCAACCGATGCAGCTAGACTGAAGCAACTTGCCGATGATATAAAAACCATGATCAGGAAATTGCAGGGAGAGGTACTGGAGTAAGTTGTGATGTCAGAAACAATCATAAAAACACAGGGAGTCGATGATATGTCCCCGGAAAGTGCGCCATCATGCCCATCCGCATGGTGGTTGGCGACAGAGCCAGATTCAGATCTGAACGATTTGCCTGTCTCGCAGGTTGTGGAAAACCTGAACTCAAATGTTTATGTGATTGATAAAAACGGTAAGCAAGTGTTCACTAACTCCGGTACAGTTCAGTTGGGTCTGCGTCAGGCCCCGGAGCAGGCCCTGCCATTGCTGGCCTATGCCCCCGCCATCCGGGCGCAACAACTGGGCGACAGGCGTTTTTGTCATGACCACCAGATTCGCCTGCCCTACATGACCGGTGCCATGGCCAATGGTATTGCCTCGGTGGCCCTGGTCAAGGCTGTTGCCGACGCTGGTTTGCTGGCGTCCTTTGGTGCCGCCGGTTTGATGGTGAAGCAGATAGAGCAGGCCATCATGGAACTGAAATCTTCGCTGGGTGACAGGACTTTTTGCGCCAATCTGATCCACAGCCCCAATGAGAAGGGCCAGGAGCAGGCGGTAGTGGAGATTTACCTGCGCCATGGCGTGACACGGGTGGAGGCCTCCGCCTACATGGCCCTGACGCTGCCGGTCGTGCGTTATCGCCTGCAGGGTATCTATCAGGACAGTGACGGCCACATCGTTACCCCGAACAGGATCATTGCCAAGGCCTCACGTATCGAAGTCGCGCAAAGATGGTTCAGTCCGCCCCCGCAGAAATTTCTGAAACTGTTGCTGGAGGCGGGTGAAATTACGGCGGCACAGGCCGAATGGGCAACACAGATACCAATGGCCCAGGACCTGAGTGTGGAAGCTGACTCCGGTGGTCATACTGATAACCGGCCTGCCATCAACCTGATCCCGACCATGGTCGGGATGCGTGATCGCCTGCAGCGACAACATCGTTATGGCCAGAGATTACGTATCGGTGCCGCCGGCGGTATTGCCACACCAGCCTCGGCGGCGGCGGCCTTTGCCATGGGCGCTGATTACATAGTGACCGGTACGGTCAACCAGGCCTGCGTTGAATCCGGCAGCAGTGATGTGGTCAGGCAGATGCTGGCGGATGCCAGGCAGGCGGATGTGGCTATGGCGCCGGCCGTGGATATGTTTGAGCTGGGAGTGAAACTACAGGTTCTGAAACGCGGGACCATGTTTGCCATGCGTGCCAACAAGTTATACGAGCTGTACCGGGCCTGTGACAGCATCGAGCATATTCCAAAAAAAGAGCTGGCGGCGCTGGAAAAGACAATCTTCAAGGCGCCCGCAGCGGAAATCTGGCAAAATACCCGATCATTTTTTCTCGAACGGGATCCTGAACAGGTGAGAAAGGCGGAAAAAGATCCGAAACACAAAATGGCCCTGATGTTCCGCTGGTACCTGGGACTGTCGTCGCGCTGGGCCAATGCCGGGGAAGCGGACCGACAGGTGGATTACCAGGTCTGGTGCGGGCCGGCAATGGGGGCATTTAATGAATGGGTGAAAGGGACCCTGCTGGAAGCACCGGCCAACAGAGGCGTCGTCAGTGTCGCGTTAAATATTATGGTCGGCGCGGCGCTGGTAACACGTATCAACATGTTACGTTGTCAGGGTGTCAGGATGTCATCCGAGCAAGTTAATCCCGGGCCGAAGGCATTGGACAGTCTGGACATTTATCTGTGAACGATAAAAAATCATCAGAACAGCAACAGCCCGGCGTAGTGAAGGCTGTACCCCTGGCCATCGTCGGTATGGGTTGTCTGTTCCCCAAAGCCGCCAATGCGACGGATTTCTGGACCAATATCCGCGATGGTGTCGATGCCATCAGCGACATTCCGCCGACCCACTGGAACCCCGACGACTATTTCGATGCCGATAAAAGCACAGCGGACATGACTTATGCCCGTCGTGGCGGCTTTATTGATGCGGTGGAATTCGATCCCCTTCTTTACGGCATGAGTCCGAATAATATCGAAGCGACTGACACGACCCAGTTGCTGGGCATGGCAGTGGCACGCCAGGCCTTGCTGGATGCCGGTTATGCCACAGCGAAAGACAGCGACGATGGCCGACCGTTTAATCGAGATCGCACCAGTGTCATTCTGGGCGTCACCGGCACGCTGGAACTGGTGATCCCGCTGGGCGCCCGGCTGGGCCATCCGCTCTGGCGACGTGCCCTTCGCGACGCCGGTGTTGATGAAGCGGTGGCGGAAGATGTTGTCAACCGAATTTCTGAAGGTTATGTGCCCTGGCAGGAAAACTCTTTTCCCGGTCTGCTGGGCAATGTGGCGGCCGGTCGTATCGCCAATCGTTTTGATCTCGGCGGCACCAACTGTGTTGTGGATGCGGCCTGTGCGAGCTCTCTCAGTGCCATCCACATGGCAGCCCTGGAGTTGTATGCCGGGCGTTCGGACATGGCCATCACCGGTGGCTTTGATACGTTCAATGATATCTTCATGTACATGTGTTTCAGCAAGACCCCGGCCCTGTCTCCCACGGGTAACAGCCGGCCCTTTGATCATAATGGTGATGGCACGATACTGGGCGAAGGTCTGGGCGCGGTTATCCTAAAAAGGCTCGATGATGCCCGGCGTGATGGCGATCAGATCTATGCGGTATTGAAAGGCATCGGCTCTTCCAGCGATGGTCGTGGCAACGCCATATACGCCCCCAGCGCCAGTGGTCAGGTCAAAGCCCTGAAAGATGCCTATGCACAGGCACAGATCAGTCCCCGCAGTATCGAACTGCTGGAGGCCCATGGCACCGGCACCAAAGTTGGCGATGCGGTAGAAGCCGAAGCATTGACAAGGGTCTACCGGGAGGATCAGGCAAAAGGGAGCTGGTGTGCCATTGGTTCAGTGAAATCCATGATTGGGCATACGAAGGCGGCCGCCGGTATCGCCGGTCTGATCAAGATCGCGATGGCCCTGAGACACAAGGTATTACCACCCACCATCAAGGTGGAGAAACCGCTGGATGGCCTGCAGCCGGGTCGGGCGCCGGTCTATGTCAATGCCCGCAAGCGACCCTGGGTCGCCAGTAAAGACCATTCACGTCATGCGGCGCTCAGCGCCTTCGGCTTTGGCGGCAGTAATTTTCACTGTGTGCTGGAAGAAGCCGAGCCGGAAAAGGCCGACATTGAATGGGATGGCAAGGTACTGTTGTTTGCCTTTGCTGCTGACAGCATTGACAGGTTACAGCGCTTGCTGGGCGACATTGATTTTCAACAGGACTGGCCGGCTTTACGGGCAGAAGCGGCACGCTCACGGCAGCGTTTCGATGCCGGGCAAAACTGTCGTTTGAGTGTGATTGTCAGCAGTGATACACAGCGGGACAAACTGTCTGCCACGCTGAGCCGCATGCTCACGCAACAGCGGGGTAAAACCTCCTGGAGCACGCCTGATGGCATTTACTTCAGCAGTACTCAGGGCGCCGGCCAGTTGGCCATGCTGTTTCCCGGACAGGGTTGCCAGTATACCCAGATGCTGCTGGATCTGGCCTGCCAGTTTCCGCAAATGCAGGCCGTTCTGGCCGAGGCTGAAACCGTATTTTTCGGGCACCATGCCGGACTGGGACTGAACGATCTGATCTATCCGGTCGCGGTTTTCTCCGATGAGGCACAACAGGAAAACGAAGAAAAATTACGTGCCACGCAACATGCCCAGCCGGCTATCGGCGCTGTCAGTCTGGGTGCCTGTAAATTGCTGCAATACTTCGGCATCAAAGTAGAGGCCGTTGCCGGACATAGTTTTGGCGAACTCACGGCTCTTTGTGCCGCCGGTGTGATTGGGGACGAGGATCTGCACCGGCTGGCCGGCAAGCGGGGCGAACTGATGCAGGCAACAAGCGGTGATCAGGGTGCGATGCTGGCCGTATCCGCTTCCGCTGCGGTCGTGCATGAGTTCCTGGAGGCCGAGCAGTTCGATTTAATCATTGCCAATAATAATGCGCCGACGCAGGTGGTGCTGTCCGGTGCCAGCGATCAAATTGATGCCGCGCTGTTGCGGTTCCAGCAACGTGGCATGGTGGCAAAAAAACTGCCGGTATCGGCGGCCTTTCACAGTATTTATGTCAGCGATGCCGAAAAGCCCTTTGCGGAATTCGTGCGGCATATCGCCTTCGGACAAAGCGGAATCCGCGTTTATGCCAACAGCACATCCAAACCCTACCCGGAAGATATTGAAAAATGTAAAAAGCTGCTGGCGGGTCAACTGGCGAAGCCGGTGGAGTTTGTGGCGCAAATAGAAAACATGTATGCGGCCGGGGTCAGGACTTTTATTGAAGTCGGACCGGGCAAGACGCTGACGACGCTGGTGAAGGCTATTCTCGGTGAAAAAGCGTATCAGGTGATCGCCCTGGATGCTTCCAGGGGCAAGCGTAGCGGTCAGTATGATCTCGCCTGCCTGCTGGCGCAGTTGAGCTGTCTCGGACATGCAGTGGAACTGACGAACTGGGACGGGAGCTTTCTCGATCACTATATTGATGAATCAAAAACGAAGAAATCACTGATGAGCATCAGTATCAGCGGTGCTAATTATGTCAGGGCCAGACCCGGGCGTGAGGTTGCCAGGACACCGGCGGCAAAAAAGAGCAAGGCAGCCGCTGCAGTCCAAGCTGTGGCGGCGGCAGACAGCACTTCGAAGCAGGTGCCACCGCCGGTGCAGGCGAACGCGGTGCCTCTGCCGGCGAGCAATGATGTGCTGCACATCACGCAGCAAAGTATGCTGGCTTTGCAAAAGATGCAGGAGCAAACCGCTCAACTGCATAAACAATATTTGCAGGGCCAGCAGAGCGCCCAGGAAAGCATCCAGCAATTGATCCGGCAGCACCGGCAGTTACTGACCGGGACTGCGGTCACAGCACGGCCCGTGCAGGCGGGGGGGACCAGCAGTGAGGCTGTCGCCACGGTTGATTCTGAGACGAGTCCGCCAGTGGCAACAAAGAGTGATGAGCGGCTGGCGAGCAGCGATGATGGCAGAACGGCGTCACAGGAGCAGAGCATCACCAGTGCAAGTGCCAGCGGCCAATATGAAACACTGTTGCTGGAGGTGGTCGCCGAGAAGACCGGCTATCCTGTGGATATGTTGAGCATGGATATGAGTCTGGATACCGATCTGGGTATTGATTCCATCAAACGGGTGGAGATCCTGTCGGCCTTGCAGGAGAAGTTACCCGGCGTCTCAAAAATTCAGCCGGAAGATCTCGGGACCTTCCAGATGTTAAAACATATCGTTGAATTTCTGGCGGCGGATGCGCCGACTGAAGCGGAACCGATGACGGCAGTGAGTACAGGCGAGGCAGGAGCACAGACGATGCTGCAGAGCGTCCTGCTCGACGTGGTGGCCGACAAGACCGGCTATCCGGTGGAGATGCTGAACCTGGATATGAACATGGACAGCGATCTGGGTATTGATTCGATCAAACGGGTGGAAATATTATCGGCCTTTCAGGAGCAGATGCCGGAGGCGCCGACAGTGAACCCGGAAGATCTGGCCAGCCTGCAAACGCTGCAACAGATTGTGGATTTCATGCAATCCAGCACAGTCACCGTGGATCAACCAGCAGCAACTCCGGACACGACACTGCAGGACGCTCTGCTGGAAGTGGTGGCTGACAAGACCGGTTATCCGGTGGAGATGCTGAACCTGGATATGAATATGGACGGCGATCTCGGTATCGATTCGATCAAACGGGTGGAAATATTGTCGGCCTTTCAGGAGCAGATGCCGGAGGCGCCGACAGTGAATCCGGAAGATCTGGCCAGCCTGCAAACGCTGCAACAGATTGTGGATTTCATGACAGCCGGTACTGTCAAGGCAGCACCGCCGACAGTCACAACAGACCCCGTTGCCGGTGCGACGCTGCAGAATACCTTGCTGGACGTGGTGGCTGACAAGACCGGCTATCCGGTGGAGATGCTGAATCTGGATATGAACATGGATACAGACCTGGGTATCGACTCCATCAAACGGGTGGAAATACTGTCCGCCTTTCAGGAACAGATGCCGGAAGCGCCGACAGTGAATCCGGAAGACCTGGCGACATTACAGACCCTGCAACAGATCGTTGATTACATGGCCGCCGGTGTCGACAGTACAAATCAGATCGAAGCGAAGGAGACGTCTGTTACCGTCCCCGAAGACAACACACTTTATCGTAGTGTTGTTGAAGTCAGGCCCCTGGCAAATATGCATCGTCCGGCAGTCGAGTTGGCAGAGGGTGCGCTGTTACTGGTCAGTGATGACGGTAGTGAATTACCGGGAGAAATTTGCCGGGCACTGGAGCATCATCGTCTGCGTGGACAGCTGATTGATCTGAACGGACAATTCGATACCTCGGCAGCTGGCCTGATCATAGTGGCACCGGCCAATGCTGACAGTGACTATATTCAAGCCGCCTTTCAATTAGTACAGCGTTGCAGCGACACCCTGAAGTCGGCGGCCGGCAGCCATGCCGCCATATTGGCCGGCGTAACGCGTCTCGGTGGCGCATTCGGTATTGAGACGCTGTCCAACGCCAACCCCATCGCAGGTGGGCTGGCCGGCTTGATCAAGACGGCAGCCAGAGAATGGCCCGATGTCCATTGCAAGGCCCTGGATATCGCTGCCAATCGCAGCAGTGCAAAACTGGCCAACAGCATTGTTGAAGAAGTCCTGACGCAGGGCCCGCTGGAGACAGGTATTCGCGACGAGGGTCTGTGCCGGCTTTACCTGAATACCGGCATTGTTGATAACGAGGCCATCGTCGGATCGCCATTCGATCCGGGTGATGTGCTGGTTATCAGCGGTGGTGCCCGTGGTGTCACCGCAGAAGTGGCCGTGGCCCTGGCGACCCATTGCCATACCCATTTGCTGCTGCTGGGTCGCAGCCCCCTGCCGGAACACGAACCGGCATGGTTGAGCGGTCTTGAGGGAGAGGCAGCGATCAAAAAAGCCATTATCGAACACAGTGAGGCGGACAGGACAACACCGGCCATCGTAGCGGAGGCCTGTAACAGGATCCTCACCGGCCGGGAAATCCGGCATAACATAAAGCGCATGCTCGACAGTGGTGTTCAGGTTGTCTATCAGGCCGTCGATGTTCGCGACAGCATCGCCCTTGCCGGCGTAGTCGAAACGGCACGCAAAGAGATGGGTAACATTGCCGGTATTATTCATGGCGCCGGGGTGCTGGCCGACCGCTTGATTGAAGATAAAACACTGGAACAATTTCAGCAGGTCTATGCCACGAAGGTTGAAGGGCTGCAGGCCCTTCTCGAGGTTTGTGAGCAGGATGCCCTCAAGGCCATCGTCCTGTTTTCCTCTTCAACAGCGCGGCTTGGACGCAAAGGCCAGGTGGATTACGCCATGGCCAATGAAGTATTGAACAAGATGGCGCAGGTACAGCAGCGTCAACGGCCTGATTGCCGTGTACTCAGTATCAACTGGGGACCCTGGGACGGTGGCATGGTCACGCCGCAATTAAAGGCCTTATTTGAAAGTGAGGGAGTGGGTGTGATTCCCCTGCAGGCCGGGGCCCGTTATCTGCTGCAGGAGATCGCCGGCACAGGGCCGGTTGAAGTGGTGGTACTGGGTTCAGAACTTGAAACCGACAGTGATATCAACCTGGATGAGCAAAACGAAACGCAGGAAGATGCCCTGCATCTGGTCAGCGAGCGTCGACTCAATGTTGAAGAATATCCAGTACTCAAATCCCATATCATCAATGGCAAGGCGGTGTTGCCCGCCGCCCTGATTGCGGAATGGCTGGCACAGGGCGCGATGCACAATCATCCCGGTCTGGCCTTTACCGGCTTTGATGATTTCCGCATATTGAAAGGAGTCACGATTGATATGGACAGCAGTATCGATCTCCAGATCATGGCCGGTCAGACAGTGATGAAGGGCGATGAAGATCACGTAAGGGTTGAATTGTGCAGCGGGACGGTCAGACATGCCAGTGCGGAAGTGATACTGAGTACCGGGTATGCGCAGCCCGCCCCCGTAAAAGCAGAAGGCATCAGTGGCGATTATCCTTTCAACAACAGGGAATACTACAGCAACGGCCACTTGTTTCACGGCCCGGCATTGCAATGCATAGAGAGTATCACGGCCTGCTCGGCCCTGGGGATCAGCGGAAAAGTGATGGCCGCACCAGCACCTTCGCAGTGGTTGTTACAGCCGATGCGTTCATCCTGGCTGGCCGATCCCCTGCTCCTGGATGCGGGTTTCCAGATGATGATCCTCTGGAGTTTCCAGCACTCAGGTGCCGCCTCGTTGCCGACAAAGATAGCCCGCTACAGACAGTATCAGCGCCAGTTCCCGAAACAGGGTGCCCGCTTGAATATCCATGTTGAAAAAAGCACCGAACACGCCGCCACGGCGAGCATGGAGATACTCGATGAGCAAAACAAATTGCTTGCGCGTATTGACGGTTATGAATGTGTCATTGATGCCTCTTTGAATGAGGCCTTCAAACGCAATACACTGGAACACCCGGCCCGGGCCTGAAGCGGCTGCTGAAAATCGCTTAACAATCATCAATGGGCGACTTGACACCGCGACCACCTCTTTTAACCACATGCGTATAAATTTCTGTTTGACTGATATCACCGTGCCCCAGAAGTTCCTGAATCGTGCGTAAATCATAGCCTCGTTCCAGTAACCTGGTGGCAAAACTATGTCGAAATGTATGGCAGGATGCTTTTTTGTTCATGTCCAAATGGCGCACACTTTTCTTTACACATTTCTGGATCCAGCTCTCATCAACATGATGCCTTCTGATGGTGCTATCTCTGGGATCACTGGAAACAAGCGAAGCCGGGAACAGGTATTGCCATTTAAACTCCTTTTCCGCATTCTTATATTTTCTCGTCAACGCATAAGGCAGATAAACACGTCCATAACCTCTTCTCAGATCAAATTCGTGAATATTTTTCACCGTTGCCAGCTGCGCACTTAGCTCGTCAATGAGAGACTCAGGCAACACAGTGGTCCGTTGTTTATTCCCTTTACTTTCACGCACAATAATCTGCTTCATTGAAAAGTCAATATCCTGGACTCGCAAACGGCAACTCTCCATCAGGCGTAAACCGCAGCCGTACATCAATCTGGCAATCAGCTGAGACTGCCCACGCATATTTTCAATGATTGACATCGCCTCTTTATGACTGAGCACTACTGGAATTCTGGTTGATATTTTCGCATAGGAAAACTGCAGGTCTCCCAGGGGTATCTCAAGAAAACGGTGGTAGAGAAACACCAGTGCATTAAGCGCACCCCGTTGCGTACTCGGAGCGACCTTTCTTTCGAGCGATAGATAGGTGAGAAATTCATCTACTTCGGCAGGCCCCATTTCTTTCGGGTGCTGCATTTTATGGAAGCGGATATAACAGGTAATCCAGTAAAGATAGGTTTTTTCCGTCGCATAGGCGAGGCCTCGGCGGCGAATGAATGTACGGAGTAAGGGAATAAAGCGTGTTGACTGGCTATTTATCGGAACAGGGATATCGTCCATGGCGGGATCCTTTTTTATCTACTATCCTTAGTAAGGTGCCATCATGCACAACTATCCAGGCAATATCAATGGTGATGGCCGCTGTTTTATGAAGGAAATTACATATCAAAAATACAGCAGTACTTACAATAACTTAAAGAAACTTAATCTCTTAATAAAAATAATATCAATGGCCAATAAAACCCAAACTGGCGGGTGTTTTTTCACCAGACAAGGCACAAGTCTTTATCACGTTGATTTTATAAAGGTTTAATGAAATATTACCTGGCATGTAAAAAAGACATCAACTGCCAAATATCAACGGCCATAGCCGTAGAATAAACTGTTATGTTTAAAAATGGAGTTCTGATGTGGAATAAAGTGAAGGTTCATCCTTGGGTAGGCTCACAATATGAGAAACCAGAAATATTTCCAGACAAGACACTTATTCTTGGAGAGTCGAATTATACATCTGAAGAAAACTTCGATTCAAATTTAGTAATATCATGTGTTGCAGATCATATTGGCGAAAACGAAGACCCAAATTTTTCACGATTTGCCACAAAAACTAGGAGAGTAATATTTGGTCGTAACACCACAGTAAGCTCTAAACAGTTTTGGGGAAATGTAGCCTTTTATAATTTCGTGCAATACTTGGTAGGTAGTGTTAGTAGAGAAAGGCCAACAGAAAAAATGCGGCATGAATCAGTTCAAGCTTTTAGTGAAATAATTAACACACTAAAACCAAAACGTATGCTGGTTCTTGGGCTTGAGAATTGGAAAAACTTACTCGAATATGTCAATCACACGAAGGAAGGAGAATACATGGTTACTTTCGACGTTGATGGCTATAGAGTTATTGCTGGCTACATAATACATCCATCGTATGGCGGTGGGTTTTCATATAAAGAATGGCAGCCAGTAGCAAGTGAAATACTATTAAAAACATAACAAATAAATCCAGCGGACAGTCAAAAGCGTCACGATTTTTGCTGTCGCAAAAAGTCGCGCCACTTTCGCCTGCCGCTGATTAAAGCGTTAGAGTGCAAAAGGATTAATACTGTGAAATTAGAAGATTACCCACAGATAAGCGAGCCGAGAAGAAAGAAAATTATAGCCATGTCAGATTCAGAGCTATTAATCGAAATCGAAAAAGGTGAAGACTCTATCCTTCCTAAGTGTATTCCTTTCATGAAAGCAGTATTAGAAGACCGAAAAAATATCAAACAAGAAGAATTAATAAAATTCGATCAGAATCATAAAGCAGCAACGCTGAGTGTTGCAACTAGAGCAAATCGAATATCAATACTCGCAATTATTATTTCACTTGCTGCGATTGCTATTAGTATATTGAAAGATTAGTAATTAACATGCACTCTAACAAGGCAAATGCACGCGGACGTAAATAAGCGCCGCTTCGCTCTGCTTTTTTACGCCGGTGATTTGCGGCGTTATGGTGACGAAAAATAATTCCAGATGCAGGAAAGCATGTTATCAACTGGTAGCAGATCGACAATCGAATTATTGATTTACAGTGTGTGGCTTTGTGCACCACTTCGTTTTACACTGTGCTCTCGTCGAGGTACAAAC